>CAYRNC010000153.1:0-1529 GCA_964425645.1 uncultured Oscillospiraceae bacterium | reverse complement strand
CGGGGGGATTAAGGTGTTCCCCGGTTTGCTTCATGGCGTTACTGTAAATGCCGGGGATATTCCGGACCTGGTGCCCCCGCTTACTGCATTATTCTGTTTTTGTAAAGGGGAAAGCAGGATAGTAAATGCAAAGCGGCTGCGCATAAAGGAAAGCGATCGGCTTCATGCTCTGGCTTTGGAATTGAACCGAATAGGTGCGAATATAGAAGAAAGAGAAGATGAGCTTCGAATAAAAGGGGTGGAGACGCTAGTCGGAGGCGAGGCGGATTCCCATAACGATCATCGGATAGCAATGGCACTCGCTTTAGCCTCTTTAAGAAGCATAAATCCCGTTATTATCAAAGATGCGGATTGCGTGGGGAAATCGTATCCCAGGTTCTTCAGTGATTTTTTCAAAGACAGGAAGGAGGGAGAAAATTGGGTAATGTGTGGGGGCAAAATATAACCTTATCCATATTCGGAGAATCCCACGGGGAAGGTATAGGCATCGTGATAGGAGGTCTGCCCCCGGGGGAAAAGATAGATGAGAATGAAATACAATACGATATGTCAAGACGGGCGCCCGGAGCAAATATCTTTACCACCTCCAGAACAGAGATGGATCAGGTCAAGATACTTTCAGGTTTGCGGAAAAATAGAACAACGGGCGCACCCCTTTGCGGCATCATAATGAACAACGACAGACGTTCTGCCGATTATCAAAGAAATCTTCTTCGGCCCGGGCATGCGGATTATACGGCTTTTGTAAAATATAAGGGGTTTCATGATCATCGGGGAGGTGGTCATTTTTCCGGAAGGCTTACAGCTCCGCTGACTTTTGCAGGGAGCATTGCAAGACAGGTTCTGGCAAAGCGGGGGATAACTATCGGTGCCCATATCAGTCAGATAGGGGAGATTAAAGATAGAAAACTATCAAAGATTAATAAGGAGATACTTGACGAATTTCGTGCCTCTTTCTTTCCGCTCGTTGAAAGAAATCTTGAAGAAAGAATGAAAAGTGCCGTTCTTCTGGCAAAAGATCATAACGATTCTGTCGGAGGGGCTGTAGAATGTGCCGCCTGCGGCTTGCCGGCGGGCCTTGGCTCCCCTTTCTTCTACTCTGTGGAAAGTGTGGTATCGTCGATGATGTTCTCCGTACCCGGTGTAAAAGGGATAGAATTTGGTAAAGGGTTCGGTTTTTCCTCTATGCGCGGCAGCGATGCCAATGATCCTATCCGCCTTATAGGAGGAAAAATTGTAACCGAAGCCAATCACAACGGCGGGATCAGCGGCGGCATAACAAATGGGATGCCTGTAATTTTTCGCGTAGCAATACGCCCCACACCTTCTATCGGTATGCCTCAAAATACGGTGGATATAGAAAAGATGGCCGAGGCGACAATTGAAATTAAAGGCAGACATGATCCTTGCATTGTTCTAAGGGCGGTTCCCGTGGTGGAATCATGCCTCGCCTTGTGCATTTTGGATGTTATGCGGTAGTGTCTACTAGGCTATGAAAAAACATAGCAAGAACCTTGATAGCTGAATAA
>CAYRNC010000152.1:0-1738 GCA_964425645.1 uncultured Oscillospiraceae bacterium | reverse complement strand
GAAGCGTGTCAATACCCCACCAGGACAGGTATTTGTTCGGGTATTCAATAAATTGATACCATGGATAATAGGGGGATTCCTTGCTTTGATAAGCACCTATGCCGGGGTATCTGCTATATTTATTAAAATAAATACTGTCACTTCCTGTATGATTGAATACTCCGTCAAGCAGTATCCTGATACCCCGTTTTTTTGATTCACGACACAGCCTAATAAAGTCTTCGTCAGTTCCAAGCATAGGATCGATGCTATAGAAATCTGCAGTATCATAACGGTGATTGGAATAGGCTTCGAAAATCGGATTAAGATAAATTACCGTGACCCCGAGCTCTGACAGATACGGAAGCTCCTCAATAATGCCCGCCAGGTTTCCTCCGAAAAAATCGTTGTTCAGCACCTGCCCCTTTTCATCGGGTAAATTAAACGGATCCCCGCCCCAGGTATCCCTCATGATATATGTCTTGTTTTGCAGCGGCGCAATATAATCCTGACTTTTAGCAAAGCGGTCAGGGAAGATCTGGTACATTAACCCCGTTTTCAACCAGTCGGGACATTTGAAAGATTTTTTTTTCATAAAGTTAACCTAAGCAATAGACTGTATCATGTTGATGCAATGCCCCAAATTCGCTCAGCGTATTCTTTTACACTTCTGTCGGCCGCGAAAGCCCCTGCTTTTGAAATATTTATAAGGGCCATGCGATTCCATCTGCCTTTGTTTCGATAGGTGTCTGCGATATTTTGCTGAGCATGCCTATAGGATTCAAAATCGGCCAGTATAAAATAGGGGTCGGCGCTGCCATTATAGCCGGTTGTAAGATAATTCATTATTTCAACAAAATTCTCATTGTTGATTTTTTCGGACATAAGGCTTATGACCTTTCTCATACAGGTATTGGCCTGAATCAGCGACCAGGGGCTGTAGGTGCCTGACATTCGAAGCCGTTCCACTTCCTCTGCTTTCATTCCGAATATGAAAATATTATCTGTCCCTACCGCATTTCGGATTTCGATATTTGCACCGTCAAGCGTCCCCAAGGTAAGGGCACCGTTGATCATCAATTTCATATTGCCCGTCCCTGAAGCCTCTTTGCCGGCCAAAGAAATCTGTTCCGAAACCTCGGCCGCCGGCATTATCAGCTCTGATAACGACACCGAATAGTTTTCTAAAAATACAATTTTTATTCTTCCCTTTACATCAGGATCGGCATTGATGTGGGCAGAAAGATGATAAGCAAGACGAATAATTTGCTTGGCCATAAAATAGCCTGCTGCAGCCTTTCCTGCAAAAATGAATATCCGATCCTGCACCTCCAACTCAGGATTCTGTTTAATACAGTTATAAAGATACATTATGTGAAAAAGGTTCAAAAGTTGCCTTTTATATTCATGAAAGCGTTTAACCTGAACATCGAAGATAGCTTCGGGGTTTACGATAATATTGTTCTGTCTATAGATATGATCCTTCAGCCTTACTTTGTTTTTATGTTTTATACGTTCAAGCTCCTCCAATACACCGATATCATTTTGGTATTCCGACAGTCTTTCCAGTTTAGATGCGTCCTTGCGAAAACCGCTGCCGCAAAGCTCTTCGATGAAATCTGACAGGTCCGGGTTTGCCTGACACAACCATCTTCTATAGGCAATGCCGTTTGTAACGTTGGTAAATTTATCAGGGTTCACCCGATAAAACCCGTTAAAAAGATCACGGCTTATAATGCGGCTGTGTAGTTCTGATACA
>CAYRNC010000151.1:0-1832 GCA_964425645.1 uncultured Oscillospiraceae bacterium | reverse complement strand
GAGATAACACCATAATGCTGGTAATCAACGACCCTGCAAATGTGCCGGCACTTCTTAATCAGTTCAATGAAATGGTCCGATAAAAAAATTTGAGGTAAAAAATGATAAGCCATCTTTCCATCCGAAATTTTGCGATTATAGATAGAATCGATCTGGATTTTAACGAAGGGCTCCATGTTTTTACCGGAGAAACCGGCGCCGGTAAATCTATTATCATTGAGGCAATAAGCCTTGCTTTAGGCAGCAGGGCAGATAGCAGCTATGTACAAAGCGGCAAGGATAAAGCCCAAATCGAACTTACAGTTAAAACAAATGATTTAAAGATCTTTGAAATGCTGGAAAATAACAGCCTGGAAAGCGATTCCACAATACTGATTAACAGAGAGATTCATTCTGAAGGCCGCAGCATATGCCGCATAAACGGGGTACCGGTAACTGTATCATTTTTAAATAAACTGTGCAAAAGAATTGCAGACATCCACGGTCAATATGACCATCAGTCACTGTTAAATTCCGATAGCCATTTACACCTTCTTGATGATTACGATAAATTGACAATTGATCCGGTACGAAAGGAGGTTAAGGAACTTTTTGATGCCTACACCGAAACTGAAAAAAAACTGAACGGACTGCTTAAAGAACAAAAAGACAGGGCGCGCAAGATGGATTTCATGCGTTATGAGCTGGAAGAAATAGAAAAGGTTAACCCCCTGCCGGGCGAGGATCAGGAAATATACGAACAGTTTCACCTACTTCAAAACAGTGAGTCAATTCTTGAGAAGCTTGCCGGCGCATATTCCTGCTTATATGAACAAAATCTCTGTTGTGAAGATACTCTTGGAAAGGCCTTACAGGCCATGAAAGACATACAATCTTTTTCCGACGAAATAAAAAGTATGTTCGATGAATTAACTGATTGCTACTATTTGTTGGATGACCTAAAACACAGAATCAGAAAGGAAACCGATGCTATTTCTTTTTCCCCGAATCTTTTAGATGAAATCGGAGAGCGGATAGACATTTTAGAACGCATAAAAAGAAAATATGGCGGGACCATCGAAAAGGTTTTGGAATATAGAGATGAGCTGGCTAAACGCTTAGACGAAGCAGAAAATGTTGATCAGATTAAAAATGATCTATCCAACCGGCTGCTGTCTCTAAATAACCGGCTTACTGAAGCCTCTTCACGGCTTTCGGACATTCGCAAAAATACAGCAAAAAGAATGAAGGAATCTATCAATAATCAATTACGGGATCTTAATTTTCAAAATGCCGCATTATTCATAGATTTTTCAACCCTTTTAAAAAATGAACATCCCTGCTTCGGTGAATTTGGAACGGATCGAATCGAATTTCTTATGATCACAAACAAAGGGGAACCGGCTAAGCCAATGGCCAAAATTGCCTCCGGGGGTGAAATATCAAGAATTATGCTGGCATTCAAACAGATAACGGGAGCCTACGATAACATACCTACTATGGTCTTTGATGAGATAGACAACGGAATCAGCGGTATTACAGCCAGCATTGTCGGTCAAAAGCTGAAAGAGATATCTAGAAACCACCAGGTTATATGTGTTACACATTTGCCTCAAATAGCGGCTAATTCAGATCACCACTACCTAATTAAAAAGAAAAGCGATAAAACCCGCACTGTTACAGAAGTATTTCCCCTCAACAAAGAACAAAAAATTGATGAAGTAGCGCGTTTGCTGGGCGGGAAAAGAATTACAGAGGCAACTATAAAAAACGCGGAAGAACTTATTGCCCAAGCATCTGAGTCTGAATATTCATCCGTGTAAATGGGAATAACCTCCACAGGAAAGAAAATG
>CAYRNC010000150.1:0-1848 GCA_964425645.1 uncultured Oscillospiraceae bacterium | reverse complement strand
TTCAGCGTTTTTATTTTTTTAAGCGAGCTTAAAACAAAAAAAGAAGGCCTTTTAGGCCTGAATTCCCTCTAAGATTGCCTTGGTACCGATCATATTGATCGCTCTTCTCAAATTATAGGCAAGGAAACTAAGCCCTAGCTCCGCTGTGGTCTTTTTTATCCCCTTACAAAGTACATAATGTGCACCATGGTGCCATTTAACGGTTCCGAAAGGGTGCTCTGATATACAAAGCCTTTCTTTCTGTTTTGGGATATCATCCTTGATTCGGATGAGAACCGTCTTCTCCGGCCTGTTTTTTACGAAAAACGAATTGTGTGGAAGAAAATCAGGCGGTGGAATATTAACAGGAGGCTCTGCCCCGTACATTCTCACTGCAACGTATTCCGCTTTAGGGCCAAAATAAACTGTTCTGTGAGACTTAGATGGGGTACACCGACTTTTGCATTGTCTGCAAGCCGGTTTGCAAGCATAAACCATGCCTTCGCCTTTGATCCGAACTCTTCGCAGCGTGAATCCCATTGGACAAGTTACAGTCCTTTGATCTTCCGATCTTTGAAAACAACCCACTTGCCCTTCTGGGTGGACTTCCACAGAAAGGTTAGTGTTTTCATAACAGGAAGGAAGTACTCCGGCGTGAAGGCAAGCGTTGATGTCCTCCGGCTCTTTAGAATTTTTCATTGCTTCCGTAATATCTTTCTTTTCATAAGCAAGGGTGAGGATACGTTCTTCTTTATCATCCTTAAATCCTATATAGGGAATCGTTCCGCTTTTGATGCAGGTTTCGATTTCTTCTTTGCAATCATAGCCTTTATCCGCTACAACACTTACGATGGAAAGGCCTATGGTTTTTTTGAGCTGCTCCGAGAAGCTGTGAAGAATCCCCTGATCATTTATATGGTTGGTCACCATGTAGTCTGCGATTAAATGGGTAGCATTATCTACAGCAGTCTGGACATTGTAGCAACAGTGAAATCCATCTTTGTGGGAGTGCATCATACGAGCTTCCGGATCGGTGGTCAGTTTCTGGGTCTGTCCCGTTTCAGAAAGCTCGGAAAGGTAGCTTTCATACAATTCTTTCCTTGCTTCCAGTTCTTTTATCTTTTCCATAAGATACGATGGGTTTTGCATATCGGTGTGATTTTCAGGCTCGTCTTCGCTATCGCTATTGGCATTAGCATCTTTATCTTCTTGATCTAGCATATTCATATATTTCTTGAGATTACTTGCTATCCTATCCAACTTTTTAGTAAGGATTTCTTTATTATACATTCTTTTGTTTCCGTTGACTGCACGGAACTTGGAGCCATCCACTGCAAACAGCTCACTCTGGTAAAGACCGAGCTTTATACAGAGCTTTGCAAATTCCAAAAACACATTTCGGATGGCGTCGGCATTATCTTTTCGAAAATCAGATATGGTACGAAAGTCCGGAATTAGGCGATTCAGAAGAAAAAAGAGTTCAATATTTCTGCTACATTCCAGCATAAGTTTTCTACTGGAACGGATTTTATTGAAATATCCATAAAGGTAAAGCTTAAGCATATCTTTTGGATCATAGGCGGGACGCCCAGTTTGCGCAGGCTGTGCTTTTGTAAATCCAAGATCCTCTAAATCAAGAGAATCCACAAAGCTGTCGATGACACG
Organism: uncultured Oscillospiraceae bacterium; assembly: GCA_964425645.1. Lineage (GTDB taxonomy): Bacteria > Bacillota > Clostridia > Peptostreptococcales > Anaerovoracaceae > CAYRNC01. The sequence goes on along the minus strand of CAYRNC010000150.1, from coordinate 204 downwards.
AACAGGGTTATCCTGAGAAACCATATCCTCAATGAACTGTGGCAGACACATCTGGCTGCGGTCCATGCCTTTCAGATAGGCCATTTCCATCCCTCCCGTTTTCTTTTAGTATACCATATAATCCTTAGAACTTCAACGTTCTGACGGCTTAAGTCACTCGAAAAACAAGAGGATTTAGCAAATACTTTTCGGACAGTCTGACCA
>CAYRNC010000149.1:775-1851 GCA_964425645.1 uncultured Oscillospiraceae bacterium | reverse complement strand
TACATGCGGCACCTCCTGTTAACTTTTTAGGTCCAGGTTTTTGTCCGCACCCCCAGAGTAATAATTGAAAATTGACCCACCTCACAATAAGGAATAACCTACTTGTAGAGATGCAAGGAGGTTGGAAAGGATGCTCAAAATGGGTCAAAAGTTAGAAGTTTTACGGATGTTTTTTGTAGAGGGTAAGTCAATGCATCAGATTACCTCTGAGCTGCATATGTCGCGAAATACTGTCAGGAAATACATTCGTGAGTTTATGGATAGTAAAAAGGAATTAATTGAAAACGGTGTTTCGAAATTTGAATTGATTGAAAACATGGTGGAAGCACCAAAGTATGATTCGTCAAGTAGGCGCCCAACGGTTCTAACTGATGAAATCAAAGTAATTCTGATCAATTACATAAAGGAAAATGAATTTAAGAAGAAAAATGGCAATAGAAAGATGATGATGACAGCACAAGACATGTATGAGGAACTAATAGAAAAAGGTTACAAAATCAGCTATCCAACGGTAACACAATACCTTCAAAAATATCGGGAGAACGAAACGACATATGAGTCATTTATCAAGCAGATTTATCAGTTTGGAAATGTTTGCGAATTTGATTGGGGGGATGTCAAACTGGTTCTGGATGGCATTGAGACCAAATTAAAAATGGCGGTATTTACACTGGCGAAATCCAACTATCGTTTCGCTTATCTTTATCGTCATGAGAACACGCAATGTTTCATAGATGCCCATATCCGCTTCTTTGAACATCTAGGGGGTACTCCTGAAATCATGGTTTATGATAACATGAAAGTCGCTGTAGCAAGGTTTGTCGGCAGGACTGAACGTGAAGCCAGTGATTCGCTGAAGAAAGTTTCTGTCTACTACGGTTTTGGGTTCCGGTTCTGTAATATCCGCAAAGGCAATGAAAAGGGTCATGTTGAAAACAGCGTAGACTTCATACGAAGAAAGGCATTCTCGGCAACAAATACCTTTAGTAATATTGAAGATGCCCAAAGTCGCCTGTTTGAGCGGGTCAAAAAGCATAATGGAATAAAAACCAGGCCGGCCGGAGATATGTCCCCTG
>CAYRNC010000149.1:0-765 GCA_964425645.1 uncultured Oscillospiraceae bacterium | reverse complement strand
GAGAGAAAATGTTTGTTGCCACTCATGCCAACCTATACGAATTTTGTTATGTCAACAGCAATCGTGGATAAGCTTTCTACGATTTCCTATCAACAAAACAGATACTCAGTCCCTGATTATCTTGTTAGGAAAACGGTAGATGTAAGAATATATGCGGATAAAGTGGAAATATTTCGTAATGGGTCAAGTGTGGCCGAACACAGGAGGCTTCATGGCAATCATTGCTGGAGTATAGATATTATGCATTTCAGGAACACTTTTTCCCGCAAACCGGGTGCATTGGCGGGAAGCGTCGCATTTGATCAGATGCAGGATGCTTTGAAAGTGATCTTTGATAAGCATTTCAAGTCGGACAGCAAATCATTTATCGAACTTCTTGGGTTAGTAAATGATTACGGTATTGGCCGCATTAGCGAAACGATCCGAATGTTGGAATCCAGAAAAATATTTGTTTCACTTGATAATATCAAGCTCATACTTACAAGAAATGAAGACGCACTAAACAACCAACCTGGGTGTTCAACTTCGATGCAACTTCAAATTGAAGATGCAGCACGTAAGCATCTTTCCCTCTATGACTCAATTATAGGAACAGCAGGGATAGAGGAGGTGACAACAATATGACCGATTATGAGAAGAATCTTACAAAGATCAAAGAGTACGCAAAATACTTGAAGCTGGCATATTCGCACCGCAGTGCAGCCGAATTTATTGTAAATTCGCATTTTAAATCAGGGTGAATGCATTAATTTCTACCACACTAAA
>CAYRNC010000148.1:0-1902 GCA_964425645.1 uncultured Oscillospiraceae bacterium | reverse complement strand
CAAGGCTGTTAATATAACTAACAGCCTTTTTAAATATCAAATATTAGATTATAGTTTAAACTTCAATATAGATTTAATTTGCGTTTCTGTTAAGAAATAATTTGTTAGTGGAAGGTCGAATGTATTTGACAGATCCTTGATTAAATCCGAGCATTTAGAAGTGTTAATATATTTTCGTTCTCCTTTAGTAAGCTTGAAATCCTTAAAGAAGGTAAAAATATCTGAAGAAGAATATTTATCACCTAGGATTTTAAATTGAAAAATTCGTTCTAATAGCACAGTAAGATAGCAAATGAGGAAATGACCCTTAATGGTTTCTTCCGTTTGATGAAATACCGGACGCGCATCAAGGTCTGATTTCATTATTTTGAATGATTCTTCTATTCTCCACAGGTTATGGTAGGTATCATAAATACTTTGGTCTTTCATTCTAATTTCTGAGGTCACAAGAAGGTTATAACCGGCCAAAGCAAGATCTTTATCAATGGCATCCTGGTTAATGGAAACGGTTGCTTTTTCGCCGTTCTTGCCAGTAAATTTTACATATTTTCCGGATTCCCCATAATCATCTTTCTTTGCTCGTGACAAAGTCAATGATTTTGCCTTTTCGATCATTCTATTTATTTCGTACCTTTTCTTGGTGGCAAGGGTGGGGTTGTAGGTTAAAAGCCTTTTTTCAGTGAGATTTACTATGACCTTCTTTCCTTCATGTTCTATTTTATATGGGAATTTATCAATACATGATTTATAACGGTAAAGTTCCTTTCCTTTGTTATCCTTGACCTTAATAAAATCCTCATTAAGCAGGACCCATGCTTTTTCTTTCTGAGAGAGACCTTTAACACTCTTTGAAAACAGATAACCATCGCCATTCTTTTTGGAAAAGAATATATTTTCCGCACAATTAATTCCCTTATCTGCAACATGCACAGTTTTTCCGGTAATGTTATTTTGTCTTTTTAGATTATCAATCACATCTCTAAGAATGGGTTTTTCAGATTCGTTGCCGGGATATATCCTCATCCCTATAGGTATCTGATTGCTGTCCAGCAATAGCCCCAGTCCTGTAATCGGATCCTTTCTATTTTCCTTGCTGGGTCCTTTTTTTCTTAAATCATCTTCTTTATCAATTTCAAAATAGAAATTTGTTAAATCAAAATATGTTTTTGAAGTATCGTATTTGTATGTATTTTTAACTTGTGTGGTAAATATCTCTATGAATTTTTCATAATCATTACCTATAAAGGCCAGGCCATCAAGAAGCTGATCATATGAATAATCATAAGAATCATAAAGATAGGGAAGTACATCATGGAATGTCCTGTTCTTGCTGCAGGGGTTAACTGCCCTGGCATAGATAAGAGATGACAGCAATTCATAAAGATCGAATTTGAAGTTGTTGGTCAATTTGAAGTAGTCAACATATTTTTTAATTTTGAGTTTGTTCATAATGCTTTTCAATGGGAAGTGACCTAAATAAAGTATAGGCACTTTATCAGAAATTTTTCTAATGCCAACTTCCTTTCTTTTTCTGTTTAATTCATCAACTTCCTTTTGAAAATGTGCAACTGGGTCTTTAATGCCGTTTTTCAAATGAGTTTCAACCGATTGCAAGGATTTATAGCATTTATGGACAGTTCCTTTTTTCTCATAACTATAAAAGCTCTCGTATATAGCCAGGTATGTCCTGCCTTTGGAAGGCGTTTGTTTTAAAAAATATGCCATAGCCGCTCCCTTCATTAGGCGTAATTTACGTGCACCACTAACACCATTAATTATATACCCTTAAAATTATTTTGTCAAGTGTTTTTATAACAAAAAAAGATCTATTTTTAGACCTTTTGCAAGCTTCTTTATTCAAAGTACTACTAAAGATTTGTGGTGCTAACTCCTAAAGACGGG
>CAYRNC010000147.1:903-1911 GCA_964425645.1 uncultured Oscillospiraceae bacterium | reverse complement strand
GATATGGTCTTAATACATCATATATCTCAAAAATTCTTTCACTACTTACATCAATTAATTCCGCCGCTCTTAAAAAATTTATTGCCATATGATTATTACCAACCTGTTTCGCAATTTCGGCCTGTGCTAATAAACACTCTTTACTTATTCTGCAATCAGCTGCTTCAAAGCTACCATTTTCTAGATTCTCAAATGTAATTTCGTCAATATTTTTCCCGTTTGGAGTAAATATAATATCTTTCCTATTCTCCATTAAGGGATAGTCTTTTAGCGTTATTTTATCCATTATTTTTCTCCTTTCAGTAAATCGTATTTAAATTCAATCGGTGCTTTTTGAGGTACTACGCAATCCATATCGCAGCTATGCAATACCGCCGATTTGGCCATAAATCGTCTTACTTCCGGTTCCATTTTTGTTGGAAGTGGTACAGGAACTTCTCCTTTGGCATATTTTCCTGCATTTTTTCCGATCTTTCTAAACATTTCTTTATCTAACTGCGGTCCTTGTGAAAACAATTCAAAATTCATCAATGGTGACATGTCTTTTTGATGAATTACTGTTGTCCCTTTCGATTGAACACCGATGCTAATTCCTGAGCCACTTAGCTGTGAACCAATACTACCTACAACACCTAAATCTGCGGATTCATAACATTTAATAAAACGTGCCCTGAGGCCTTCCTCTTCCAGGCCTGCTGATATTTCATTAAGCACATCAAAGTGAGGGATATTTCCTAAAGTTTTTTTCTGGCTCATACCAAAGCTTGGGGATACAATGACAACCACTTCATCTTTGAATTTTCCCTTTTCTGCTGTTCCGGTTTCTTTAATTACAATATTGTTTATTTCACACTTAGCGGTCTCACCAATTATTTCGTCAAGCTTTGTAAGAGTGCCACATGCATTAATTTTTTTCATACGGCTGTCATTAATTTTGTATCCTGTCCCTGGCCCCTTGTAATCATTTGTATTATTGATAGCGCTTAATACACTAAAATTCTCATCAAG
>CAYRNC010000147.1:0-893 GCA_964425645.1 uncultured Oscillospiraceae bacterium | reverse complement strand
GCCGGTGCCAGGACGGTGATGAATACACTTATTGAGAAAGTGGAGAAAGAGAAGGGGATCATTGTTCAAGAATTGCAGATGTATGCAGGTAATCACCTGCAACTCTTTGTTTCATCATTTGAAGAATTGAATTTGCCTCCGACTCAAACCCTCTTTTCTTTAAAGCTAATGCAATATCTAGCCCAGTAATCTTGTTAGTCATTACCATCTCAGCACATTTCATGTCATTTTGTGCGTTACGCTCTATTACATCTTCGCTACCATATGCATAAACAACAGCTTCGATTTCTTCATCTGTAATTGGAGCAAAGCCAAACTCGTCGAAAACAGCTTGCATAGCTTTACCTGCTCTTCTTCTGACACGGATGATGTCTTCTTCTTTGGCCGGTATTATCCCGCCATCTACAACATAATCTCGCTGAAACATGTAGTGATCATTATAATCATCTATATCTTCAAGAGATCCTGCAAAAACATTATCGTAATTTGGTGTTGCCGCATATCCCGAAGCAATGAAATCTGTTCCTGCAAGCAACGTAACAAGTACTTTTGATGTTTTTCTCATATCTGATGAAGTAAACCAGGTATCGTTTCCTGACGCAACTTCCATTCCCAATAATGAAACGATAAGATTTTCCGAAGTCACTGTTTTCAAACCGCCCGGCAATGAAGCAACTAACCCAATTCCATCAAGGGATCCATTTTGAACGCCTTGAACACCAGATGCCTTGATAAGACAAATACATCTAGCTTCCAAATACAGCATAGAATGGCCTTCTGTGTCACCCATCAAAACTTCCGCACCCGTTCCAGATGAAAAACGTACCTTTATTCCCCTTGAAGTATATGCAGCTGCAAGAAAAGCTTTTGACCATGGGGTATCATCACCATCT
>CAYRNC010000146.1:0-1932 GCA_964425645.1 uncultured Oscillospiraceae bacterium | reverse complement strand
AGCATATTCCTTGACTCTTTTTTGATTTTCCAGATCCATGGCTCCTGCGGCTGTTCAGACAAAGCATTCGGTTGATGAAAACACTGCCTGCCCTCCCGCGCTGTTTACGCATTCTGTAATTGCAGGACCGGGAATGCCGTCCCGGTCACCGATTATGACGACCTTCTTATCTTTTAAAATCGCCATTTCTCCCCTCCTCTCTTTAGAATAATCTATACTTCATTTTAAGTATCAGCTATGATAGCAAACTCCTGATTTTGTGATGGCATCACGTATAATCGACATGTCAATGATCCCGTAATCCTTGTTTGGCTGACAGGGCCATTGTTTTATGCTGTTTGCACTTGGCCTTGCTGCAGCATCCAGGCTTTTTTCGATATAATTCAGGCTGTTTACATCTACCGGCCTAGTTTCCAAATCGGTTTCCTGCAACAGCAAAGAGCGGTACGGCATCTGGTTTAGCATAATGCTACCGGCCATAGGATGAGACAGAAGCTTCGAACCCATATGGATCATATCCCTTGCTTTTTCAAACACCCCATAGGAAGTTTCGCCCTCCAAATACAGTACCTTAATATCCTCCTTGTATCTTTCATAAACGCAGCGGTTATTTGTAATTATAAGACAGTGTGCCATATGCTTCCCTCCTGCATATTATTATGCAACATCCGTACCATGAAAATCAAGACAAAACAAACCGCATGTTTTACCGGGTTTTGACTGTTTCGCGTCAAAAATAGCAAAGGAAGTGCTTCCGATTCAGGCAAGTTATTTCACGATTATGAAATTTATTTCCTGTCAAACAACCTCCCCTTATTGACATTTAGGCGCATCCCCGGTTAGAATATGGCGGTAAGACTTTTCTTTTGTATGGATTCAGCAGGTGATTGAATGAATGAATTTTGTCTCAAAACAAACAGCCCTACGTTCCGAAAAGCTTTGGATTTTTGCGATAAGGTGGCCGACAGCGATGCCAATATTCTTTTAATCGGCGAATCCGGTACAGGAAAAGAAGTGGCCGCCAGATATATACACAAGATGAGCAAGCGCCGAAATAACAATTTCGTTGCAGTCAATTGCAGCGCTTTCAGCCAGACTTTACTGGAATCCGAACTTTTTGGCCACGAGCAAGGTTCCTTCACAGGTGCAACCAAATCCAGGGAAGGCAAGCTGGAAAGTGCAAGCGGCGGAACGCTGTTTCTTGATGAAATCGGCGAAACGATTCCGACGACACAGATAAAACTGCTCAGAGTAATAGAATCCAAACAGGTTGAACGCATAGGAAGCAACGTATCCCGCTATATAGATTTCAGACTGCTTTCCGCAACAAATGCCGACTTAAACAGCGCCATAAGATCCGGGGAATTTCGTGAGGATTTCTTTTACAGAATCAGTACAATCGTCATACGAATTCCGCCTTTAAGAGAGCGACTCGAAGATCTCAGCAGCCTTATTTCATTTTTCATGGAAAAGGCTCAAGCGGAAAACAGGAAAACAATCACGCATATGATACCGGAAGTTCGAAAATTTCTTTACGAATATGACTATCCGGGCAACGTAAGAGAACTCAAAAACATGATCGATCGCATGGTCATACTGTCTGAAAACGGGGTAGTTGCCGCAGATTGTCTGCCCATTTTGTATTCTATGGGCAAGGCAAAAGACATGCAGATAACCCTGCCTTGTGAAAACCCCGTAATCAGTGAGCCCCCTACTCCGAATTTTAACAGGATACTGCCTTACAGAGATTACAAAAAACAGACGGAAGCATCTTATCTTCAATGGGTGCTGCAGCAAACAAACGGCAATGTGACCGAGGCCGCTAAATTACTTCAAATGAGTCAAAGGCAGCTGTATAATAAAATTCAGGAATACGGTTTAAAGAAATGACAGTATGCTGTCAATGGCTTCCACTGCGTAAAGAATTTCTTC
>CAYRNC010000145.1:0-1975 GCA_964425645.1 uncultured Oscillospiraceae bacterium | reverse complement strand
TCTCAAGTTTGACAGTTGGAGAATAAAAAAGAGTGGATAAACATTGGGATTTCAAAGTCTATTCACTCTTTCTACTTTGCAAAAATGTTGCATGGAATCATGTTCTAAAAACTTTTTCTACACTTTTTGTTGAGTTTTTTTGGAAGATAGTTTTGATTGTCTAATCCAAGGGCAAAAACACCCTCCAATACGTCTAATGTTTTCGAACCTGTATATTGGGCTGAGTAGCAGAAATCCGATATGTTGGCCACCTGCATGTTCTGCAGGGTTTCAATAATATTCCTAGTGGTCAAATGTGCACTTTTATCAAATCTGTTCAATTTGACCTCAAGCAACCTGTAAATCAAAAGAGCCGTGTAACAAATCATGAAGTGGGCTATAATCCTTCCCCTTGTGCGATGAAAATATGGCCTTGATGCAAAATCCGTTTTTAGTATCCTGAAGCAATCTTCAATCTTGTAACGCTGCTCATTAATGGCGAGGATGTCCTTTACGCAATCATCAAGATTAGTGGCTATGGCATAAAAGCCATCATATTTTTCTTCACTTTTAATCTTCTCAATATCCAATTCATATTTATCACTTGAATTACCTTGCTTTTTAATAAACCGTGTAACATCATTCGGTCCTTTTTTGTATTCGTCCGGTTTCATGTTTTCAAGGATTTTTTTCGCCCTTTCAATTTGGCGGTTTCTGACAAAACGTTGGTATTCCATACTTTTCCTTGAAAATGTAATAATCACATGCTGTTTTAATACGGCTTTTGATTTTGTCATTTTCTTTTTTCCGTTATCTAAAACTTTCTCTTCGTATAGCCCCACATCAAGCAGGGTGTTCGCCTCAACAACCTTGTAAGCCTTATCTTGATAAAGGAGTGTGTTCTTATCATCTTTTCTATCAAAGGTTTTCAGCATCTCAATGCTTACAGGTGAATCATCAGAAAGAAGCTTGTAATCGCAATCATTGAACACGGCCTGTTTTAGGACATTGGATAGTTTCTTAACCGACTGTGTGATAACAAAGGCTCTGCCACCCATGGAGTTGAAATTTCTTATGTGATAGGAACCAAGACCTGCATCAGCACAATAGATAAATTTATTTTTCTTTTCTCCGAACATCCTTACAAGTTCTTTTTCAAGTGGAATAACAGTTGTTTGCTCACTCGTATTTCCGGGTGCTATGCACATGGAAATGGGAATCCCGTTGGTGTCCATAAAAAGCCCCATTTCAACAAGGGGGTTAGGTTTATGATCTTTGGCAAAGCCATATTGGCGAAGCCCTGTGAAAATTTCCCCTGTAACTTCGTCTATGTAATCTGGATCCTGGCTTTCCGCTTCACAATAATAATTGGTGCAATCATAGTAGCAGACGGCGGTATTTCGTTTAAGAACCTTCCCGCTTGCATTAAAAAGGTGTTCTATATATTCATTGTAGTGTTCATACATAAGATCCATGGTTCTCATTATATGCTGATAGTCAAAAACAGGCTCCTCGTAGAAGGTATTAAGCCCTTCAAAGCTTCCAAGTTTTGAGTCGGGGGCTAGAATCCTTGAATAGGTCATAAATCTGTTCACAAGGTCGGGCTTGAAATTAATTTTTCTGCCTTTTGTGATGGCATTGAAAAATTTATCGATTTCAAGCTGGTAGTAAAGCCTTTGCAAATACAGGTAGCCTGTATTTTTCAATGTGCTTTTAGAAACTGCCTCAGATGTTGATTTGATTTTTGAAGCGAAACTAAGGCGTACCTCCATGTCGACCTTTTCATTCTTTTCCGCCTCCTCGTTGTACTTTGCAATTTGTTCTTTTGCATAAGCGAGAGGATCATCAGTAATTTTAAGCAGTTCCGAATGTTTACCTATCCTTGCGATATTTTTACTTGTAACTTTTTTGCCGTTACGGATACCGTGTTGTACAAAGTACATAGGATCCTTTGATTTCTTATCATACCATAATTTCATATAAACATTATATCATG
>CAYRNC010000144.1:0-2028 GCA_964425645.1 uncultured Oscillospiraceae bacterium | reverse complement strand
GTGGTGACATGACCGCTGGATGTTTGCCTAGTAGATGAAGGACATATTGCAAATAAAATGTGTTGGAATGATAACAGTAAGGTCGTATTTCGATAATCATTAAATCCAATCATGCCTCAGAAGAAAATGATTTTGATTGAGACAACATTGACGATGTAGTATATTAATTTTCATAAAATGTATCAGGACCTGTCCCATTGACACACGTTCAGAAAGGATTTTGGGGAATGAAATACATATCCGTCAAAGAAGCCTCGGGAAAATGGGGAGTATCTTTAAGACAGGTACAGCGCTTGGCTGCCGCAAAAAGAATACCCGGAGCCATAAAATTTGGAAGCCCATGGATGATACCGGCAGATACTGAGAAACCATCCAATGTGCGACAAGAAGAAATTGTGCCTCTTGTGTCTGAACTATATAAATTCATTGAAGACACCACGATACCTATGCCTGCCTACGAACCAGACGGGATCAAAGGTATCGCCAGGGATGAAAAAGCATGCCGCCAATATGAGGCCGAATTAGCCTATTTAAGAGGGGAATTCGAAAAAACCCTGCAATGCTATTATTTAACTGAAGGCGATGATGCCGCGGGGTTACGGGCATCTTTGGCAGCCATTGCAGCAGCCATAAGCCTGGGAGATTATTCAGCCTATTTAGAGATTGAGGCTTTTTTAGAAAATTTTAAACATGGCAAATGTGACAAGGAATGTGCCTCTATCGCCGAACTTGCAATGGCAAGTGTCGCTGTCAACGTGGCGGCGCCAAATATGGTGCCGGACTGGCTTAAAGCCGGTGATTTTAGTGGCTGCACGCCGCAGGCGGACAGAGTTTACCTTAATTATCTGAGATCTAAATACCTTTTGAATACCGGTAAATATGAAATTGCACTGGCTGTAGCCCAGACTGCTTTGGCTTTCTGCACAAATGAAGAAGAAATAACCCTTGCTGAAATTTATTTGCGCAAAATCCATGCCCTTTCCCTGCATTGTATGGGACGCAATGACGAGGCAAAAATGCAGCTTGTTGCACTCATGCACAAGGCTCTTCCTTATGGATTTATAACCCCCTTTGCAGAGAGCATATCTGATTTTGGCGGAATAGTCGAAAAATGCTTAAATGAGAAATACTCCGAATATAGCTGTGCGATAATTGATCAATGGGAAAGGACTGTGAAAAACTGGGTAAACTTTCACAACCAGTTTGCCAAAGACAACATCACTATGATTCTTTCTCTGAGAGAAATCCAGCTGGCCCAGCTTGTGGCTCATCATGTGCCATATGCCGAGGTTGCGGAGGAGTTTAACATTTCAGTGGGCAGGCTAAAAAATATAATGCTTGAAATATATGAAAAACTTTTTGTTTCCGGCAGACATGAATTGGCACAATATGTTCTGTATGAAAGCAAAAAGAAATAGTCGTTTAAACGACATGAAAAAATTATATGGACAGGTTGTAAAAGCAGGCAATTTTTAGGCAGGAGCCATCAATAAAGAAAAAATTGGGCATATTATTAAAAATAATAGTGACTTTTTTGTAGTCGTAAGTCACTACATAATTACAAAGTTTTCCCTTATGATTTGATTAGAAATACAATCTTAGGGGATTTTTTATTTCTGCTTTGAAAGGGAGAGAGAAAATGCGTGGCAAGCAAAGCGAGCCTTATAAGGTTTATCAAGTAGGAGGACGCGTTTTTTCTGTTTTTTTGAAATTTGACAAACAGCTTGGTGAAAGTTATCCGGCATATCCTGATTTTGAAAAAAGCCCGGAATACACGGATGAAGGCAGACCATTCGCGACGGCGGAGCAAGAAAGATGTTCAAATGCTGAGCCCGCAACACCCAGCGATCCTGTACCGGAAGATTGTGGCGGATGTCGTTGGTTCTACAGGGAGGCGACGCCTTTCGACCTGATAGGAATATGTATGTGTGAAGCATTGCGTCGCGTTAATGAAAATGAGTAAAGGTTTTTTAAAGTCCAGTGGTGAAATGTCAAGGCAAAAATGGAAATGAACTTTGAAAATTTAAT
>CAYRNC010000143.1:0-2116 GCA_964425645.1 uncultured Oscillospiraceae bacterium | reverse complement strand
GCATTAAGATTATATCACTATAGAAGTTAAATGGCAAAAACAATTTCCCCAAAGGGATGCAATAGGAATGTTCACTGTTGTATTCTAAAGCAGTACCAGCCTGACACGATCACCCGGATTAAGCCCTGCACTCCCCTTCGGAATATCAATCAAAGCGTTACATCCGATTAATGCCATAAGCGCCCCCGAAGAATGATTAGTGCCTGAAAGCCTGACTTTGCCGGCAGAATAAACAGCCCTTACAAATCGCCTGAGTGGGCTTGCCTTATAAAATCCGTCTTCCATAACACCCTCGGTCCTGTCGCTGATAAGCCTTTTGTCATCTGAAAGCTTATACAGTGCAGGTCTTCCGAGAAGTTCAAAATTCGTCATAGCAGCAAAGGGATTGCCTGAAAGACAAAGCACCGGCTTGTTCCGATAAATGGCGGAAAATACCGGCATTCCGGGTTTTATAGCCACCCTCCAAAACAGTTTTTTGGCACCGAGTCGCCTGAAAACTTCCGGCATGATATCCAAAGGGCCGACCGATACTCCGCCAGTGGTAAACACGATATCAGCGCCGTCTATTTCGCGCTCGATTATTTTGCAGACTTCTTCCACGTTGTCTCCCACCTTATAAAGGGCGGTAACATCTGTCCGGAATTGTTTCAGCCTTGCCGCCAGCATAAAATGATTTGAATTGTATATCTTTCCGCGACCTAAAGGTTCACCGGGCAATGTCAATTCGTCGCCTGTAGAAAGGAGCATGGATCTTATTCTATCCATTACAAGCACCCTGTCTTTGCCTACGCCCGCTAATACTCCAAGATGGGCATAATTCAACACTTCACCGCGCCGGACGATCAGCGCCCCTTTTTTAACATCCTCACCCTTAAAGCATATATTGCCTAAACGCTTTTCTGATGTGTAAACGGACACTTCTTTTTCACCGCCATCGGTGTTTTCCTGCCTTATGACGCAATCCGCTCCCAAAGGAAGCATTCCTCCGGTCATAATCCTCACCGCAGAGCCGGGTTTAAGCGGTTTGTCCCAGACTGAACCCGCCGGAATCTCGCCTGCCACCTTTAGCTTTACCGGCTGTGTTCGGGATGCGGCAGCAACATCCTTTGACTGCAGCGCATAACCATCCAAAGGGGAACGGTCAAAAGGAGGAATGTCTACAGATGCATAAACATCCGCGGCTGCAATTCGGCCTTCAGCCTGTTCAAGTGAAACTAAGCGCGTACGCACTACGGTTTTTAACTCATCATTCAGTATTTTTACAGCCTGCTCAAGAAAAATCATTTCACACCTCCCCTCTCCAGAAACCGGATGATCAAATCGGCCATAGGTTCCGGATCATTGAGAGGCAAATCGTTTTCCGTCGTCGCAAAATCGGTTGCAATTGCGAAAATCTCCGCATCGTCACAAAAGGGCTCAAGACTTTTTGCAGATCTTCTTATCTCTATTTTAAGGGCCCTGTCACGCTTATACCCTTCAGTCAGTATAATATCGACCTTACCCTTTAAACGGCGTGACAAAGTAAACAAATCCTCTTCCTGTTCTTTTTTTTCCATAACCGCTACTTTCCCGGGAGAAGAAATTATCGTAATGTCCGCCCCGGCCTGCGTCAATCTCCAACTGTCCTTACCGGGCACATCGATATCAAAGGAATGAGCATCATGCTTGATTACGCCGACTTTTAAATTTCGCTTTTTCAGGACCGGAATCAGCTTTTCAAGGTATGTCGTCTTTCCCGAATTTGAAAACCCCACAACGGAAAGCACCGGGGGTATAGCCTTTTTATACAATTCATAATCCTCCCTGTAATTAATATTAAAAAAAACGCTGTTTTCGGGTCTGTCTTTATTAGGCGGAATCTCCACATAATGAACTTTAACCATATCATAAAGCTTCCTGATTGCTTTTTCATTTCCGGAAAGCAGTCTGTCCGCCACAGGCAAAACACTTTTTTTATAAACAGCATATAAAGGCTGAATATAGTCCCCGGTTTTTGGGAGAACAATGTCACAACCTTCGGCAGACTCAAAAAGCCTCTTAGCCAGAGGCAAAGAAAAATTCGGCATATCGCAGGCGACTGCAAAACACACCTCATTTTCGGCAAACGTAAGCCCAG
>CAYRNC010000142.1:0-2145 GCA_964425645.1 uncultured Oscillospiraceae bacterium | reverse complement strand
ACCCGGAATGGGTCTTTTTTTTATTTGTTTGGGCAATTCATTTTACAACTTGCCGAAAAACTGCTGCAAGGAAAATTATAGATTCATCCAACAGAGATTTAAAATGCTGCATCGACCCTGCTTCCTTTTGGGTAAACAGGTTGTAGCCGTCCTCACCTAAGTCGGAATAATATTCGAACGTTTCTTCCTTCCCCATAAAATAATCTGAAAAAAAAGCCCCCAGCATTTTGCCGTCCATAGTAATTTCCAGTTCGTTTGCTGCTTTGGCTTTTGTAAATTCATATGTATATAGATCAGGTGCTCTGCTTGTTAAATTTAATGCGGACAGAACAGGAATAGCAGGAATCGTAAGAAGAAGGAATGCCGACAAAATACGTAGCAACACCTTCAACGGGATCACCCCCTTAAACAAGCTCCTGCCATATTATAGCCTGTTCCTTCTTGTTAATCAAGAAAGGAATGACGCAAATTATCTTTCTTCACGAAAATAGGGGTTCCCCAGATCTGCCGGAGGCTGACTTTCCTTCCTGTTTTTCCTAGTGCTTAATATGATAATTACGATTGTAGCTGCGTAGGGCAACATATCCACCCAGTATTGGGATATATGTATACCCATGCTTTGTAGCCGAAAACCCATTATCGAAAGGCCGCCGAACAAAAAAGCTCCTAAAAATGCTTTTACAGGATTCCATGATGCAAAGATGACTAAAGCAACGGCTATCCATCCCCGCCCGGCTACAACATTTTCCTGCCACACAGTCATCATGACCAAGGACATATATGCTCCGCCCAGTCCGCAAATAGCACCACCTAAACAAATGTGCACATACTTATAAAAAGTGACGTTAATGCCGGAGGCATCTGCCGATGCCGCACTTTCGCCTACGGCTCTCAGATTCAATCCCATTCTTGTTTTAAACAGATAAAAGGTACCAAGGATTACAAGTACATACCCAAAATAAATAAAAGCATCTCTTTGAAAGAATACAGGGCCCAGATAAGGTATATCCTTGAGCACAGGGATAGAAATCGGTGTAAAAAATGTCTTAATTTCTTTTGGAACAATCAGCCCCACATAAGTCTTACCCATAAAGCTGGCAAAACCTGTCCCGAATATAGTCAGGGTTAGCCCCGTAACAACCTGATTGGCCCTAAGCGATACAGTTAAAAAGGCATAGATTAAGGAACCCGTTCCGCCTGCAATTAAAGCACCAAGAATCGCAATCAACGGATTTCCGGTTTCATAGCCGGCAACAAAACCCATGATCGCACCCATCAACATCAGACCCTCCACTCCCAAATTCAAATGGCCGGATTTCTCGGTTATTATCTCCCCTACAGTTGCAAACAGCAAGGGAGTACTGGCTATCAAAGTTGCAATAAGAAAACTCTCCATCAGATTGCCACCTCCCCTTTTTGAGCAAGGTTTTTGGTTATATTAACCTTGTACTGCAAGAAAAATTCACTTCCCAAAACAAAGAAAAGTATTATACCCTGCATCATATCCGCTACAGCGGCAGGTATTTGCATAGAAATCTGAATATATGCACCTCCCTGAAGCAGAACGGCAAAGGCTATGCATACAAATAAGACAGCAACAGCGTTAAGCCTTGCCAGCCAGGCTGTTATGATAGCTGTGAAACCGTATCCCCCTGAAAGACTTGCGGAAAGCGTTTTTTCTACCGCCGAGGCCTGAATCATACCGGTAAGCCCGCATAACCCCCCTGAAAGGAACATTGCGAAAATAATGATTGCGGAGATGTTCATGCCTGCATATCGAGCTGTCTCTCTGCTTTCACCTACAACCGTTACTTCAAATCCCTTTTTAGTATGATTGATAAACACATAAATTACGGCAACCGATATTAAAGCGATGAGCCAGCCTATGTGAATACCAAACAGCTTGGGAAGAATTGCATTTGGACCAAACGTGGCCACTTTAGGGAAGCCCTGGGATTCCGGTGATTTCCAAGGGCCATATTGAAGATATGTTACAAATTTAATAGCGATATAATTTAGCATAAGGGTAAATATCGTCTCATTTACCCCAAGCTTTGCCTTAAAAAAAGCAGGTATAAAGGCCCAGAAACCGCCCGCAAGCATAGCGGCAAAAGCCATGAGAGGCAGCATCACTATGGTAGGTAG
>CAYRNC010000141.1:0-2228 GCA_964425645.1 uncultured Oscillospiraceae bacterium | reverse complement strand
CTTGGCACCTGAGGTTATAAGGAATCTGTCGCGGTATCTTCCCCCGACAACGGAAGAGGGGCAAATGCTCGATTCACTGAAGGTTTACGATCACGGCGATGTGCCTATAGATCTAAACTGGCCCCGTTATTATGCATCGGTAGAAGAAGAGGCTTTTAAATTAATGGAAAGCGGCGCATTCTGTTTGTTTATCGGAGGAGACCATTCGATTACCATTCCCCTTCATCGGGCATTCGGACGTTACAACAAAGGTAAAAAAATAGGGATCATACATTTCGATTCTCATTCGGATATATGTGATGAATATGATGGTCATAAGTGGTCCCATGCATGTACGGAAAAACGAGCGGTCGATGATGTAATTTCACCGGAAGATTTATCTTTAGTAGGAATTCGCTCCTGGGAGGCGGAGGAAATTGAGTACCTGAATTCAAATCCTGAAGTATTGGTTATAAAGGCCTATGATGTACATAAAAAAGGATTCGATTATGTATGCCGCAAGCTTAAGGAAAAATACACCGGATATGATGCGATCTATCTTACGTTAGATATCGACGTTCTTGATCCTTCGTATGCCCCGGGCACAGGAACGCCGGAGGCCGGCGGTTTGTCGAGCAGGTTTATGCTGGAAGCTATAAAATTCCTTATGGCAGAATTGCCGATCAAGGCGATGGATCTCGTTGAAGTATCCCCGCCCCTGGATTCAGTAAACAATATCACATCGTGGACGGCGCTAAAAATTATTTATGAAGTATTCGGAAAATTGATATCGAAATAGAACTGTTGTTTAGACAAGGAGGTGAATATCAGTGGATAAAATAATATTGAACGCCAAAATTTATACCGTTGACGAAGAAAAGCCATGGGCCGAGGCGGTTGCCATAAGCGACGGCAAGATCACAGCCGTTGGAAACAATTCTGAAATCCTTGCATTCCCATTAAACAATCCTGACATCATCGACGCCGAAGGACGATTGATTCTGCCGGGCTTCATAGACAGCCACTGCCATCCGACGGCCTATACATATAAGGCAAATACTGCTGATCTGTTTAGCTGTACGACCATAGAAGATTATCAAAGGGAATTAAGTGCCTACCGCAATGACCATTCCGAACTATCTGTGATAAAAGGCGCAGGATGGTTTTATTCTGATTTTGCCGATGGCAGCCCTCATAAAAAATATCTGGATCAAATTATCCCCGATAAACCCGTAATGCTTTATTCCGGTGACTTTCATTCGTTATGGGTAAATTCAAAAGCACTGGAATCAGCCGATATTAACAGGGATACCCCAAATCCCTTTGGCGGCGAATTTGCAAAGGATGATCAGGGAGAGCCCACCGGATATATCAATGAATTTCCGGCTGTAAGAATAATTGAATCCAGAATATCGGGTTTTAGTCCAAATGAATATAAAAAGGGACTGCTGGCCTTTTTCTCTCAAGCAAATAAAGCAGGTATTACCGCTGTCCATGATGCCGGTATTTTGGATGACTACGGTCATTTAGGCTATAAAACGCTAAAAGAAGAAGAGTTCAGCATTGACGTATTTTGTGATTATACGGTCAAATCTGATTCCACGGGAGACCCGGAGGAAGTGGTCAATGGAATAAAATTATATAAAGAATTGGAAAACAAACACTTTAGCTCAAACACAATTAAAATGTTTATGGATGGTGTACCCGAAGCGAACACAGCTGTTATAGAAGAGGACTATTTGAATGAGCCGGGAAATAAAGGCGAGCCTCAGTGGAAAGATCTCGATTATTTCAATCGAATCTGCAGCGCCGCCGATCGCAACGGATACCAGATACATGTACACGCAATCGGAGACAGAGCTGTCCGCTATACTGTTGACGGTCTCGCTTATGCAGCCAAAACGAATGGGGAAAGGGACAGCAGACACCTGATTGCACATCTTCAGCTTTGCAATGATCAAGACATAATTCGAATGAAGGAACTGGGGACCATTGTTATTCCAACCGCTTTCTGGTTTGAAAAAGGTGAATTATACTATGAGGTTGAACTTTTCAACCTCGGTAAGGAAAGAGCGGACGGCGAATACAAGATGAAATCGTTTATGGATGCGGGCCTCGTTGTGGCCTGCGGAAGCGATGCGCCTGTCGGCATTGGTGTACCTGTAACCGAAGTACCCTTTGCTCCGGTTCTTGCCATTCAGCAGGGTATAACGCGATGCAACGTATTTAAAGATCCTGAAAATACAGAT
>CAYRNC010000140.1:0-2443 GCA_964425645.1 uncultured Oscillospiraceae bacterium | reverse complement strand
AAGGGAGGAAATTGCCTAAGGCACAGTTCCTGAAAAGCGGCGGCCCGTCGCTTCTCGAGAGGTAGGTCGCTTGAGCCTGTTGGTGACAGCAGGCCCAGATAGATGATTGCCTAACACAGAACCCGGCTTATAGGCTTGCTCACTTGTACATAATTTTACGGGCTGTTACAGCCCTTTTTAATTTCTCAAGGAGAAGGGTAATGAAATTAATATCGTGGAATGTAAACGGTCTGCGCGCCATTGTTAATAAGGGCCTTTACTATGATTACATCGAAGATGAAAAGCCTGATTTTGTCTGTCTTCAGGAAACGAAAATGCAGGAAGGACAGGCAGACATACTTATGAGGGGCTATATACAATTTTGGAACAGCGCTTTAAGAAAGGGGTATTCAGGGACGGTCATTTTTGCAAAATACGAACCTTTATCCGTTAACATGGATATCGACGCAGAGGGCCACAGCAAGGAAGGTAGGGTGATTACGCTTGAATACGATGAATTCTATCTTGTCAATGTTTATGTTCCGAATTCTCAGGAAAAACTGGCGAGAATTGATTATCGCATGAGATGGGATGATGATTTTCGTACCTATGTAAAAAAACTGGACGCAGAAAAACCGGTGATAATATGCGGAGATATGAACGTAGCCCATAATGAAATTGACCTGAAAAACCCTAAAACAAATCGGAAAAATGCCGGGTTTTCCGATGAAGAGCGCGGCAAGTTCGATAAACTGCTTGAGGCGGGATTTACAGATACATTCCGATATTTATATCCGAATGTTGCCTCTGCCTATACCTGGTGGTCTTACAGGTTTAACGCAAGGGCAAATAACGCCGGATGGCGAATAGACTATTTTCTGGTTTCCGATCGAATTAAAGAAAGGATTCTGGATGTTGTCCTAAGAAATGATATTTTCGGGAGCGATCACTGCCCCGTTGTAATTGAAATAGATATTTAGAATAACCGGGAGGATTTGATTTTATTTACACTTCGGGTGCTTTCATATATAATGTCTGATAAATCCTATAAAAAGGGGGCTGTTAAATTATATGAACCTTGGTATTGATATCGGTTCTACGACAGTTAAACTGGTCCTTTTGGACCGGGAGGGCCGTCTTGTTTTTCATAGATATGGGAGACATCTTTCTAATATATTCGATAAATTAAAGCAGATGATCGAGGATTTAGAGCGCGTGTATCCTAATGAGCATTGCAGTGCCGTAATAACAGGCTCGGGGGGCCTTGCCCTTTCGTCATTGCTTGATATCCCTTTTGAACAGGAGGTTATAGCTTGCAGCACCGCGGTGGAGGACATTATACCGGACACCGATGTAGCTGTAGAACTTGGCGGGGAAGACGCAAAAATAACGTTTTACGGATCCACAATAGAACAAAGGATGAACGGAACCTGTGCAGGCGGTACCGGAGCATTTATTGATCAGATGGCGGTACTTTTGTCGACTGATGCCGAAGGACTAAATGAAAGCGCGAAAAACCATAAGATTATATATCCAATTGCCGCCCGATGCGGTGTATTTGCCAAAACTGATATACAACCCCTCATCAATGAGGGGGCTGCGATAGAAGATCTTTCGGCATCTATTTTTCAGGCTGTTGTAAATCAGACAATTAGCGGACTTGCTTGCGGCAGACCTATCAGGGGCAACGTAGCCTTTTTAGGTGGACCCTTATTCTTTCTTTCTGAATTGAGAAATCGTTTTACAGAAACACTGAATCTTACCGAGGAACAGGTGATCTTTCCTGAAAACTCACATTATTTCGTTGCTATCGGGGCAGCCGTCCTCTCAAAAAAATATCCGGCCAGAAGCATATCATCAATTCTTGAGCGAATTAAAGCATCAGATCCGAAACAGCTTTCTTTAACTGACCATCTTCCGCCGTTGTTTCTAAACGGCAAGGAATATGAACAGTTTAAACATCGCCACGACAGCACTAAAGTTAACAGAAGACCCATTGGCGAAGCTAAAGGCAAACTTTTTCTTGGCATAGATGCAGGATCCACAACAACCAAGGCCGCATTGGTAGATGAAGAAAAGAACCTGCTTTACACTTTTTATAAAAGCAATGAGGGTAAACCTGTTGAAACTGCCATAGAGATGCTTAAGCAGCTCTATCCTAAACTGCCTTCTGATTCATATATTGCCAAAACTACGGTAACAGGCTACGGGGAAGGCTTAATACGGGCCGCCTTAAAGGCAGATGCGGGTGAAATCGAAACTATTTCACATTATAAGGCGGCAAAAGAATTTCTTCCGGGAGTAGAATTCATTCTCGATATCGGCGGTCAGGATATGAAATGCATCAGTATAAAGGATGATGCCATCTATGATATCATGCTTAATGAGGCATGCTCCTCGGGATGCGGCTCCTTTATCGAAACATATGCTAAATCCGTGAATCTTCAAATTGATCAATTTGCGA
>CAYRNC010000139.1:0-2451 GCA_964425645.1 uncultured Oscillospiraceae bacterium | reverse complement strand
ACCCGGAATGGGTCTTTTTTTTATTTGTTTGGGCAATTCATTTTACAACTTGCCGCCTTTTATCTTTTACCCGAATCGGTATCAACAAAATGAAAGCCCGCTTCCTACACTGTCGAAACGGGCTTAGTCCTATTGGCTTTATTTAAGTTCAACAGTGGCTCCCACATCCTCAAGAGATTTCTTGATTGCTTCTGCCTCTGTTTTTTCAATGCCTTCCTTTACATTAGAAGGAGCACTGTCCACTAAATCCTTTGCTTCCTTAAGTCCCAAACCTGTCAATTCCCTGACAACTTTGATGACCTTTATTTTTTCGCCGCCGATTTCCGCCAAGACCACGGTGAATTCAGTTTGCTCTTCCACGGCCTCAGCCGCGGGGCCTGCGCCTGCAACCGCTACGGGTGCTGCCGCGGACACCCCGAATTCCTCTTCACAGGCTGCCACAAGCTCATTTAATTCCATTACGGTCATCCCTTTGATAGCCTCAATTATTTGCTCCTTGTTCATTTTTTCTCTCCTTATTTAAAACATGATGGATTACGCAGCCGTTCGGCTCCTGATTTGAACCCCGCTATGCTTCCTTTGCATCAGCAACGGCCTGAAAAGTGCGAACCAGCTTAGACAACGGCGACTGAACGCTTCCCATAAATTTGGCGATGAGTTCTTCACGCCCGGGCAGACCCGCTATTTCTTTGACACCCTCGCTGTCATAGAAATGTCCCTCTATTACTCCGCCCTTGAAAGCCATCTTTTTAAATTCTTTCATGACGTCATTGAGGATTTTTGCAGGTGCAATCGCATCGTCGTAACCGACAGCCAGTGCGCTGGGTCCTTTGAAAAGTTCATCCAACTTTTCAAACTCCGTCCCTTTAACGGCCCTGCTCATAAACGTGTTTTTATATACCGTATAATCGACACCCGCATCCCTAAGCTTTTTTCGCATGACCGTAGCCTGGGCTACGTTTATACCCATGTAATCGATGATGACGGCGGATTGCGCCTTTTCAAGCTTGCCTTTTATTTCCTTCACAATAGCCTGTTTTTCCAAAAGGTTTTCCTGTGATCCCATAATGCCTCTCCTTTCCGACATATTGTTGAAAGAGCCTTTTTTTATCCTGCAGACAAAAAAGGCTCTGATTTGTTATATCTTCTACCTCGGCAGGAAATTAAGCTAAGCACCTGCTGTCTACAGTTTATATGCAGTTTTAATGGGCTCTTTACTTATTAAAGCTGATTTTCGCTGGGTTTAATTTTACCCCAGGCCCCATTGTGGCGGCGATGGTTATGCTTTTCAGATATTGTCCTTTCGCCACAGAAGGTTTTGCTCTTACAATGGCCTCCAGTAAGACATTGAAATTATCGACAAGTTTTTCAGACCCGAAGGAGATTCTACCTATCGATGTATGCACAATATTGCTTTTATCCAAACGATACTCCACTTTACCGGCCTTTATCTCCGCGATCGCTTTTCCTACTTCCGTAGTTACGGTCCCCGATTTGGGGTTTGGCATAAGTCCTTTTGGACCGAGTATCTTACCCAGTCTTCCAACTACACCCATCATATCGGGTGATGCAACAACTACGTCAAAATCAGACCAGTTTTCTTTTTGGATACGCTCTGCCATATCTTCAGCGCCTACGAATTCAGCTCCGGCCTCTTCAGCCTCTTTAGCTTTATCGCCTTTTGCAAATGCCAGTACCTTTTTCGTTTTACCTGTCCCGTGAGGCAGCACCACCGCGCCCCTTACCTGCTGGTCGGCATGTCTGCCGTCCACTCCGAGCCTGATGTGCACCTCCAGGGTCTCGTCAAACTTTGCTTTAGCGGTCTTCAAAACGAGATCCATACCGTCGTTCAAATCATACAGCATTTCCCTATCAATCAGCTTTACCGATTCTTTGTAGTCTTTACCTCTTTTGGCCATTTCCTTCCTCCTTGTGGTAATAGCGGCACATGCCTCCCACTTATTCCTTTACTACAATACCCATACTCTTTGCCGTACCCTTAATCACTTCTGCTGCGGAATCCAGGTTTGCTGCATTTAAGTCAGGCATCTTAATCTTTGCGATCTCTTTTACCTGCTCTATTGACAGAGTCGCTACTTTCTTGTTGTTGGGTTCACCTGAAGCCACATCGAGGTTCGCTGCCTTTTTAAGCAACACCGATGCCGGCGGCGTCTTTGTAATGAATGTAAATGATCGGTCGGCATAAACAGTAATTACCACCGGAATTATCATACCCGGCTGATCGGCTGTTTTAGCGTTGAACTGTTTACAAAACTCCATTATGTTCACACCCTTTTGTCCCAGGGCAGGTCCAACAGGAGGTGCGGGAGTTGCGTTGCCTGCAGGAATCTGCAGCTTTATCAGGCCATCAACTTTTTTTGCCATAGTTTTATCTCCTTTCCTTATATTTTATCGACCTGTCCAAATTCCAATTCTACGGGAGTATCGCGT
>CAYRNC010000138.1:0-2608 GCA_964425645.1 uncultured Oscillospiraceae bacterium | reverse complement strand
GGATATGCTCAGGTTATCCCTATGGAGGATATTAATTTACACTTTACGGGCGATATCCATGCGGTTACTTCTGCAAACAATCTGATTGCAGCGCTGCTGGATAATTATATACAGCATGGGAATAAAATGGGTATTGATATTAATAAAATCGTTTGGAAACGCTGCCTTGATATGAATGACAGACAGCTAAGGTTCATTGTAAACGGGCTCGGCGGAAAACCCAACGGTACGCCGAGGGAAGACGGGTTTGATATATCGGTTGCATCAGAGATAATGGCAGTTCTTTGTTTATCGCAAAGCTTGGAGGACCTTAGGCGGAGGATATCCGATATTGTAGTGGCCTATACCTTTGAAGGGAAGCCGGTAACTGTTTCTGATCTTAAAGGTCAGGGGGCAGCCGCAGCGCTTCTTAAGGACGCATTAAAACCAAATTTAGTGCAGACACTTGAACATACCCCTGCTTTTATACACGGGGGACCCTTTGCAAACATCGCTCATGGCTGTAACAGTCTTATGGCAACAAAAATCGCTCTTAAACTGGGTGATTACGTTGTCACGGAAGCTGGATTCGGGGCTGATCTCGGCGCCGAAAAGTTTATAGACATCAAATGTCGGCAAAGTGGCTTAAAACCTGATGCTGTTGTCATTGTAGCTACGATCAGGGCTCTTAAATTACACGGCGGCATGTCAAAATCCGAATTGGAGAATGAAAACATTTCGGCCATTAAAAAAGGTATGGAAAATTTAATAAAACATGTCGAAAATATCAAAGAAGTATTTGGCCTTCCTGCTGTTGTGGCATTAAACCGTTTTCCAGGTGATACAGAGGCTGAGCACCTTTATGTATATGATTTTTGTAAAAGTTACGGAATAATTGCGGTGTCCTCCGAAGTCTGGGAAAAGGGCAGTAAGGGGGGAATGGCATTGGCCGGGGAAGTTTTGAAGATAATCGGACAAAATGAAAACAGCTTTAAGTTTGCATATGACCTGTCTTTATCGGTTAAAGAAAAAATAGAGGCCGTGGCGAAAAAAATATATGGGGCAGAAGGTGTTGACTACGGAAATCAAAGCCTAAAACAGATAAAAAAGCTGGAGGATCTGGGCTTTGGAAAACTGCCCTTATGCATTGCTAAAACTCAATATTCGCTCTCAGACGATCCTGAAAAACTTGGCAGACCAAAAAATTTTAGAATTAATGTAAAAAACATTAAAATCTCTGCAGGAGCAGGATTCATCGTAGCATTTACCGGAGAAATAATGACCATGCCGGGGTTGCCCCGGGTGCCTTCAGCAGAAAGCATTGATGTGGATCACGTTGGGAAAATATCAGGGCTTTTTTGATAAAAAGGAGGAACAAATGACGATTGTATTGAAGGGAGAACCTGTAGCAGACAGCATTAAAAGTAAACTCCTAAGCGAAATAAGGCAATACAAAAGGCAGGGCGTTGAGCCTAAGATAGGGATATTGAGAGTAGGTGAAGATAAAGGCGATCTGGCATATGAACAGCAGCTGCTTGCAGACTGCAGTGATATAGGGATGAAATCCCGGGTTGTGGCCATGGCTGATAATGTTTTGCAAAAAGATTTTATGGCAGCGTTGGACGGCATGAACGATGATTTTAACGTACACGGGATATTAGTACTTCGCCCTTTACCTAAGCATTTAGATTCTGCGGCTGTAGGAAGGAAAATCGATCCCGTAAAGGATATTGACTGCATGAGTCCGGTAAACATCGGAAAAATCTTTACCGGAGAGAATGATGGGATAGCGCCCTGCACGCCCGAGGCTATAATGGAAATACTCAATCACTACAAATGCAATCTTCGAGGTAAACATGCGGTTATCGTAAATAGAAGCCCTGTTCTCGGCAAACTTTTGGCTGTAATGATGCTTGAAAAGGATGCCACAGTAACCGTCTGTCATTCGAAAACAAACAACCTGGCGAAATTTACAAAAGAAGCCGATATAGTGATAACCGGTGTGGGACGGCCAAGATTCTTCGATCACGGGTATTTTAGCGACCGGACTTTTATAATAGATGCGGGAATAAATTTTGAAAAAGGAAAGCTTTTCGGCGATGTAGATTACAAGGATGTATACGGGCATGTTTCCGCAATTACCCCTGTTCCGGGAGGAGTCGGGCCCGTTACCTCTATGGTGCTGCAAAGACATGTATTGGATGGAATTTCACTGTCATTAAAAGAGAGGAAATAATGATATGGCGAAAATAACAACGCTTAAACTGCTTGAAATGAAGAAAAACGGCGAAAAAATCAGCATGACAACCGCCTATGATTATCCCACCGCCTGTATGGTGGAGAAAGCCGGCATTGAAATCATTCTTGTCGGAGATTCTCTAATGATGACTGTTCTGGGCGATGACTCAACCGTTTCGTGCACTATGGAGCAAATGATCCATCATATTAAGCCTGTTGTATTGGGTGCTCCTACGCCGTTGATTGTAGGAGATATGCCTTTTGGTTCCTATAACGAATCAAACATGCAGGCTGTGCACAATGCAACGAGACTGATGAAAGAGGGCAGATGCGACGTGGTGAAATTGGAGGGGGGTAAGGATATAGCAGGTACTGTTAAAGCTATTGTGGA
>CAYRNC010000137.1:0-2669 GCA_964425645.1 uncultured Oscillospiraceae bacterium | reverse complement strand
TGAGGTTTTGGTTCATGAAATCGATTTTGAACAGATACGTCTTGCACGTCAGGCTTATCCTTTGCTCCGTGATCGCAGACCGGATACCTATGAAATTCTGACAAAAAGTTTCGGCAGTAAAGCATACTATCATGAAGATAGGGTAAGAAAATAGAAGTTTAAAACATTTAGCAATCTATGAAATTTCTTGCGCTTTTCTCCCGTCTTTAAATGGCGGGAGAAAATTTATATTAATCAATATTTTATCTGTAGCTAAATAGGAAACCTATGGATGCTGTAGCAGAAAGTCAAATCGAATGGGTGGGGGAAGCAATGCTAAGGAACAAATCAACATGTGAACGGGGTGGGCCGCAAATTAAACGATGGGTATTCAATTATATTCTTTCTTACTAAGCGGGTTATCTTCAGCCTAACAAATAGTCGGTTTTACAGTTCCCACATAGGACTTGTTTTTTATTTCAAACGCCTTCCTTTTCCCCGCCCAAGGTAATCCATAGGTACAGGGAGTGTTAAGTTTATTGATCGTTATTATAATTTAATCGGCAGTCAATGAATGCTCATCGCCTGCCGATACGTATATCAGTTTGTCACAATACAACTTATGTTCTTCCTATAGCTTATAGACTGTTTCCCCTTCTAAAAATGTGCGAAGAACGTTGGTCTTTCCGATCTCAACGGGATCAATCCCTATAATGTTTTTATCCAGAATGATCAAATCGGCGCTTTTGCCCACTTCTATTGAACCATAGATATTCTCGGAGAACAATTGATAAGCAGGGCCTATGGTAAATGAATCGATCATCTGTTCCACTGTAACCCTCTCACCAGGGTTCTTAATTGTGTTCGGGTCTCCGGATTCGGCGCATCTTGTTACGCCTATCTGTATCGCTCTGACGGGTTTAGGCGGCTGAGATACCGGGAAATCGCTGGAAGAGGACACCACGATTCCGTTATCAAAGAAGGATTTCATCGGATAGGTGCTGTTAGCTCTTTCTACACCGAGATACGGAATTTCTATTTCATTGTAAAGACCCTCTTCCTGGTAATGCCAATAGGGCTGAACTGAGGCCACCATCCTTAGGTCTGCCATTCTTTTAATGTCATCGAGATGGATGAGCTGCAGATGAGTTATAGCGTGTCTGTTATTATCGTCACCGTTTATGTCAAATGAATGCTCAACAGCGTCTATTATCATTCTGCTTGCAGCGTCAACTATTGCGTGCGTATGTATTGTTATGCCCTCTGCATCTGCTTCGGTAAATAGCTGATTAAGGGAATCTTGGTCCCAAAGAGATTCGCTTTTGAATCCCGGTTCATCGGCGTAGTCTTCCAGTAGAAAACCGGTTCTTCCCTCGACTACTCCGTCGTTAAGTATTTTAATCGCATTTACGTAGAATTTTCCTCCTGCTGTTTCTTCGATCAATGCTTTGGCTTCTTCAATGCCTGCTGTTATGTCATCGCCCGGCTCCATTAAAAATCCGCCGCCGACTCTAATCGCCAGATCACCGCTTTCCTCTAATTCCGTATATGCCTGTACGAGATTGGGGTAGTTAACCATCGGATCCCAGTATGATGTTATTCCATAGCTGAAACAAGCATCCTGCCATGCAAGAATACCTTCTTTGTACTCATCCACAGTGTAAAGGGGTATATGTTCCGATACTAAAGACATTGCCGCTTCACGAAAACATCCGACAGGATTGCCCTTTGCATCTCTTTCAATAACTCCGCCCGGTACATCTGCCATATCTGCGCTTGCACCCATCAGCTCCATCATATTGGTATTTACCCAATAGGAATGATGGTCCATCGGATATAGTGCAATAGGAAGGTCGGTGTCTATGGCATCAAGCATTTCCGCTGTTGGAAGCCCGTTCGGAAAATAGCCGTTATACCAGCCCCCTCCTCTTATAAATGTTACATCGGGATGAGTCTCAATGAATTCTTCAATTAAATCAATATACTCCTCTACCGTTGTTGCTTCATATAGGCTGACTTCATACAGCCAAGCCACTCCGCCTTCGTGACCATGGGCATGGCCGTCAGTGAAGCTCGGCAACACCATGCCTTCTTCTTCTAAAGTAATTACTTCGGTGTCATCGCCAATGAATTCCTGTACCCCCTTTTCATCGCCGACATAAATGTACTTTCCGTCTTTGACAGCCAATGCAGAAACTGTATCTCCTTCTGCGTTTGCGGTATAGATGCTCCCTATAATGACTGTTTCTGCGAAGTCAGAGTCGGAAGCGGATCCGCTGCAGCCGGTAACCGAGAATGTCAATACTAAACAGATTGCAATAACTATAATCCTTTTCATAGTTTTCACCTCTCCATTTAAAATAACGGCTTTTTATATTATATAAAAGAAAGTCGTAAAAGTAAAATGAATATTGTGATAATTCTGACCTGTCTGGATGGCCTGCAGTTTTACTGCTGCCCATAGACAGGACCGTTCCTGTCAGTGCTGCCAAGATGTTTCTATATTCGATTTACCATAGCACCTATTAAATTGACGGAAAATGAAAAAAGCGGTTGAAATTTTATTAGTTATATGATATATCCTGACTTCCGTAGTTAACCTTAAAACATCGTACCTTAGGGGTCGATTAGGATGGTAGAATCGAATAAATTGTCGAGCTCTTGTTCTGTTAAGTACAGCGCATCCAGCA
>CAYRNC010000136.1:0-2794 GCA_964425645.1 uncultured Oscillospiraceae bacterium | reverse complement strand
TGTATCCGAGGCTTACATATCCGGCGACGCTGGAGCCTCCGACAAAGCCTCCAAGATAAGCAGAGGCCAAAAGCCAAAAGGGAGCCTTTCTGCCTGCCAACATAAAGTCTTCAGATGAGATAACGAGCTTCTTAAACCAAATACCTATTAAAATAAATACGATTGCCAACACTATAGTGGTAATAATTGAATATGTAACAACACCCATCTATTTTTGCTCCTTTCCTTTTAATATTGCTTGCAGGCAGATCCTATCAATCCTTACCCCCTTTCTTTTTAACCTGTAATATTGTCTGCCTATTTATTCCCCGATATTTTTAATATCGAAGGTCACCGATCCGCAGGGACAGACCCCGTGATAGCATTGATTCTCCCTGTCATAATCCAAGACATCTGTCTTTACGTTAAAACGGGTCACCATGATCCATGGATAAATAGCGTTAATTGCTGTAAGACACACCGGTCCCGACTTTTCATAATTGATCCCCGGGCCCTCTAAAATGATTACATCTCCTTTCGGCATGGCCGGACATTCGGAAGAAACAACTCGCACCTCAACTAAGGAGGGTTTGTTTGATTGACAATCCAATGACATTGTTCACTCCTTTCCTCTGGTTTATCGCTATATAGTCTATATATTCTGCAAATTATGTGCCAGGCATGGAATCCCTGCTTCCCAGTGTTTTGAATTTTCTAAAATCAGTCTATTAACCCAGTCCCGACTTGGGCTTAGGGTTGGATTCCCCACAAACGTTGGAATTCAATCGAAATCCACGCCAATTCATAATTGAATCATTAATTCAATTATGAATTGGCCTTAATCAGTATTCATTAATTTAATAATACCACTCAAAAACGCATGCTGTATAACCACAGATGAAATTAAAAATACTCGTTATACATGCGGCAAAAACCCTTATAAATTGTTTTACGGGAAATTATATCGCAAACCTGATATAATAAGGTAAATTGAAAATTATTGCGGCCCATTAAAATATTGAAACGCAAGGAGGTAAAAGGGTGACAAAAGAAATAACGAATGAAATGCAAAACGATAAAATTAAAGCCATGGCCAAGCAGGTTAAAAATGACAGCCATGCGATGGCCGCCCTCCCTATAGAGGTTCGAAATGAAGCGCTTTTAAAAATTGCCAAGATATTAAAAGAAAAGGAAGATGTCATTTTTAAAGCAAATCAGACGGATCTTGAACAAGCAAATAAGGATGGGCTTCCCGAACCCATTATAAAGCGGCTAAACTACGATTCCGCTAAGAATGAAGATTCTATTGAAGGAATAAGAAATCTTGTTTCCCTTCCCGACCCTCTTTTTCGAACCCTGTTAAAAAGAGAGCTTGATCAGGATTTAATTTTGCAACAGGTAACCTGTCCTATAGGTGTAATCGGTGTCATTTTTGAATCAAGACCGGATGCGCTTGTCCAAATAGCGGCACTTTGCTTAAAAAGCGGAAATTGCGCCATTTTAAAAGGCGGCAGCGAAGCCCTTAATACGAACAGAATCCTTTTTGAACTCATACATGAGGCAGCTTTGTCTGCTTCGGTGCCTTCCGGTTTCCTGACCCTTGTAGAAAGCCGCTCTCATATCAGTTCTCTTTTAAAATGCGACAAAGATATAGACCTGCTGATACCCAGAGGATCAAACGAATTTGTTCAATACATTATGGACAATTCAAGGATTCCTGTTATGGGCCATGCTGACGGTGTATGCCATATTTACGCTGATGAAAAATGCGATCCGGAAAAAGCCCTTAACGTAATAGTAGATGCAAAAATCCAATATATCGCTGCATGCAACACGGTTGAAACCCTGCTTGTTCATGAATCAGCAGCAAAAAACCTGCTGCCTCCCTTGGCCGATCTGCTCAAACAAAAAGGTGTGACCATTAAGGGAACTGAAAAAGTGCAGGCGCTGATCCCGTGCCTTCCGGTGAAAGAGGAGGATTGGAAAACTGAATACCTGGATTACATTCTTTCGATAAAAATTGTTTCCGATATAGAAGAAGCTATATCCCACATTAACAATTACGGATCCCACCATACAGACAGCATCCTTACAGAGGATCCCGACAGGGCAATGAAGTTTATGTTGCTTGTTGACAGCGCTGGAGTATATCAGAACTGCTCCACAAGATTTGCAGACGGATTTAGATATGGATTTGGAGCCGAAGTAGGTATAAGCACCGGTAAGCTTCACGCCCGGGGGCCGGTAGGACTTGAAGGTTTGGTGACCTATAAATACAGGCTGTTCGGAAAAGGCCAAACAGTGAGTGAATATGCATCAGGCGAAAGAAATTTTCATTTCCGCGACTTAAAAGAATGAATTCGCTTTGATGTGTCCATCCGTTATGTTAATTACCTTTAAAGCAAACGACTACGGCTTCACCGTGAAAATCCCCAGTGTCTGTGAAAGTTATATCATCTGGTCCGTTGAAGGATTATAAACGTTACCGCTACTTTATCATAAGAGGAGGCAGCAATATGGTAAGAAAAGTTGTTTTCATGTTTATAAACGGTTCGATCACTCAGCCGTTAAGATCCGAAATCGCCTTTGAACAGGGATTGATGATCACTTTGGGAGTCGGAAGCTACGAAATGGCCTGCGATGAGGCGGTTAAAATGGTCGATGAGGGTATAATCCTCATAGCTCTTTGCGGTGGCTTTGGCACTATCGGGCACGCCATGATAAAGCAGGCGGTACAGGGAAAAGTTCCTGTGGGCGCGGTACGGTTTGACTTTCACCCAGGCTATGATTACGTATCCGGAGACAGCAAATGGCT
>CAYRNC010000135.1:1899-2840 GCA_964425645.1 uncultured Oscillospiraceae bacterium | reverse complement strand
GCTTTTAAATGCCTATGAAAGAGCGCTCAAGGCGAATCCCAAGCCCCACAGACACAGGGTTGAACATGCCTCTTTAGCTAATGCCAGACAGCTTAAAAGAATGAAGGATTTAGGTCTATATGTTAATATGCAGCCTGGTTTCTTCTATTTCCTAGGGGATAGCCATTTAAACACGATTGGCTATGAACGGACTAAAAATGAATTTCCTATCAAAACAGCCCTGGATATGGGTATTGTTACAGCGATAGGCACCGATTGTCCAGTCATCGATGGAAATCCGAAATACACACTTTATTCTAGTGTTTTCAGAAAAACCATTAGCGGCAGGGACTGCGGGACAGATGAATCCATATCCATGGAAAAAGCAATTTGGGCTTATACCCAAGCCGGTGCTTATTTTACCTTCGAAGAAAAAATAAAAGGCTCTATAAGTGTCGGTAAACTGGCAGACTTTGCAGTGCTGTCTTTAGATCCTATGAAGATCGATGCTGATCATGCCCGGGATATTCTTGACATGTCCGTAGAAGCCACAATCATGGATGGAAAGATCGTATACGGTGGCATATAATAAACATCTGATAAGATACCGTACGATATTATCAAGCCTCTGACCATCGCCGGAGGCTTGATTTAATGAAACACCATATATTTAGGTGTGGGAACATTTAGTTTTCTGTTTCGCTGATCACAATACACCGCCGCGCCAGTATTGCTACCGGATCAATGAATTTATTTCTCATGTTTAGGCGTTCAGCCAATAAAGGCAATTCAGTACATCCCAAAATTATCGGTATATTGCCACACTCGCCATATCGATTGACAAGAGATTTAACGCGAGACGGATCGACGGAAAAATCACCAGCTTTAACACCGTAGACCCAATCCATAATCAAGTTCTTATCCTTATCAAGGCATTGTCAATGGACGTCTTGTTTGACACT
>CAYRNC010000135.1:0-1889 GCA_964425645.1 uncultured Oscillospiraceae bacterium | reverse complement strand
ATGTATGTACCTTTTGTTGCAAATAACATAAAATCCGTTATGTCCTTATATTTCTTCTTTAAATACACAGCCGTTTCACATATCATGTGCAATATGGGAACCCTGACATACGGTACAATCCTATCATAAAAATAATGCGCTGTGTTGCAGGGTATTACAATATAGTCTGCGCCCATTGCTTCTAATTTGATAGCCGACCTTACCATTTCAAATGCAGGATCCTTTCCAAATCCCAAGATATATTCGGATCGATCTGAAATATTTGTGTTGCTGTCAATTACAATGTGTATATGCTCCTGATCTTTTGACACATTAGTGAACTCTACAATTTTTTTAAATAGATCCACAGTTGCCGCAGGGCCCATTCCGCCCATTATACCCAATATCATTTAATCCACCTCACCAACGCAATATATTATCTGTTAACTTTATTAATGGCAACGGCAATTCTATTCGATATTCGGACACAGTCAGCCTCTGTAATAGAGGCTATAGATATTCTAAGCCCCTTCCCGTTGAATGGAATTGTAAAAATACCGTCTTTTTGCAGTTCCTCACCTATCGCATCAGAATTATCACAAAGTACAACAGAAAAAAACCCCGCGTTATAAGGGCAGATAGACAGACCTGATGCATCTGCTGCCTCCATAAACGCTTTGCCCCTGCTTACCATCGTAGCCGCAATCTCCTCTTTTTCTTTCATCACCTTTGCCAAAAGGCTCTTATCTTTATAAATACGGCTGAGCAAAACCATGGCAGCACGAGGGCTGTTAGACCAGGTTCCCCGAGCTGAAAGTGCGATAACTGTCTTAAATTCGCGGGCAATATCCTGTTTGGCTGTAAGACAAATAAGAGCCCCCCCTCTCATGCCGTATAAGGTAAAGCTTTTAGATATGCTAAAGGCAATCAGTATTAGGATATTATTTGGAAGACCATCTAATTTAGAAAGAAAGTTTCGGGACCCCCTAATGCTGCCGGCAAAGTCTAAATAGGCCGCATCGATAAGTAAAATAAGCCTTTTATTAGAATCGGCAGCACTTTTCTTTAGTATGAAAAGCAGTTGATCCCAATCATTTAGCGTGACGGAATAACCTGTAGGGTTATGAGAGGGCGTGTTGATGATGATCACCAAACTGTCTTGTTTTTCGATCAAATGATCAACCTTTTCCCTGAAAGACGATATATTAAACCTCATGTTATCATCAAATAATGTAAAGGTATTCAAGGATCGTTCCAGTTCCCGCACAATTATTTCATAAGGGCTCCAATGCCAATCGGAGGTAAGGACCGCATCTCCCCGTCTTGTATAGTTTTGTACAGCATTCCTTATAGCTCCTGTCCCGCCAGGCGTGGCAACTGCACTTATAAAACCCTTTGGCACATAATCCATAAAAACAGCTTTTTTGACCGCCTCAAGATAATCAGGCGTACCTGCTACAGGTGCATATTCTGCATAATCTGCGGGACTAAGATTTTTTATCAATTCCAGCACTGTGGGTAAAACCACTAAATTTCCCCGGTTGTCCATAAAGGTCCCTATTGTAGCATTAATAACCTTATCCCTGCCGACAACCGAGACCATATCACGCGCTTTTTTGTTTATGCCGAAAATCTTATCCTCTTTGTAAATATCCCTTGAGTTTTCCTCTGCCATAATAAGCTTTCCCACTGTTATCCTCCCTTTATATCCCATCGCCTTTAATTAAAACGCCTGTCGATAAAATATCTTGAAGGCTAACTTATCAAAAACCTTTATATTTTTTCCAGATGCTCCAACAAATCCGCAAGTTTTTGCATGGAATTCCCATAGTTTATCCAATCGCCTTTTTCTCTGGCGGAAACCGCATCGTTATAGGCATCAACAGCCTTTCTGATTAAGGAATCAACGG
>CAYRNC010000134.1:0-2854 GCA_964425645.1 uncultured Oscillospiraceae bacterium | reverse complement strand
GAAATGAACCGGCACCGGCTCCAACAAGCATGAAGGTTGCATCGACAGGAACTTTAACGGTATAATCCATTTTTTCAGAATTGAAATCTTTTAGAACATCGACATCTGCCGCCTTCACATAGAGACTGCTGAGACGAAGGGGTAAAGTTCTTCTGTCATCGAAAACCATGACGGCGGAAGCATTTTTATTGCCGTCGTACAATACAGCATATATCCGATAGACGGTATCCGTATCAAGGCCGGTAAGCTTCAATACTGCTGCATTAGATGCCTTAACGGAAACACTGCCCTTTGATATTGCATCACTTCCATCGCCGTCTTTACCTGCTTTTATCGCCTCTGCATCCGGGGCTTTTGCATTTTTACTTACGGCGACAGCATAAACAGTTCCATTCACATTGGGTTTTACCTTAAGATCGATGGCTTGCTCATATGCTGTTGTGTCTCCTTCACTTAAAACAGGCATACCTGCAGTGGTAAAGCCGGCGCTTGCTGCGGGAACGGCGGTTTTTCCAATTGTTTTAAGGGTAGAAGATTTTATACCTATAGTATACTTAGTGTTGAGATCCAGTTTCTTATTAGGTGTTATCGTTATGACTCTTCTTGCGCTGTTAATCGAAACAGAATAATCATCCGCCTTCACGGCGCTGCTTCCTTTTTGAAATATTACCGCGCTGTTTTTTAAATATCGATCGGTGTTTGAATCAATTGCACTTCCGTCATATTTTATAATTTTATCTGAAAAAGTTATTGTAAAAGAACCTGTATCCACCGGGACACCCACGGCCCCGTTTTCAGGGTAGAAAGAAGTGGTAAGCTTTAAAGTTGTATCCCCTGTAGTAAAGTGGCTGACAGCTTCTTTATTGTAATTCCCGTAGATGTCGCGCATCATATCTTCCTTAACCCGAACATAATATTTCGTATTGCTGCTCAATTCCTGGGAAGGCGTGATGGTTATTACTTTCTTAGCACTATCAATGTCGGCCTTAAAGGAAACAGATGTGCCGGTCAAAGAGCCTTTTCGAAGAAATACAATATCTTCGATATCTGAGACTGTAAGTGTATTGCCGTTATGTTTTTTCATTTCATGACTGAATGTAATGCTTATCTTGCTGTCCAAATACACGCCTGTCTCTCCATTTTTCGGACTGAATGAAATATCCAGCAGAGGATCCGCCTTGCCTGGAGTCGCCCCTCCCGAACCTATCGTCCAGGCTTTGGGTTTAGTTTCATATGTTATATTTTTAGCATAAACCTGCATATTGGAGATTGTCCCCACCCCATGGAAATAGGATTCGGCATAAACCGATGCGCTTTTGATGGTCGTTCCATTTAAAGCGGTTATATCCGATCGCTTTCCCGAGGCAGTAACCGTGAGGTCATTTATTGTACCGCTTTCAAGTTTAAGATCTGCATAGGACCCATCAACCAAGACACATGGAAACGTCCCTTTTAAAACAGCCTTTGCATCCCCGCCGATGCTTATCGCTTCAAATCCTATACCGAAGGTTCCTCCGCTGAGACCTGACGTCTGAAGTATGAATGAATTTTTTCCGGTTAAATTCCCGATGATCGTCTCACCTTTTGCAAGCAGCCGCACGATGTCGGCGGTTCGATTGACAGATACTTCAACAACTTTGGAATTATTCAATGTCACAGTGTCCTTTCCTCCGCCTTGTACATTGAGGCTTCCTAAAATGACGCAGTTATCTATACTTGCACTGCCGTCCCCCAAATCCTTGTGTATGGTCACACCGTTTGGGTAGATCGCGTTAGACAGCTTTGTACCATCCTTCTTAACAATGGGATCTGCAGATACAACGTTTTCATTTATCAATATATCCCCTATTATTTTTGCAGCCTGTGCCCTTGTAAGCGGATCAAGAGGGTGCATTCTCCCGTCGCTGTATCCGGTTATATAACCTTTGCCGTTTACCTTGGAAAGAGCATCATTTGCCCAGCTTCCTATGCTGCGGTAATCAGGATAGTTTTGCAGCCTGCCGCTATACCCATAAGTAGGAATAATCTTTGCAATCATTACGGCGGCTTCCTGCCTTGTTATAGATTGTCCCGGCTTGAAGGTCCCGTCATTGAAGCCCTTTACATATGATGCTTTTACAGCCTTTGCCACATCCTGATAGTACCATGCCCCATAAGGCACATCGATGAAAGAAATCCTGTCGGTTCCCGAATTTCCCAAAGCACGATTGATCATGCTTACAAATTCGGCCCGACTTACTTTTTGCTCGGGTCTGAAGCTTCCATCCGTATATCCTTCGATGAATCCCTGTCTGACCGCCCTGTTAATGTAACTTTCCGCCCAATGTCCTTTTACGTCGGAAAAAACTAAAGCACCATAACTATCAACGGGTATGAACACAGTTGCCGACAGCACCAAGGCTGCTATGATACCTATGCCCTTTTGGAAAATATTCTTCCCCATCGCAAAATCCTCCCTGCGCTTATATTGAAATCACTTTGCATCTGTCATCCGAGAGATACTCTGTCAGGGGTTCTCCCATCAGTTTTACTTCTATCCCCATCGACTCCAGTTTTTCGGTCAGGCCATAGCGCTTTGCACATCGAAGGCAGGCATAGACCTTTACACCTGCACCCATGATCAGGTGCAATTGTTCTTTTACGTCCCCGTCCTCGCAAACAAGCTTATTGGAGGGGCCCCAAGTTATTAATATGCACTCTTTCCACCATTTGTTTACGTTGGATTTCAAGGTATACATCAGAACCATATCCAATGCAATATCCTTGTTTTCCGATGTCCATAAAACCACCAGTTTGTCCATTTAAACCTCCTCGTATTATATAGTAGTAGTGTTTCAAGTCCCTCTCCAAGGAC
>CAYRNC010000133.1:1036-2984 GCA_964425645.1 uncultured Oscillospiraceae bacterium | reverse complement strand
TCAAAACGATTTTACCATAGAAAGCTAATTTACAGAGTTTATTTCACACACTCTTGCAAAGAGTGTTTGGCTGTGTTTTAAGCACATATGGGGGGAAAATCAGTTAATGCAGCGGATTCTTCTTATTGCCGGGGACATCCGCTATACTATTTGAAAATTTAATCAGGAAACAATCCGATTGTCACCGTGTAAAGGTGGCGGCAACTCCACCTTCTTGTATATTGTCCTTTCGAAGGTTCCTGTTCAAATATTATGGCGCAGCTAAGAAAAAGGGACGGCAGAAGGTTGTCAGCTGTGTGAAAGAGTAATGATGCATAGGAAAAGGCTTATAAACTTCAGTTTAAATACGGTACTGCTATCGCTTTTGATATTTATAGGATATGAAGTAATTGGATGGCGTTTTTTAAACCTGAACTTAATGTCTAAAGGAATCCTGCTTCTATGGTTTTTTTATTGCCTGTCGCAAATCATAAGATTGATTTATCATAAAAAGATAAAAAAGCCGGATGGAAAAACAATATTTCTACATAAAATTATGATTATATCCATTGCCGCATTAATTGCGATATCGGGAATTCAGTTTACAATTGCTTCAGTGAAATCCCAGTTGTTTTCTATTGTCCAAGCTGTTCAAATTTCGGTGAACGGAAAAATTTCTTCTTTCCAAGAGGGGCTTGCCGCCTGTAACATCGATGGCAAATGGGGATTCGTCAATCAAAATGGGGAATGGATCATTTCTCCACAATATGAATATGCTATGAATTTTCAGGATGGTTTGGCCTGTGTAAAAGAAAACGGACGTTATGGGTATATAAACACGGCGGGAAGGATGTCAATAGATGCAAAATACATAGGTGCTGTATCCTTTTCTGACGGTCTTGCCTCTGTTTTCGATGGGGATAGATGGTTTGTAATAGAGACTAATGGAATGGCTTGTGAAGATTTCGATTACAGTCACGCAAATACTGCGCATCCCATCATTTTTCACGAAGGGCTTTCCTTGATATCGAAATCAAACTGCTATGGGTATGTAGACAAAAAAGGTGTACTTGTCATTCCGGCTGTTTATCATTACGCGCAGGATATGTCTGATGGTTTTGCCGCTGTAAGAATAGAATCAGAAGAATTCTATATCAGACAGGATGGGAGCAGGGCATTTCAGGACATGCATTTTATAAGCTGTGAACCTTTTCGGGAGGGGTTGGCGTTGGTCACTTTACAAAACGATCAGGAAGCGGTAATCCATACTGACGGTACGGTAGCCTTTGAAGTGCCTGAAAATGTGACGGGGTATTCCGTATTCTCGGAAGAATTGTCAGTATTCTGCAGCCTGGATAGAAAGAGAAAATATGGGTATGTCAATAAGAACGGTGAGATAGTAATTCCTCCAATTTTAGATTGTGCGGGACATTTTAGCAATGGCCTTGCAAAAGTAAATTATTGTGGTATAGAGGTGTGGATAAGAAATCCCTGTGCATCATTGTTTATTTCATAGCTGATTTGTTAAACAGCATTTGTTTGATTTTTTCCATTGTATCCTATAGATAAGCAAACCATAAGAATTTGAAGATTCGGATGGATTTAATGATACTGCTAAGCGGCGGTTATATTTAATCCCGCCGCTTAGTCCGGTTCTTTATTTTCCCTTCGGGAATCAGGTGTTCGTATCGCGCTATTCTTCAATTGTAAATCTCAATAGCTCACCATAGGTTTCAGGCCTTCTGTCCCTGAAAAACTGCATAAAATCTCTGGCTCGTTTGATCTGGGTAAAATCTATGTTTGCATAGATAATTTCATCCCGGGCGGTTTTTGCTTTCGCAATTATTTCCCCGAAGGGATCACCAACGAAGCTGCATCCGTAAAAAGACATGAATCCTTCATCGCTGTGTTCAATGCCGACTCTGTTGACAGCGGCCGTGAAAACGTTGTTATGAATTCCATGGGCTTT
>CAYRNC010000133.1:0-1026 GCA_964425645.1 uncultured Oscillospiraceae bacterium | reverse complement strand
GGATTAGAATGGCTAACGCAGCGGGAATGATGCCATGGGCTTTGATAGCATCAATCCACATGGGAGAACAGTCAAAATCCGGTTCCTCCGGTAATGAGCCTATCGCAGAAGGATAGAATATGATATCGGCCCCTTTCATCGCCGCGATTCTTGCAGGTTCTGGGAACCATTCATCCCAACATATTAAAACAGCTATTGTGCCATATTTGGTTTTAAATACGGGATATCCGCCATTTCCCGGAGAGAAATAGTATTTTTCAATATATTGCGGTGCTTCTGGAATATGATGCTTTCTGTATTTTCCTAAAAAGGTCCCGTCTTCATATATTGCCACTGTGTTGAAATATACACCGTCAAGCGCATGTTCATAAAGTGAACAAATAATAACGACTTCCAGATCTTTGGATAGCTTCTGCATTGTTTTCCATGTGGGTCCGTCCATAGGCTCCGCCCAATTATATTTAGCCTCATCGATTGTTTGAGGAAAATACATGCCGTTGAACAGTTCCTGTGTGCATATAATTTTAGCGTCTTTTGTCGAGGCCTCCCTGATCATCATCATAGCTTTCATAAGGTTTTCCTGACGATCTTCACCGCATGAGTGCTGTATCATAGCAATCTTTACCTGCTCTATGTTTCTCATTGTTTTCCTCCTTACATTGCAAAGCCGATGATCAAATATCCGATAATGGTCAGGATTGCACAAATGATTGCATAAGGGATGACCGCTATGGCAATATTCATAGGTTTTATTTCAGTTACGTATGCAGCTAAAAGCAGGCTGTCGCCGAAGAAGCAGGAATGGGATGCAAATACAATCCCGGAAATTACCGCTCCGGCAGCCAGGAAGGGATTGACGCTTAATTCCAGTGCCAGAGGAATTATTATAGGCATCAGTATTGCACCTATGCCCCAGAAGCTTCCTGTAGCGAAGCCCAAGACGCCTGCTATTATAAATGCTATGGCGGGAAACCAGGCCTTGCTGAGCAAAGGCAGCGTTACTTCTATTACAAAATCCGTAAGTCC
>CAYRNC010000132.1:0-3091 GCA_964425645.1 uncultured Oscillospiraceae bacterium | reverse complement strand
ACAAGTGAACCGGGTGTTTTTGCAGCGGGTGATATACGCAAGAAAAGCCTTAGACAGGTGGTGACTGCTGCAGCGGACGGAGCTGTTGCCGCGGTTCAGGCCGAGAAATATATAGAAAGTTTAAAGCAGTAAGAAGTTATGCAAAGGAGATGGCAAGATATGTTGGCAGTTGATAAAGACAGCTTTGAAGCGGAAGTTTTAAAGGCGGAAGGTTATGTTCTTGTAGATTTTTTCGGGGACGGCTGTGCACCTTGTGCGGCGCTTATGCCGTCGATAGAATCACTTTTTTCAAAGTACGGTGATAAATTGAAATTCACGAAGCTAAATACCAGCAAGGCCAGAAGGCTCGCCATAGGCCAGAAGATAATGGGCCTGCCTGTTGTTGCAATATATAAGGATGGAGAAAAAATAGAGGAACTGGTTAAAGACGATGCCACTTTGGAAAGCGTCGAGAATATGATTAGAAAATATATTTGATTTTAGGAAGGGATAGGCGAATGGGCAAAAATGCAATCTTAAGAGGCGCCGGCTATTTTTTGGCCGCTGTGCCTGATATGGTGCTGCATAACGGCACCACCCAGACCACCGAACGGGCGGTCAATCCGGATTCAGAATACCTGGTAAAGATAGATGATCATCTTCGCAGCTATGAGGAGGTGATATCATATGCACCCAACCAGGTTTACATTGGAAATATGACTCCCGATCAATTGGGACAGATGAAGATGCCCTGGCACGATAAAAAGGCTGAGACAGTTTCCCGTTACGGAAAATTCGGAGAGATTATGCCTCAGGATGAATTTATCGGCATGATGCAAATCTGCGATGTCTTTGATCTCGTGCATTTGGAAAGCGATTTTGCAGCATCTGTAAGGG
Source organism: uncultured Oscillospiraceae bacterium (assembly GCA_964425645.1). Lineage (GTDB taxonomy): Bacteria > Bacillota > Clostridia > Peptostreptococcales > Anaerovoracaceae > CAYRNC01. The sequence goes on along the minus strand of CAYRNC010000132.1, from coordinate 2,215 downwards.
AAAAACTGGCCGCCCATCCGCTTGTAGGCGAAGAGAGGGCGAACATCCTTTCTAAAAATACCAAGACCCGGGATCAGATAAATGCTCTGGTCAATGAAGATCACGCAGAGGGCATTTATCATAACCGGAAGCTTGTCGGAGCCGTAAAAAGGGCCCACGATATCGATGTCAATTTGAGCGCTCATGTTCTTTTTGAAAATCTTGTATCCAAAGCCTCCAGCGTTCTGTCGCTTTTGCATCTTTTAAAAGTGACGGGTACTGATCCTTCCTCTGTTGATTACGTGTTGGATTGCTGTGAAGAAGCCGTAGGAGATATGAATCAAAGAGGCGGCGGCAATCTTGCTAAGGCATCGGCCGAAATAGCCGGATTAGTGAATGCCACCGGATCAGATACCAGGGGATTTTGTGCGGCACCGGCCCATGCTATTCTTGAGGCGGCATCGCTTGTTAAGTCTAAAACGTTCAGAAATGTTATCGTAACAGCAGGCGGGAGCACGGCTAAACTCGGCATGAACGGCAAGGATCACATTAAGAAAGGTTTGCCGATATTGGAAGATGTGGTTGCAGGTTTTGCAGTATTGATAAGCGAAAATGACGGGATAAATCCTGAAATAAATCTTGATTACATCGGCAGGCATAGGGTGGGAACAGGTTCATCTCCCCAGGCAGTAATTACTTCTCTTGTCACAGAGCCCCTGGATCAGGCGGGCTTAAGCATCGGTGATGTGGATAAATATGCACCTGAAATGCAAAATCCCGATGTGACAAAACCTGCAGGCGCGGGAGATGTGCCTGAAGCAAACTACAAGATGATAGCCGCTTTAGGGGTAAGGCGAGGCGATCTTGAGAGGGCGGCAATTCCGGATTTTGTCAAAGAACACGGCATGACAGGCTGGGCGCCCACACAGGGGCATATTCCATCAGGCGTTCCGTATCTGGGCTTTTGCAGGGAACATATTCTGGAAGGTAAAATTAAAAGGGCAATGGTTATCGGGAAGGGAAGTCTTTTTCTCGGACGCATGACCAACCTGTTTGACGGTGTGTCTTTTCTGATCGAGAAGAACAGCGGGAAAGATGAAGAGCCAAAGAAAAGTTTCACGGTTACATTAAAGGATATGCCTGTAATAGGGATAGCATCAGAAGGAGGGGAACTGGATAAGGGTACTATCATAGAAGGTCTGGCTGCTGCAGAAAAAAAAGGGTTTAAGGCAGTCATAATTGAGGGAGATGAGGCGCACCAAAGCATGGAAGACATGCTTGAAAGAGGAAGGATCGATGGTGCTGTTACGATGCACTACTCATTCCCCATCGGTGTAACCACTGTAGGCAGGGTCATAACCCCGGGCAGGGGCAGGGAAATGTATATTGCCTCCACTACGGGAACGTCTTCTGCCGACAGGGTTGAAGGTATGGTGAAAAATGCTGTTTGCGGCATAATAGCCGCAAAGGCGTCAGGCGTTGGAAATCCCACCTTGGGCATTGCCAATGTGGACGGAGCAAGACATACGGAAAGGGCCTTGTTGGCCTTAAAGGATGGAGGATATGACATAAGTTTTGCTGAATCGGTTCGATCGGATGGAGGACTCATAATGAGGGGTAATGACCTTCTCACCGCCTCTTCAGACATAATGGTGATGGATTCGCTTACAGGGAATTTAATGATGAAGTTTTTCTCAGCGTTCAACACAGGAGGAATCTATGAGGCGGTAGGCTATGGATACGGACCCGGGATAGGTGAAAACTTTGATAAAACGATTCTCATCATTTCACGTGCGAGCGGTGCGCCGGTTATTGCAGGAGCAATCGAATATGCTTCAACACTGATCAGGAACGATTTAATTAAGGTAACAAGGGATGAATTCAATAAGGCTGATAGAGGGGGCCTGAAAAGGATTATTGCGGAGCTTAAATCGAAAAAGAGCGACGGAGGAGACGATGAAATCAAACCGCCGCCGGAGGAAATCGTTACAGCCGAGATTCCCGGCATCGAGGTCATGGACATTGAGGATGCTGCATTATGTCTTTGGAAAGGCGGAATTTATGCAAAGACGGGAATGGGATGCACAGGACCTGTGGTCCTTGTAAGCGACGCTAATGAAGACAGGGCTAAAAAACTGCTTGCCGAAGAGGGCTATATTAAATAGCGAGCTTAATATTATTGCCGTCGGAGATGCTTCAAAGAACTGTCGGATGCAAAGCTTGGGGGTATCTCCGA
>CAYRNC010000131.1:0-3156 GCA_964425645.1 uncultured Oscillospiraceae bacterium | reverse complement strand
CATAATGTTTATAATTTTCATAAATTGGCGATAAAGTTGACGGTAATATGTAGAGCGGATATAATGATTCTGTGGCTTTTTGCCGATATCGAAAGGAAAACGAAATGGACAGAATTGTAGGAACAGTGGTAAGAGGTTTGCGAGCCCCGATTATACGTGAAGGAGACGATTTGGAGCAGATCGTTGTGGATGCGGTTTTGAAAGCTTCTGCCAAGGAAGGCTTTGCGCCAAGGGATAGAGATGTTGTTTGTATAACGGAGGCGGTGGTGGCCAGGGCCCAAGGAAACTATGCGAACATAGATCATATTGCATCCGATGTAAGAAGAAAGTCGGGCGGAGGAACCATCGGGGTTGTTTTTCCGATTCTCAGTCGAAATCGTTTCGCGGTCTGCTTAAGGGGTATGGCAAGAAGCGCGGATAAGATTGTTCTTTTATTAAGCTACCCCGGTGATGAGGTGGGCAATTGCCTGGTGGATATTGATTCTGTAGAGGAAAAAGGCATCAATCCCTATACAGATGTAATTACTTTAAAAGAATTTGAAGAGCTCTTTGGAAAATCAAGGCACCCGGTTACCGGTATGGATTATCTGAACTTTTACAAAGATCTGATCGAGATGGAAAAGGCTGAGGCGGAGATTGTTTTGGCAAACAACCCCAAGGTCATTTTAGATTATACTGACGTTGTCTTAGCCTGCGACATTCACAGCAAAGAAAGAACCAAAAGAAGGCTTAAGGAAGCCGGTGCCGGATTGGTTCTGGGTCTGGATGATATACTTACCGAACCTGTAAACGGCAGCGGTTTTAATCGTAAATACGGACTTTTAGGATCAAATAAGGCAACCGATGATATCATAAAGCTGTTTCCGAATGATTGTTCAATGTTCGTAAATAACATTAAGAAGAAACTGTTTGTAGCGACAGGCAAGGAAATAGAGGTCATGGTCTATGGGGACGGCGCTTTTAAAGACCCGGGAAGCGGAATATGGGAACTTGCCGATCCTGTAGTTTCCCCCTGCTATACCTTAGGTTTGGAGGGCATACCAAATGAGATAAAGCTGAAATATTTGGCTGACAACGAATTCGGACATCTGTCCGGGGATGAGCTTAGGAAGGCCATTTCAGACTGCATAAGAAATAAAGATCAAGATCTGCGAGGAAGCGTGTTGTCTGAAGGAACGACGCCCCGCAGAATTACGGATTTGATAGGCTCCTTATGTGATCTTACATCAGGAAGCGGAGATAAAGGCACACCTATCGTCTATATACAGGGTTATTTTGACAGCTATATAATCTGATGGTTCTGTAAGGCTCGTCTTGTAAACGAGAATGAGAAGCGTTATTTGTACAGAATATGAGACTAGAATTCTGACAATACAGTGGTTTCATGTTTGGAACAAGTTCGTTTCCCGTTGGGGATTCATACATTTCTGAAAATTTGTTTCAATATTTATTTTTGGCACGAATCTTGAATTATATTATTTTGCAGTTACGAGCATAATATAGTTAAGGAGGTATTACTATGGCTGTAAATAAAAAAGAAGCTGCGTTAAAAGAAGCAAAGCGGGTACTTGGCTATATCGAAAGACCTGATCTTACCGCTGAAGAAAGAGAAGCTATTCAAAAGGATTCTATTGACAATTTTAACAACCACGTAAACCCGGGCTGGTTGGTTTACAGAAAGTCTATGTCCACAGATGCCGCTTTGGTAGAATGGACAGATACCGAGGAACACTTTACCGATCTTAATGGAAATGATTTTATCGACTGCCTTGGAGGGTTCGGCATTTATACGTGCGGGCACAGGAACCCTGAAATCGTAAAATATGTTAAAGCACAGCTGGATAAATATGCCCTTCACAGCCAGGAGCTGGTAGACCCGCTGAGAGGATATCTTGCAAAGCTTGTATCCATGATAACCCCCGGTGACTTGAAGTATTGCTTCTTCACAAACGGCGGGGCAGAATCAGTGGAAATGGCTCTTAAACTTGCCAGGTTGGCCACAGGCGGCAGATATTATATCTCTACCATCGGAGCATTCCACGGCAAATCTTATGGGGCTATATCCATGGGAGGAAAAGCCGCATACAGGGAAGATTATCTGCCGATGATTCAGCAGGTTCAGCACGTCAAATACGGCGATGCGGAGGCGATGGATGCAGCGATTGAGAACTTGGTCGCTGTCGGCGAAAAAGTTGCCGGTGTCATAGTAGAGGCTATACAAGGTGAAGCCGGAGTTATCATTCCACCGAAAGGATATCTCAAGGCCGTAAGAGATATTTGCGATAAATACGGTATTGCCATGATAGTGGATGAAATTCAAACGGGTATGGGAAGAACCGGAACCATGTGGAGATGCGATGCAGAGGATGTAGTCCCCGATATCATGACGTTTGGAAAGGCCTTCGGAGGAGGCGTTATGCCTATCACAGGTATCATCGCCAGACCAAACATGTGGCCGGAAAAGCTCATTGATAATCCGTGGATCCTCGGTTCACCCACATTCGGAGGAAATCCCCTCGCTTGTTCCGCTGCCATAGCTACCATAGCCTATATGCTTGAGCATGACATTCCTAAAGAGTGTAAGGAAAAAGGCGACTATTTCATGAAAAAGCTTAACGAGCTAATGGCGAAATACCCCACCGTTTTGAAAGCGGTCAGAGGAGAAGGGCTGTTGATCTGTATGGACTTCCCCGCCGCAGAGGTTGGATATGCGGTGGTTAAAGGGCTTTTCAGCAGGCACGTTATGACATCAGGGACCCTGGTAAATGCGCAGGCTGTCAGGATTGAACCCCCTGCCGTCATAAAGTATGAGACAATCGATGTCGTAATTCAGAAGCTTGAAGAAGCAATCATCGATGTTAAAAAGGAATTCAAGCTTTAACAGCCGTTACCATAAAAATGACAAGGCCCCTCTTAGAGGGTTAGTCTTAGGGATTTTTAATCCCGGAAAAATATCGGCATAGCTTGGTTTTATTACCGGCTATGCCGATTTTTCTTGTTCCTTGGCGGATGTAGAAACCGGTGGGTCAAATTCGCCAATACAGTTATAAACGATTTTGATACGCTGTACTCTTCTGCCGTTAATGCGCTCTGCCTTATAAACATAGATTTTTTCAACGAACTCCCGGATAATCTCCGCTGTGAGTTCTTTTATAT
>CAYRNC010000130.1:0-3291 GCA_964425645.1 uncultured Oscillospiraceae bacterium | reverse complement strand
ATTAAAATAGGTAAATAGTAATCTTTAAATTTGATTCTCAAATTAACCGCTCAGGAAAATCAAACTACACTTTAATAAAGTTATACCGGCAAGGTATGGAAAACGAGACATGCCTTTGCCTCTGGTATCATACATTAGGCAGGCCCCATCCATCAAGGGTGATACACTGCTGCCGCAGCTGGCCCTTGACAGATGGAGCCTGTCTAATGAAAATTTCCACTATGCAAATGCAAGGATCCTTGAATCAACTAAGTGTTGATCTGTCTTAAGCGCCAATCTCAATATTTGCTTGAAATACTGCTTCTTCATCAACGACATCAACCCTTTTTAACGCCGAATACATAAGTGCAGCGGTAGTTATGTTATTGATAACTCTGGGGGAGCCATTAGAGATATTGTAAATGGCCTCTAATGCTGCGGGAGTGAATACATCTCTCGAACACCCGGCGAGTCTCATCCGACTTGAAAGATATCCTGCGCACTCATCCTTTTTCAAGCCCTGCATGGTATAACGCATTATGATTCTTTGTTTTAGCGGATAGCTTGAGGTCAGCATTAGCTTGTTCCGAATTTGTGGCTGACCTGCCATAATGAGCACAAAGGGATTGGCCGAATCCATTTTGAAGTTAAAAAGAATCCTAAGATCATCTAAAATCTGGGAAGACGCCATATGGATCTCATCGACTATGAATATGGGCGTGATTCTTTGATCGTAATAAAAAGAGTTGACAGCCGATTGTATTTCAAAGAACATATCGACCTTTCGATAGCGCTTGACGCAGCCAAGCATAGTGCAGATAGCCTGATAGAAATCTTTTACCGTGAGGGTGGTGAGGGGCAGATAGCATACCTTGTAAAGCGACTTGTTTGTGTTTTCAGCGAATTTTCTAAGGCAGGTAGACTTGCCCATGCCCGGTTCGCCGACGATGAGCCCTATACCCCTGTTCTCAAGCATATACTTGAGGCGTTGATCCAGCTCCGTCAGATCTTCGCTTTGGTACAATTTATCTGCATCAATCTCTTTATCGAACGGGTTAAAAGTTAATCCATAGAATTGCTTAAACATGCTCTTCCCCTCCCTTCATGAATGCCGAAAACGAGATGGTATTTTTATGCGTCTGAATAAGCTCCGCATCATCTATCAGTTGCTCGCTATCGTGAACGGATTTACGCCTGTTTCCCGGATATTTACGCTTAACAAGGGCATTATCGAAGAATCGTATCCTCTTTGCCTCCCCGACTTGTTTTCCGCCTTCATAAAGCATAAGAGGCTTAGCCATGCCCTCTATCCACTCCGGCTCGTAACGAATTTCCAGACGTTTCCCGGAAAGTGAGGGATCTGTTTCGAAAAGTACATTGTCAATTTGTATTGTTGCATCGTGATTCACCTTGCGGCTAACACGAAGCAGAAAGTTCTCCGAGAATTGTTTTCTGTCCGTTACAAGTTTTACTTTATCAATTCCGTCAATAAACATCTCATGAGGTGTTTTACCGAACAGGGCGGAGTGTTCTTTCTTTTGATAATCTGTCTCCAACCAGTTCTCATAGGCAGAATTTAGGGCCTCTATACTCGACAGGCTCTTAGAGTCAAGCTTGCTTAGAAACCGCATTCTGACGGTGCTGAAATACCTTTCGATCTTGCCGCGGCCACGAGGGACATAAGGCTGCGAGTGCAGCAGGCTGCAGCCTATAGAAGCGCAGATATATTCTAATTGCTGGCTGCGATAAATTTTACCGTTGTCTGTGTAAAGAAGCCTTGGGATCCCATTTTTCAACATAGCTTCTTTAAGGCATATTCTTAGGGTTTCGAAATTCTGCTCAAAGAAGAACCTTGAAAATGTAATGAGCCTCGTAGCATCATCGATAAATGCGTGAAGGTAAGTCTGTTGTTTCTTTTTGCCTACCTGTATGTAGGGGCCATAGAGGACATCCCCCTGCCACATTTCACCCGGATACTGATATGAAAAGCGGAGGCTTTCTTCCTGATTACTCCCTTCACCAGACGGAAGCACCATGTCCGCTAAATATCGATACACTGTAGGCCTTGATATCTTCATAGGATTAATGATCTTTTCCGAAACAAGCCGTTCATAAAGTATTGTTGTTGGTACTTTCGGGTACTTTGACCTTAGTTCCTTGATCTTTTCGCCGACTTCTTCTGTGATCTTCCTGCTTTTGCCCTTATCGCTGCGAAAACCCGGAGTAAGGCCGTCTAACCCGTGCCTGTTGTAATCGTAAAGCCAGCTCTCAAAGGTTTTGTAGTGATAAAGCCTCATTCCATGATACGGCATATCTAAGGGGATCTTTGAGAGCTCCTGAAAGTACTCCGTATTGTTTTTCACATTGCCGCTTATGATAGGGCTGATTACTGAAAACCGCTTCAATGCAATTGCTTGTCTTGTTTTTTCGTCCATCACTTTCTCTTTTCTCCCTTCAATACTAAAATTCTCAAGTATATATAGGGTAATCTACTATGTGATGGCCTGGAACTGGGTAAGCTCTGTTGCTGGCAGGGTTTTGCTTTCCTTTGTGAATTCCGCAGAGTTATGCTATTCTTAGTTAGGAGCCAAAATGCTTTTTCCTGTCAGATTATGAAAGCGGGATGAAAAATTGTGTGCTTGCAATTTCAGCGCTTTTCTCAGGAATTCTTTGGCAAACATCTGGCTATCGAGGGCATCTTCCTCCGGGATCATGCCCTGATCGGTCAGATTAAGAATGTACTGTATCAGGTTACGGTTGCGAAACAGTCGGCCTATGTAGTAGCGGAAGTGCCTGCGGCTGAAATCACTACTTTTCTTTTTAAACCAAAATACATATCGTCTAAGGGATTTTTCCGACTTAAAAAATTCGTCTAAAAACATCAAGATGTAGCAAATCGCGTATTGAAAATATGGGATCGCAAAGCTTGGAAGGTATGATACCGTACGTCCGCAGCTGGGGCAGAGATACCGACGGATATGGATATATCCGCTATATTCATGGCTAATTATGTACCTTTCATAAAATCCGTGTTTCTTCATTTCAATCGGCATTTGACATCCGGGTAATTGACATCTTTCGGGAGCTTTTGGGAAAAGCAGCTCATTTCTTTCGGCGAAGCTTGATGGGGGCTTATCGGTCTTAAAAATCTTCTGCATAAAAAAAACCTCCTTACAAGAAAGTTTACCACATCTAACTGCCTATTTTAATTTGAGAATCTATTCTCATATTCTTCTTGGATTAAAACATTATCACATTATTTAGTGTGGTAGAAATTAATGCATTCACCCTGATTTAAAATGCGAATTTACA
>CAYRNC010000129.1:0-3355 GCA_964425645.1 uncultured Oscillospiraceae bacterium | reverse complement strand
CGGCTGCCTGCGGCTGCGATAATTTCCGACATGCCATAACCCAGCTGCCCTACGGCATGATAGGTATGGTTCTGTCATTAATTGCCTTTACCACTGCAGGTATTTTGGGGCTGTAATACTGATGCAATATCTTTTTATAGAGGGCAGAATATATCTGCCCTCTTCTCTTTATGCGTTCGAAACAGTAGATAATATCGCTGTCTATTGTATATAGCATCTTTAGCCTCCAGACTCGGGTGTCCGTCATTTGCAGATGTAGAGTTTCCCGAAAATAAACTAGTCGCAATGGTTCTAATGATCAGAATTAAAAAAGCGATGATATCGGCTCAGATTTTTAAAAGCATTTTTCTTTTCGTTTCTCGTCCTGGAGCTAAAATCCCATAAGTATATATATCATAAAGCAACACTAAATTTATCACCTATATTAATACGAAACACAGTCTATTTTAAAATTTGATTTCTTAATTCTTTCAATAATTTAATCTCGTTGCCATATCCTTTAAGATCATTCGGAGTTTCAAGATAAAATGGCAGCCGTTTTAATTTTGGGTGTGTGATAACTTTTGCTATTCCCGTCAGTCCGACAGTTCCTTTTCCTATCTTTTCATGACGATCCTTGCGACTTCCCAAAGCATTTTTGCTGTCATTTAAATGGATTGCATAAAGTCTGGTTAAGCCTATTATTTTATCAAACTCATCCAATACGCCGCTTAAATCATTTACAATATCGTATCCCGCCTCATAGATATGACACGTATCAAGACAGATTCCAAGCTTACCGGAAAAATTTACACCATCGATGATCCATTTCAATTCCTCGAACCTTCCCCCTATTTCTGTACCCTTTCCGGTCATGGTTTCTAACAGCACTTTAGTTGTATGATGTGGTTTTAAAACATCATTGATTAACTCTGCTATGCAGTCGATTCCAGCCTCAATTCCTTGACCTACGTGACTGCCGGGATGAAAGTTGTAGTAGTTATTTGGCAGATGTTCCATCCTGTTAAGATCATCTTCCATAACCATCTTGGCAAATTCACGCGTTTTCACGTTATCTGATGCAGGATTAAGCGTATACGGTGCATGGGCGAGAATCTTACCGAAATTATTATCTTTTAATAATTTATTTAATTTTTTTACATCATCCGGGTTTATATCTTTTGCCTTGCTTCCTCTGGGGTTTCTAGTGAAAAACTGAAATACGTTAGCGCCAATGTCCAAAGCATCCCTTCCCATGGATTCAAATCCTTTAGACGATGATAGATGACAACCCAGAAACAAAACTTTCACCTCGCTAACTGCCTATTAAACTTTTGAATTTTTTTATATAATTACCGTACATTATCATTGCCCGTATAGCTTCCTTTGAAAGCAGTACTATACTTGTTCCCTGTTAGTTTTTTTAGCCGATCTGTTAAATATGCATATTCCAGGCTTTTACTGATTTTACTTTGTTCTTTATTGTAGCGATCAGAGCAAAAATCCATAAATCCATGATCTGCATTTAATTTATATACTGTAATACCGTTCCTTGCTTTCAATTGATCGATAATAAAATCTACATTAAAGGAATCCTGATCAGCAAAGATCAAAAGCACAGGACAATTAGGCTGAACATCAATATAATCTCTTATCCTTGAGCCATAATAACAAATCGCACCATCATATAATTTGTCTTCCGTGCATCTGTATGCTACAGTTGCCCCTATGCTAAAACCTATAAGTAAGATCATTTCATACCTATTCCTAATTTTCGATGCCAGGGAATTTATCTCCCTATATACATCAAAGCCTATCGTTTTTGTAAAATATTCATACGCCTCAGTACTTTCATCATAGGAAAATACTCTACCGCCGAGCATATCCGGATAATATACATCAAAGCCCTTGCTTGCGTAACGGTAAGATAATTCCTTAATGTATTGATTTACTCCATAAATCTCATGAAGAAGGATAATTGCATTTTTATTGCACACTTTTATTCTCATTTCGAAAAATTTGCGAAGCGAAAAATGATCTGAACAGCGCATGCTGTTTTCAGCTTTTCAACAAGCGGATTTTACTAACGATGTTTTATTTATATCATATTTAATAGTTATATAACAGTTAATTCAACAAAAAAAGCATCACATATAATCCCTTGGCTTACTATATGTAAATATCTTCATTTACATATAATTTATGCACTAAAACCCCTTGGAGATCTCGTCCAATGATTTTTGAATGTCTTTGTATATAAGTGATCGCATATTATTTTTGTATTTTGATAAATCAGCATGGTGCAGTGCATCTTCAATATCTTTTTTCAAGTCCGGTTTATATGTTACTATGGAAGGCAGAACCCTGATACATTGCCTTGCAGTTATTGGCTTTTCATCAGTAATATGCTTAAGGTACTCATAAATTATCGCATCAATTTTGAAATCAACATCCCACTTTGCATTAGCGGCAATAAGGATAATTCCCCTTGTTCGTATATAAGAATTTTTATCTTTTAACATTCCTGCAAAAAAATCAAAGAACGGATATACCTTTGCTGAATAATCGCTTTCATCTTCTAATTGTTTTAAACAAAAATATGCTTTCCTGTCATCCTGGTTTACCAGATCCTGTACCAAGTCTCGCACGCCTAACATTGCATTCACCTTCTCAAACTATAAACAATCATGCTGTTGCCCATTATGCGAGGTCATCTGATCAGGCAGGGTCTGGCTTGACAACTACCCTAATGCCATCCGACCAAACACCGCTAAGGCCGGATCAGGACTCACATTTCCGTTATGTTGACTGCAGATTTTTATCGTTATTTTAAATAATTTCGATCGTTATAACCGCTGCCCATATTCCTGTTAAGCGAAAGGTATTTCGCCACACCATGGCCGCCCTGGGGATCCGATATTTTTCCATTGAATATAACCCGGTACACATCGTATTTTCCCGGTAATTGCCGAATATACCCTCATCTAAACCGATCTTATTCGTTTCTTACAATAAAATCGCTAAGGATGCTTTGCTGCTTGTCTTTTTTTTAGCATACAGTCATATGTTTTTTTGATTAATTTTAAATCTTCCCAAGCCGCCCTTTTTTTGCATGGATCCCTAAGAAGAGCAGCCGGATGATAGGTAGTGATAATGTGAAAGCCGCCTTTTTCATACCATTTCCCTCTATTTCGAGTGATCCTAAAGTCTTTATTAATAATGCTTTTTGCTGCAACAGCACCTAAACAAACTAAAATATCCGGTCTGATTATTTTAACCTGGGCCCGCAAATAGTCCAGGCATTTTTCACTTTCCTCCGCAAAAGGATTCCTGTTATTAGGTGGCCGACATTTGAGAACATTGGCGATATAAATAT
>CAYRNC010000128.1:0-3358 GCA_964425645.1 uncultured Oscillospiraceae bacterium | reverse complement strand
GCTTTTAAACACTATTTATATGAAAACATGCGGAACCTCCTTATTTATTTAAGTCTAGGTTTTTATCCGCACCACCCCCACACAGCAGTCCAAAACTCATAAGGACAAAAAAGATGATTCACCCCTAGCAGAGGGTATAGCCGACTGTGATGCTCTGTTTAGCCTGGAAAAAAGTTTGCTAGTCTAAGCCATGAAGAACGCTTTAAACGGCGTATTAATATAAGTCTAATTCTTCTAAAATCCAGCTGAGTACTCGCTTGCGTTCTCCAATCAATTCCCCTAAATCATTCAGGTTTTGGGGAATTGCTTTGATGTCCTCATTGATGTTTGATTATCTACACAAACGTCTACTAGTAACACCCCGCCTTGTACTCCAACCCGCTCTACTGTGGGCTTTTCAGGCTCATATAAAAATGGTAGCCGGTAGGTCTCCTTGAAGTGCAGTAATGTTCCGGAGAAAAAAATAATTAAGTCAAATACTTAATGGATGGGCAATTCCTTGGCCAAAATCAATTCACCATCTTTATCAATTTCCCAAACCTGTGCAGTGCAGCAATCTGCATTTTTCTATTTTCCTCCAGCATAGGGAGCCCTAGTGTTAAGCGTTTGATATGAGACTGATAAGCATTTCTGCCATCTATACGGTCATAACCATTTGACACCATAACAATTTTTTCATTCATCGCCATATCCTCCTTGCATTTGGGTCAGCAGCGAGGCATTGTTCTCTCAAACTCTCTAATTCTGTTGTATGATCTTCGTTTGGATCATCATACTTCAAAATTTTGATAACTGACAGTTCAAATCCTTCCAGGCCATATTGGTTCCAAAGTTCTTGTAACTGTTTGTTGGGATGCCAGTTGGCTGACAATTTCATATTAGTGCTGTTGAAATCTGATTTTGTATCTTTGGAAATACCCAAAAACACCTCGCCGGTTTCCCTACAGCGGTAAGACATTACACCCATTTCGGGATGTCTGCTTTTATATGTCACTAAAAGTTCCTTTTTTCTTTTCATATCCATCATTTTCAGTCGATTAGACAAACTCGACACTCCTTCCAAAATATTTCACTGTATGAAAGGCCTGTCTATCGCCCCTCACAGAATCGTACGTGCAGTTTTCCCGCATACGGCTCTTCAAACCAGCTTTGGCTGCCAATTCCAGATGTCCTTCGTTAAGTGCGGTTCTTTGATGTAGTAGTTCCAAATCCTCAAATAGGTAAGGTACTTCATACTGCGCTTTTGATGTCTCTTATTCAACACCTTGTAGTATTCATACTTAACATATTTCCAGGACCTGTATATCTGCACCAGATTGCCGCTGACTCCATAGTAATTGAAGTGTCCCTGTAGCGATAGCTGTATGCGCTCCATGGTTGCGCTGATTGGCTTGTGCATGTTGTCCCGCAACTTGACTGCCTGTCTTTTCGCCTTTAGCTTCTTCTTGCTTGCCGTACTAGTATTTAAATAGAACAAGTTAAACATGGACAGCTACTTCTATAAATCATAAACTTATAATCGGGAGGATGAAGGAGATGGCAAGACAGTTTACTAAAAAATTTAAAGAGGATGCCTTATCCTATGTCCATGACACTCTGCACAAGTCTGTCCTCGTATGCCGGTATTCCCAATGGTCGCAGTTTGCCGCTTCCAATCCTAGGGATATACGTCCTGCGTACCGGTTGTAGCTTATATCTAGACTTCTTCATGCGCTTGATTAAATCCGCTACATTTTCATCCAGATTTTCACTGTACTCCGATTTGGTTACTCCGTCTACGCCGACTGCCTTGCGCTGACACTTTCTTTGCAAAGGCCCAGGGCATCTGTTGCAAACTGATCGATATCTGGCAGGCCTTCTTTTTCGATACGTTTGCAAATATTTCTTCCCAATTCCACAATAATTTATTGTACAATAGTTTCCACAGGAATCTTCCTCCTTTGTTTGTTTTTATCTGAAACAATTTTAACATAGGAGAGTTGATCTATGTTTTTTCTTTCTAAAACTCCACAACTATTTTACACTATCCCGCCAATATTTCTTGTTGAATCTATGTTCGTACCGTCTTTGATACAATACAAATAGCGGTTCTTGCTCTATTGCCGATTGGCAAAGAAACATAGACCGTTTGATATAAGAGCTTTCTGCTGTAATGGGCTGTCAGCGGAAGGCCTTTCTTTCGCTTGTGGATTGTGCTTTGCAAGGGTATGTGCCCTGCCACTGACTCCATCATTATAATCTTTGCACCCCCTCTTGGTCGGCAACAGAGGAATAATTAAAAGATATTGTCCTCGGTTCGGTTAATGCTGTAACCGATACCTGCAAAAGTCATATCGTTGTTGATACCGGAAACAACCCAGATTATAACGGCATCCACAGATGAAGCACTTAGACGGTCAAAGCTTTGGCAAATCAACTTTCCGTGTTGTACGGAGGCATCATTAACATTACGTGACTGCGGAGCCGTCAGATCTAACAATAAATTAGTATTAGGTATAGGTATGTTTAAATTTGCATTATACGCCTCAAAAAAACCTGAAAACGGAATCACATACTCGAGGTTATATTTTACGCTTTGTCGACTGTTCAACTGATTAAGAAAGTCGGTAAAGGCTTTAAAGATATGTCCCCTCCAACCAAGGAACTGATGAAACTGACGCTTGGGGAAAAAATCGCTCATGGCGGTCACCCGGTACTCAGGTGGATGATGGATAACATCTTTGTCCGCACCGATCCGGCCGGCAACATCAAATCGGATAAGGAAAAATCCACAGAAAGAATTGACGGTGCTGTTGCCACGATTATGACTTTCGATCGTGCAATAAGATGTGGCAACGATAATCGTGAAAGCGTTTATGGCAGTCGAGATATCTTATTTATATAAAATCGCTGTTCCGGTATTCTAGTAATTACTATTCCGTCGCGATTGATATTGTTCCGTTAAAATGGTATAATACTTAAGAACGGAGGGATATGCATATGTTTATGAGTGCAAAACAAGCCTCGGAAAAATGGGGCATTTCAGATAGACGAGTGCGTGTCTTGTGCACCGAGGATAAAATCCCCGGTGCATTTCAAGAAGGACGGGGATGGAAAATCCCCATTGACGCGGTAAAACCCGCTGATGGAAGATATAAATCTGCGGAAAGTCTGCTTGCGCGAATCGACCGCAAAAAAAAGGAGCTGGACACCCGGCGCCCTTTGACGGAAGGTGAAGTCGAAAGACTTGGAGAACAGTTTATTATTGAATTCACCTACAACTCCAACGCTATTGAGGGCAACACGCTTACTTTGCGTGAAACGGATATGGTTCTTCGCGGCCTTACCATCGACCAAAAACCGCTGAAAGACCATATGG
>CAYRNC010000127.1:0-3453 GCA_964425645.1 uncultured Oscillospiraceae bacterium | reverse complement strand
AACAACCTTAAACTCCTGTTCAATTTCTTCTGGGGTTTGAAATAGGTTTAACTGTTGGGACAATCCCTGCAAAATAGACAGCTTGTTGGCATCCCAGTCACGTTCAGCGGTTTCAAAAACAAAGTCAAGCACCTTAGTTGGCTTGAAAATCGCGAGTGAGATTTTATCTTTCCTCGCCTCGTTAATAAGCTCTTGCAGGTTTGTAAAGATTGTTTTGTTTTTGAAAACAATTCTGCGCCGCTCATCCCAATCAACTTTCTTCGGTTTTGCATCGACTGAAAGTGTAGAAATGTCGGGACGATATGTCTCAGGGCGGAAATCCGCAGTATTGCGAATAGCATCTACATCGATCCAAGTATATTTAGGATATTTCTGGTCGAAATCGAGTTTTCTGAAAGGAACAGGGTAAAGTCTGATCCATGAGCCATCCTCAAGTATGCCAGCAGTACAGACAAGCTCGGAATATTCTTTTGAAATCGTTGGATATGTCTTAACAACAATATAAACCCTTTTCTTCTCAGCCATCATAAATCCATGCTCCTAACTTCGTGCGCAGCAACAATATAGTCCTTGACTACATGTCGGTGACACATATTCGCTTCTTTCTCATAGCACATTAAAGCAATGCGATAATTTGAATGCAGTAGTGAATAAACCTTGTTGAGCTGCGGTCTAAGGTTAGGAAGTTTTTTAGAATACTCGTTAAAGAGCATTTTATAGTCTTCATCTGTGTCAAGAGAACTCCGTTTGTTAGACTCTATACCGAGTTTTGGTATGTGGATATACTTTATCCCCACTGTCTCCGCTATATGCTCAATCCTGTTTTTCGAAAAGCCAAACTTACGGCTTAACGGGTTTTTTCGCACATCGCACAGCAAGCTAACCCCATTTTGAATTAGCGTATTCATAAACGTTTCGATGCTTCTGCCTTCATAGCCTATTGTAAACAGGATTTGATCAGATTGAGTGTATTTTTGTTTTCTGGCGTTAAAGCGCTCCGCCTCTTCTCCATAGAATAGGCGGTCAATCATTTCACTGTTGGTGGCATAATATGGGTATTCACGATACGCCTTGCGAATCAAATTATTGCCGCGTTTCGGTTCTATATTGAACTGATTCTTCGACAGGTATGTACCAGTTGCCTTAACTCGCTTCTCTTCAACAGCTAAATAACCGTCTCTGCGTAGAATATCCACATCTTCCGCAAGTTGAAAAGAATACGCCCCAAACTTATATGGAAGAAAATCGTAGTAGTTTGCGCCATCTTTCATTGTGTTAAGAAACACCA
Source organism: uncultured Oscillospiraceae bacterium (assembly GCA_964425645.1). Lineage (GTDB taxonomy): Bacteria > Bacillota > Clostridia > Peptostreptococcales > Anaerovoracaceae > CAYRNC01. The sequence goes on along the minus strand of CAYRNC010000127.1, from coordinate 2,165 downwards.
ACTTCTGTAAATCGGTAGAGGAAACACTTTCATTGATTTGTCGAATAAACGCCAAAAGATAGCGTTGTCTCAAGTATGTTGGCTGTTTGTTATTCATTACTTTCACCGCCATTCAATTCCATCGGGCGCACCATGCTTTCGATGAAGCTAATCTCATCTTCGGTCAAGCCGTATTTTTTATACAATTTTTCGTCAGTCCACGGCTCAGAGAAATCCTGGATGGGAACAAAAGTATAAATGCTTCTTGTGGTGCTTTGTGTTACCTTTTTCAGCATGGCAAGAAAACGCATAAAGCGAGTTGAAATATATGAGATAACGTTTTTACATTCCTTTTTATCTTTAAAGGGACCAATAAAAATATTAGTCTCACTACTTGCAGTGCCAGGTGCACCTGTCCATGGTTCCCCCAAAATAGGATGCGGAAAGGCATCGCTACCGCTACCAGAACGCGGAATTAGCACTTTCCACTTATCAACAACATCAAGGTTTTTCGTTATTTCTTTTCTCGATGTATATGAAATACCAGCATTTTCATAAACAAGAATATCATCTTTTTTCTTTGTCTTATGGCCATGAAAGGTTGTAGGAAGTCCAAACGGCTGTCGGGAACTTACCAGAGGCTCCATTGAGGGTTCTCCCCATTTCCTCACTTTGTGGAGGATGCTTATTGCTTCGTTGTAGCGAATAAATGTGTCACATCCATCTTCCAAGAGACTGCGAGAAACAGCGCTTCCGACAATGTCACCTTTCTGTGTTTCTACAGTGCAATAACCAGGATTATCCCTATCCCATAAGAAATAGCAAACTCCCCCCTTTATTTGAACACCAGGGAAACAGTCAAATGCTTGAGGATAGTCTCTGATATATCTAATCCTATCGTCGCGTAGCATTTCATTCCTAAACGAACTAAGACCTTTACCACCTGCATACCAGCGTGCTGGAACTATCATGCACAAATAGCGCGGCTTGAGCTTTTTTGCTTGTGTAATGAATTTATCATAAATGGGCATAGCGCTGATTCCGCTACCCCCATCACTTAACTGATACGGCGGGTTGCCGATAATGACATCAAATTTCATATTAAATATCTCCTCTGGGTGCGTAGTATGTATAAACTCATAAGCGTGGGTTTCTAGGCTCCCGTCGCGATCGTATTCACTTTGGCTTGCACCACAAAATATGCATTTTCCGGTGCGCCACGTATGCTTAATTTTCTTAAACCTTAGATTGCCCTCGGCATTTTCGAAGCGACTAACGCTATACTTGCCATTGGGATATTTACTACAATAAACTGAACGGCGCGACAGCAGGCTTGTCATCTCCGTTATGGCGATACCAAAAAGCTGTTTATGGAAGATATGGTCAATTCGCTGTTGCAAATCGGGTATTTTCTGTTCCAATCCCATAAGCAGCCGTTTTGCAACTTCACGCAGAAAAACGCCGCTTTTGGCAGCGGGATCAAGGAATGTAGTTTCCTTTGAGTGGAAAAGTTCCTGTGGCAGCAGGTCCAACATCCGGTTTACGATTTCCGGCGGCGTGAACACCTCATCATTGGAGAGGTTGGCAAGGCAAGACAGCACATCAGGGTTGTACGTATTTTGATAAAAATCAGTCATTCTCCTGCACTCTCCTATAATGTATTGGAGGGAACTCACCAATTGGCAATAATATAGTTGCTCCGCTTGCATCGGTTTCATAAGTCCCGGATTCGCCAAATAAATCTATCTGCAAATCCTGCTCTTGTGCATGAAGCATATGCGAAAGCTCAAAATCACGCCGTTTTATCAAACAACCGTTGACCGCAGACCATTCTGCAAATATTATTGGCGCCCCGTCCGATCGTTCCAAAGTCAAGGCATCGCCGCAAAGTATATTTTTTTGCAGGATAAACCGCACGACTTGTCGAGTTTCATCGTTTGCATCGCGCTTACATTGCTTGGTGTAACTTTCATTCCATATATCATAGAGACGTTCCCGGCATTCCTGTACATTGTCCAGAAGAATATCTATACCGTATATACTCGTAACTGCGATAACGGCATATCGCTCATAATCGGCGGCGTTTTTTCCGTATCGCGATTTAACCACAGCAAGTTTGCGCCGGAGAATTTCCGCAAGAAAATTCCCATTGCCACAAGCAGGTTCAAGAAAACGACTATCAATAC
>CAYRNC010000126.1:0-3486 GCA_964425645.1 uncultured Oscillospiraceae bacterium | reverse complement strand
ATTAACAAATTATTGGACGGTTATTCCATTTACACTAATGCGTGTTCAGAACCCTGATCCCAGCACCCATTAACCGGAAACCCCTAACCGACCTTTTCGAACAATACCCTTGCGGCAAGCACTCCACTTGCCGAGGCCTGAGACAGAGAATGGGTAACTCCTGATCCATCCCCAAGTACATACATACCCGAAACTGAAGTTTCCAGGTTTCCGTCAACCTCAACATTAGAATTATAGAATTTTACCTCTACCCCATAAAGAAGAGTGTCTTCATTTGCCATACCGGGAGCTATCTCATCCAGCTTATATACCATCTCAATGATATTGTCCAGCTGCCTTTTAGGAATTACTAAAGACAAATCTCCGGGTGTAGCCTTGAGAGTTGGCCTTGTGAAGCACTTTTCCATTCTGCGGACGCTGCTTCTTCTCCCTTTTACCAAATCCCCAAAACGCTGCAACAGAACACCTCCTCCGAGCATATTGGACAGCCTGGCTATGGATTCCCCGTATTCGTTGCTGTTTTTAAAAGGCTCGGTAAATTTATTTGAAACCAATAAAGCAAAGTTGGTGTTTTCTGTCTGTAAAGAAGGATCTGAATAACTATGACCGTTTACTGTCACAATACCATTCGTGTTTTCGGCTACAACCTCTCCATACGGATTCATGCAGAATGTTCTGACCAAATCATTATATTTATCGGTTTTATAGACAATCTTGCTTTCGTAAACCTCATCGGTGATATGCTTAAATATGACAGCAGGCAACTCAATTCTGACCCCTATATCTACCCTGTTTTTTTTCAGCCTTATGCCAAAACTTTCGCAAATATCCGACAACCATCCGGATCCTGATCTGCCTGTAGCCAAAACGAGGTATCGACAACCGTAAGAAACTCCGCTGTCTGTAATGACCTTAAATCCGCCGTCGGTCTTTTCTACGTTTGTAACCAACGTATTAAACAGAGTTTCTACACTATCTTTAGTGTAGTCTGACATTTCCTTTAGTATACGTACATTCCTGTCGGTCCCAAGGTGGCGAACCTTGGCATCCAACAGATGCAGATTATGCTGCAATGCAATTCTTTTTAAATCTGAATTGGCTGTGGAATAAAGCCTTGCATCAGATCCCCCCATTTCACAAAGCACGCTGTCCACGTATTCCATAAGTTCCATGGCCTTTTCTGTTCCTACATAAAAGTGGAGATCTCCGCCAAACTGCGTGGTGATATTGTACTTACCGTCAGATAGGGTTCCGGCCCCTCCATACCCGTTCATAATATGACAAGGTGCACATTTTATACATGTTGGCGTCTTTCCTGCCTTGATTGGACAGATTCTTTGATCCAGATCAGAACCCCTCTCAATCATAAGTACCTTTGCCTTTGACTTAAGCTTTGTCAGTTCGTAGGTCATAAAAACTCCGCTGGCGCCGGCACCGACGATGATGATATCGTAATGTTTCATCTTTTGCACCTCCCGAGCCATTATATAACAATTGGCTATTTCATTCAATGTCATTTTATGCTATGATATTTGTCACAAGGGTCGCTATATGTGGAGTTATAACGGGTATCGTGGACGGCCCGGATCATAAACAAGGGGGTCATTTAATGTCCTTGAAAGCAAAACGCCTTATTATAGCCCTACTCTTTTTTGTGGCTGCGATGCTGTCATTCGCATCAATTTTAAAAAATGGATTCAGCAGAAATTATCTGTTGTACACTTTAATTTTTTTAGGGGCGTGCATCCTGTTTATTAAAAACGCTGTAAAGCCATAAATCGAGTAGGAGATAATTAATTAATTTAAATTATCATGCCCATTTTATATGGGCTTTTCCTTCATCGCTTACTACCACATCTTTTGACTACGGCAGCAGAAGGTTGTTTGACAGGTCTGCCTGACCAGTCCTGCCGTAGGGCCCTCCCCCATCTTTAATGGAGCTTTCGCAGCACACCACCACCGTACGTATCGCTTGGTATACGGCGGTTCAATAGAATTGACATTTTGATGTATATATTTTAAGTAAAAATACTAATCCAGCCTTTTCAAGCCTGGTATTAGTAATAGACATGAAATACTCGGCACTTTTCCTTTATCCTCAAGTTCCACTTTACTTTTACGGATGAAGCCTTCTATATGAAATTGTCTGCTTTCTTCGCATTTCCTTGTTTCTTTCGATTCTTCAAAACCTCCTATTGTTCAGTCCTTCCTAAATATCGGTAACTACACTTAGTACTATGACCTCTGCTGACTTCTCATATCTTAACACCACTGCATAGGTTGTTATTTCTAAATTCATATCCATAACGTACACATGAGACCTTCCCAGGCTAAGAACGGCCGCCTTCATCTCATATACCTGCCAAATTTACTGCATACACTTCGGGTAGTATTGGATTTTGTTTTAGTTTGCAAACTCATCCAGTGTAAATCAGCCTTATATTTGATTCGTGTTCCTCAGACCGAGATTTTGCCTCCGACTTCCTTCAGTTCCACCTCACGATGGACACCCTTGTCTTTGACTAATGGTTGCTACCACCAAGCCCCATAACGGACTTTCACCGTCAAGCTGTCGCCCATGCTGGGCGCACAAACATTGAAAGCCCGCTGCTGCAGGCTTTCCTCTTTATAGCTGTATATAAAATCTATTCTCCGTCAGCTTCATCATCATCTACGGTCAAAGCTTCAAATTCTTTTACAGCTTTTTCAAATTCATCATCATCATCAATATCAAGCAGCTCAAATTCGTCTTCACCCACTTCTTTGTAACCGTAGATATAAACATCATCGGTTCCGTCCATAGGAATAAGGGCGATATATTCCTTTCCCTCCGTCCCGAACACTCCCATTATCTCGCATTCGACCTCTTGGCCATCATCGAACTCGAGGGTGATATAATCCGCATCCTCGTCAACACTGCAGCCGCAGCCGTCAACACATCCGTCGGGTACGCATTTTTCGTTCTCTGCCATAAGATTATCCTCCTAAAATTTAGTGTCTGCCATGGGGTTAACAAGGCGAATTGGCCTCATAACAACAATATAGTCATACTATAACACTATAATTCGTTTTTCTCAACGGAATTATTCAAGTGTTTTTTCACGTTCTCCGCTGCCTGCCGATTCATACCCCGCACAGAAGCCAACTCCTCTGTACTTGCAGAAGCAATAGATTCAATATCCCCATAATGAATCAACAAAGCCAATTTTCTTTTTTCACCTATCCCCGGAATTTCATCTAATACAGAGGCCTTAAGCTTTTTTGAGCGAATTCCGCGATGATATTCTATGGCAAATCGGTGGGCCGGGAGTTTAACAGTTGTTTGTGAAAAATAAAAAATAAAAAAGCCGAAACCCATTGCAATGTGGGTTTTTTTGATGCAAAAATTTTGTCAAATTTATTGAATTTAAATGTTGCATGGTGTTGCATGACATGATATAATGTTTATATGAAATTATGGTATGATAAGAAATCAAAGGATCCTAT
>CAYRNC010000125.1:0-3674 GCA_964425645.1 uncultured Oscillospiraceae bacterium | reverse complement strand
ACAGGACAATTTATTATGCATTGCCCGCAGTTAATGCAGGGAATGTCCGCCAACGCCATGTCGTAAATACTGCCAACGCTTGTATGGTCGCTGCGATCGATAAAACTGAGAACACCTACACCCTGCACGTCGCTGCATACTTTTATGCAACGGCCGCAGAGAATACATCTTGTTTCATCCCTAACAATGGAGGTGGACCTGTCATCCTCTTTACCGGAAAAACATTTATCAAATATATCATCCGTAACGCCCAGATCTTCAGCCAGTCTTTGCAATTCACAGCGATTATTTCGATAGCAGACTGTGCAATCTGCATTGTGGTTAGCCATAATGAGGCCGAATATGTCTTTGCGCATTTCCCGTATGCGCTTTGTATTGGTTTTAACAACCATACCTTTTGATACCGGATGTACACAGGAAACCTGCACCGAACCGTTAGCTTCAACTATACATATCCTACAGGCCCCCACTTCATTTATTCCTTTAAGATAACAAAGAGTGGGTATATTTATCCCGGCTTTCCTTGCAGCTTCCAGTACCGTAGTGCCGGCAGGCACCGCAACTTCTATATTATCCACAGTCAGTGTAACATTGCTCATTTATTTGCCTCCTCGCTATTAACTTAACCGGGAGGAGCCTGTTGCCCCCGCCACCTGAAACGCTTCAGGGAAAAACTTCTTTGCGGTAAGAAACGGCACCACCTCTGTTTTCCCCGAGCCGCAAAGAGAAGCCGTCTTCATCACCCTCAGTATGGTATCAAGGCGTTCAAAATCCTGCTTTGTAGCCGCCTTATTCTTTATTTTCCTAAAGATTCCTGTCATATGACGGTTACCTTCACGGCAGGGTGTGCACTTGCCACAGTTTTCATGGAGGAAGAAACTATGTACCACGGTAAGATAGTCGATGATGTCGTTATCCTTATCAGCTACGACTATTGCGCCGGACCCTACATCCAGCCCTTTACCCTGCAGATCCTCATAGGTGTATTTAGTGTCGCAATGACTCCCGGGAAGAATACCGCCGGAGGCTCCGCCGATTTGAACAAAATTAATGTCTACACCGTTTATAACTCCGCCGGCAAATCCGTCAACTATTTCATTTATCGTCAGACCGAACGGAATTTCATATACCCCGGGGTTATTCACTTTACCGGAGATGCTTATCAGTTTTGTTCCGGTGCTGATCTCACTTCCATATTCCTTAAAGCTGTCAGCACCTTTGCGCATAATGCTGACTATAGCCGAAAGGGTTTCGGTATTGATAACCAAAGTCGGCAATTCCATGAAACCTGCTTGTTTTACATAGGGAGGTTTTGTCCTGGGCCTCCCGCTTTTTCCCTCAAGGCTTTCACACATGGCAAAACCTTCACCGCAAACATAGGCTCCTGCTCCGCTGAAAAGCTTCAGGTCAAAAGAGAATCCTGAATCCATCAGGTTTTCCCCCAGGTAATTTTTTTCGTAGCATTTTCTTATGGCTTCGCGTATGTCGTCATGAAGATATGTATATTCCTCTCTGACATAGATGATCCCTTCTTTAGCCTCTGAACAGAATCCGGCGATGATCATTCCTTCTATAACCTGGAATATATTCTTTTTAAGAATCTCTCTATCCTTAAACGTCCCCGGTTCACCTTCATCCGCATTGCAGATAACAAATTTTCTTGCACCGACGGCCTCCCGGGCCTGTCTTAATTTTTTCCCGGTGGGATAAGCCGCTCCGCCTCTTCCTTGAAGCCCGGATGCTGCAATCTCAGAAACCGTTTCCTCTATTCCCTTTTCCATCACCGTTTTCAATGCTTGAAAACCGCCCAAGTCCACATATTCATCTATATTTTTCCCATCATACTGATCAAAATACTCTGTTATGTATCTTACCTGTTCCATCACCAGTCCCTCCTTTTTGCAATGATATCTTTGACCTTGTCCCTGGTCAAATTCCCATACACTTCATGGCCGACCCTCACTGCGGGAGCAACATCACAGGCACCGAAACAATGGGTGAACATCAGCGAAAATTTTTTATCCTCGGTGGTTTCCCCCATTTTTATACCCAGTTCATCCTCAAACCATGCAACCAGCTCTTTGTTACCGCTTACACTGCAGGATGTGGATTCACAAATCTGTATAATGTGTTCTCCCCTTGGTTCCGGTGACAATGCTGCATAATAGGTGACAACCTCAAACACACGGCCTTCGGTAATTCCAAGCTTTTTCGCTACTTTCCTTGCCGCCTGCTCACTTATATGATTATCTTTTGTTTTTGTCTGCAATTCCAGCAGGATAGGAAGCAAATTTGTTTCATCGTAATAATATTTCGAGCAAACCTCGTCAATATTATTCTCCATAAATTGGTTCATTATGGGACCTCCTGACTTCTTTTTATGCGATTTCAACGATATAATTATATTATAAAATGATCTGAATGTAAAGCATCTAAACCCGGTTTCACTGCGACACAAACCCCTGTTTGGACTGTTCTGCAGCCTTTCTCCTGCACCGCATTATCCTTTGACAGGCCCAACAAGTTTAGGCTGTTTTATGTATCGTTATCCCATCTGCCCCAAAGGCAATACCACCCTTCCATAGAGCTCATTCAATACCTGCGCCATTGCGGTATAAATGGCGGAAAAACCACAGACTATACCTTCATACCCGGCTATGGCTGTGATAGCGGCACTACCCGTGGCATCACCGATAGCAAGGAGTAAGAACAACAGGGCAAGAGAAGCGAATACAAATTGCAATGCGCGGCTGATTCGAAGCGTACCGATAAACATTGCAAAAGTGAATAATCCCCACATGAACAAATACACTGCCATCGCAGAACAGTCAGATACATCGGCCCAACCCAGCTTCGGCATAGTTAATAACGTCGCCAATGATAGCCAAAACAAACCATAAGAAGTAAAGGCCGTGGCGCCGAAGGTATTGTTCTTTTTCCATTCCATTATTCCTGCAATGACCTGGGCCAGGCCCCCATAAAAAATCCCCATTGCCACTATCATAGAGCAAAGGGGAATAAAGCCTGCATTATGAATGTTAAGAAGAACTGTCGTCATACCAAATCCCAAAAGCCCTAAAGGAGCCGGATTGGCGGTGCTGTCTTTGATACTGATAACGGAATTCGAATTCTGTAACGTACTTTGACTATCCATTTGTCCCTTATAATCCTTTCATGTTTTCCCTATGATAAAATAACAACATGTAAAAATTATACATAAATACAACTGGGAAAGCAAGCACTTTATCTTTAAAGCCCCAAAATTCAAACGATTAAGAAATTTTATTAACAATCTTAGCCATATACGAATAAAACACACCTTGTCGACAGAAACTAAACAAAAATTCAAAGGAGAATTAATATGGCACAAAACAAACAGCAAGGCGGGATTTTAAGGCCTGATGAAATCGCAAGAGCACAAAATGAAATGGGTCAAACCGGAGGCGGCGGATCAGGCAACGCAACGCAGGGAGGTATGGTTAAACCGGGAGACAAGATCGAAGCGCAAAATGCAATAACCGGAACACAGTCGGGAGGTATGGTAAAGGAGGGTGATAAAGTCGAGGCCCAAAGTGAGATGTTCAAACAAAGTTAATCGTTTATTCATGGTTTTATAGAAAAGGAAGAGGGCCTGTCAATTTGACGGGCTCCTCTAAAAGAAATAAGGTTTAAAG
>CAYRNC010000124.1:0-3684 GCA_964425645.1 uncultured Oscillospiraceae bacterium | reverse complement strand
CGGCTGCCTGCGGCTGCGATAATTTCCGACATGCCATAACCCAGCTGCCCTACGGAATATTGGGTATGATATTGTCGTTGTTGGCATTTGCCACGGCGGGGATTTTAGGGCTTTAAAATGAGGGCATAATAAGGTTTTTTGGAGGGCGGAAGCGATCTGCTCTCCGATTTTTTTGATTAAAGGTATATTTTATCGGAAAGGGCGTTTGAAACAACACAATAGGGGGAAATTAACTTACCGCAAAAAAGTATTTATTCCCTAGTCTGTATGATATAATTTTTTAATATAAATAAGAGGGACAGGTTGATAAATTAGGATGTTGTAAATAGAAACGGAGGAAAAGGAAATGAAAAAGACGGATTTGTTGGTGGTCGGTGGCAGCGCAGGAGGCATTCTTACAGCTACAATGGCAAGAAAGGCTTACGGCGACATATCCATCACATTGATTCGCGAAACAAAAACGGTTATGGTGCCCTGCGGCATACCATATATATTCGGAACGCTTAGGGACTTGAAGAAAAACGTCATTCCTGATGCGGGACTTCATGGTGCAAACATCAACCTTGTAATTGACAGCGTAATTAAAATAGATAGAGAGAGAAAAATCGTAGAGACAAAAGAAGGAGGAGACATCGCCTATAAGAAGCTGGTAATTGCAGTCGGATCATTGCCGATACTGCCAACGTTTATAGAAGGTTACGATCTTCGCAACGTGTTTCCGATAACAAAGGCGGAAGATTACTTAAAGCAAATATTTGAAAAGCTTGAAACAGCCCAAAATGTTGCTGTAATTGGCGGAGGCTTCATCGGTGTGGAATTTGCAGAACAGATAAGACTTTTGGGGAAAAATGTTTCTTTAATAGAGATGGCTGATTCATGCCTTTGGCAGGCTTTTGACAAGGAATTTACAGATGATATAGAAAAGCTGCTGGTGGACAAGGGCGTTAATGTGATGACCGGGACGAAGGTGAAAAGAATTTTAGGTGCTGAAAAAGCAGAGGGGATAGAGCTGGACGGGGGGAAGACAATTCCTGCCGACCTGGTAATATTAGGACTCGGAATGAGGCCTAACGGAGCTTTAGGTAAGGATTGCGGGCTTCAAATGAATGATAAAGGCGCTATCGTTGTCGATCAATACATGAGGACAAGCGATCCTGATATATTTGCCGTAGGCGATTGCGCTGAGAAAAAGTGTTTCTTTACGGGAAAGGATGTTCCGCTTTTATTGGCCTCAACAGCCGCCATGGAGGCAAAGATCGCGGGAAGCAATGCGTTTCAGCTTCGTTTGCTGCGCGCAAACAAGGGAACCATAAGCACATTTTCAACAAAAATATTCGGTAAAACTTTTGCGGCAGCCGGTCTTACGGAGGCTAGATCAAAACAAGAAGGCTTTACTACTATGATAGGTGAATTTGAAACGATGGACAGGCATCCGGGTTCTTTGCCCGATGCACAAAAAGTCAATATGAAGCTGCTGTTTTCAAAGTGTTCGGGTATCATCTTGGGCGCACAGGTTTCCGGAGGGGACACCGTCGCCGAAATGATAAACATTTTAAGCCTCGCCATACAAAAAGATATAACGGCAACCGAGCTAAATACTTTCCAGGTGGCGACACATCCATTAGTATCTTCTTCTCCCATTGCATACCCGATCAATGCTGCCGCTATGAATGCGATAGCTACAAATTGCAGTCATCTGAATAAGGATTTGGTGATATGATGAAAGCTGTGGCAAATAGGAATGTGATATTAAGACCTGCGAAAGAAGGGGACTTTGAGGACATTTTAAGACTGAATGAAGAATCGGTACATTTTCTTTCTCCCCTTACCCTGGCAAGGTTGGAAAAATTGAATTCGTGGGCGGAGTTGAATATGGTTGCGCTCTGCGAGGGAGAGCTTGTTGCTTTCATCTTTTCGTTCAAGGAAGGCTCAGACTATGAAAGCGTCAATTACAGGTGGTTTCACGATATTTACCCGAATTTTTTATACATTGACAGAGTCGTCGTAGATAAAAGAAGTCAGAGGATGGGATTTGGAAAACTGCTTTACGAGGAAATATTTCGTCATGCCCGAAATATCGGATCATCCCTTTTAGCAGCTGAAATAGATGTGAAACCTCCCAACCCCGTTTCCCTTAATTTTCATAAACAATTCGGTTTTCAGGAAGTGGGCAGGCAAGAAGTAGGCGGCGGAAAAATCGTGTCAATGCAGGTTGTAAAAATATAATTTTCTTGGTTGTGCCGCGACATCCGGGGAAGAAGGCGTTAATTACATTGTAACAATCCTTCTTCCCAAATTTTTTAATATACGGATCCGACGTGCATTACGAGGACGATCATCCTATTTCGCCAATGATGTTTCTGCTGTTTCAGTCGCTTCCATAATCCGTGCTATTCGCTCTGATTCCGGGATGATTCTTCCCTTATCCCGATCCCAGGCAAAAATGCCGCCTTTAACCGGCCTCGTTTCGATATTCCCCGAAGCATAACGGTTTCCTTTTAGGTGGGGAGCATCAAGCAGCCCGATTTTTACGGCCTCGGCAAGGGTTTCGGGATCTGCAAGGGGATCTCCGCATTTTCCCTTTCCGAGTGCGGAAATAGCGTTAAGGAGCTGCCCGGCCTCCTTAATAAGCTCCTGTTTTCGCTTTTGTATGCCTATATCGGACGCATGATTCGGCAAACCGAACAAACAGTTTTTAACTACGCCTTGCACAATCATACAGCTTTCCACCACTTCCTCCGGTAAAGCCGCATGGTCGCCTTCGCAATAGCCTACCACATGTATAATATGCGGTCTGATCTGCAACGCGAGCATGGTGGAGGCTGCCAGCTGTCCTTTAGCTATGTGAGGGGCAGGGGACAGATGCAGAAGTCCGGCACGAACCTGGCGATAAGAATCAAAGAAATCGTTATGAAGCGTTTCTATCATTTCAATTTTAGCCAGCATTTTTGCAAGGTCCATGGACGGAGATACTGTAGGGGGCGTGTTGAACATGTACTGGGCTATATATTTTGACACCCCCGCCGCTCTTGCATTGTATGCGGCTAAAAAAGCAGCTGTTACGGCTACAGTATCATGAGCATCCCTTAAGCTCCAGTGATGAGATTCATTAACCTCAAGACAGCGGTTCGACTTTCCGTACCAGCGCATGGCGCTTTGATTTTCCTTTATGGCCTCTTTTAAAGGTCTGTTTGATCGCCTGTCAAGAGAGCTGTACCAGCAAAGAGGTACTGCTCCCCAGGCATTATTAATCGCTCTTGCCGATAATTCCGCCCAGGATATCAGGTCCCTCGTACCGCTATAGATACGCAAAAGGGGGTGGTTGCCTGCCTTTGCAGCTTCTTTGATTTGTAAAAGGTCTTCTTCGGTGCGAAGGGGTGCGCCCCCTGCTCCATCCAACCTTGGATCCATATCTTTTGGGCGAAAAAATGATTCTTGAGCATTTTGATCGGGTGCCAGGGAGATAATGTCGAGTACTTTGGATTCTGCAATCTTTTTTATGCCATTTATGGTGTCTTCCAGATTGGGGAGTCCGAAATGATGCCTGAGAAGGGGTATCGGAGAGGCACTCTTTATTCTGGATATCAGATCGCCGCTTTGATTTATCGGGCTTGCCAAGTTAAGGTTTCCGCCCAAATACGCCCTGATTTCAGCCAAATTTTCAAAACCATCGAAGCAGCGGTC
>CAYRNC010000123.1:0-3852 GCA_964425645.1 uncultured Oscillospiraceae bacterium | reverse complement strand
TAGCATAAACATGGTTGGTAATAAATGGTGGGCAATTAAACTTGCAATCTCCCTTTATTCGTTCAAAGGATTCCAATTATTGACGTCTTTCGTAAGAGGGGCTATAATTACTAAAGAGAAGCAGATAGCGGGGTAAGACATGAGATTTGTGACAATTGGATCCGGTGTTCTTTTGGTAGCGGTCGGCGTATGGTGTTTTGCCAACCCGGGCATTACTTTTTTATCTTTTGCGTTTGTGTTGGGCATGGCGATGCTTATTGCGGGAATAAGCAATATAATTTCTTCGCTGCTGTACAAAGAGCGGTTCGACAAAAAAACAAAGGTATGGGCTGACGCTTTGAAAATGTCCCATAATGGCTGGCAATTAGCCGATGGCATTCTGTCAGCGATATTATCTGCAATGCTGCTTACCGGCCTGCTCATCACAGAAGAGATGCAGGTTGTATTCTTCGGTATGTGGATTTTAACTGCGGGTGTTCTAAGGATCGTCGCTTCTGTGGTCATCGGAATTTCAGGTTTGAAAGGTTGGTATTTTGGATTGGGTTTCGGTCTGTTAAGCGTGGGAGCGGGAGTATTTTCCTTTGCTCATCCGATGATTATCGGGCTTGCGATGGTCTCGCTTATAGGACTTATTTTCATTCTCCAGGGCGCCAACCAGATAGCAACCGGTATTTACATGAGAAAAGTACAGTATGGATCGGAATTAACATGAGAAACGGAAATCCTATGGATAAAAAGGAGTTCAGCCCTATCGAGGGAAGCATAAGGGAGAAGATGATTTCCTGGGTAATCATCCTCATAGCTTTCATAACCGTATGGTATATGATAGATATAGCTCTTTTAACTTTTATAATCGCTTTTATTTTCTATCATCTTACGGATGCCGTGCAAAGGCGTCTGGTAAAGGTAGTGCCGATTAAGATACCTGACGGGCTGATCCTCTCCGCGCTTTATGCTGTATTTATCTTTCTTTTAGTGATTATAAGCTACGAATTCATGCCGAAGATAGTTTCGCAGATCGTGGATGTGGGCAACGCACTTATAAATTTTGATATAGGGTCGTTAAGGGAGATAATGGATGAAAGGTTCTATGCAGCCGTTGAAGAGCTTGATTTTGGAACCTATCTTGTTGAAGCGGGGCGGATACTGACGCAGGTCATAACTCGTGTCAGCATATTCGGTTTATCACTTTTTATATCCTTAATACTTAGTTTCTTTCTGATTTTGGAGAAAAAGAAAATCAGAAGGTTTGCAGACAGAATGGCGGAAAGCCGCATCTCTTTCATTTATGCATATCTCATGTCATTCGGCAAAAGCTTCGTCGTAACATTTGGCAAGGTCATGCGCGTGCAGGTTACCATCTCTGCAATTAATTCGTCAATTTCTATGATAATGTTGCTTATTCTGGGATTTCCTCAAGTGCTTGGCCTGGGAATAATGATTTTCTTTCTGGGGCTGATTCCCGTTGCAGGGGTTGTCATATCTATTTTCCCTCTGTCTGTCATAGCATTCAATATCGGAGGTTTTTCAAAGGTCATTGCGGTGCTGATCATGATATTGGCAATACACGGGATTGAGGCCTATATGCTTAACCCAAAGCTTATGTCGGATAAAACCGATTTGCCTATATGTTTTGTGTTCGTTATTTTATTGGTGGCCGAGCATTACATGGGAGTATGGGGACTCCTTATCGGGGTACCCATCTTTCTGTTTTTAATGAGCGTATTGGAGGTGGACTGCACCGATCTGGGGAAGAAGAAAAAAAGGTCAGTCGGTATTTTCAAGCGTAAAAACAGTGAGCTCAGGAGGTGACAGAAATCGGAAGGGCAGCTGGGTCATGCCTATTCCTGCGTTGACGTAAAGGCGTGCCTTTCTTTCATTGTTAAGTGAATAGATGCCCCGGATGTATTTTGTGCCGTAAGCAGGTAAAATTCTTTCATCGAAGCCCTTTATATTGATCTGTCTTCCATGGGTGTGGGCGGAAAGCACCAGATCCACGCTGTAATGTGCGATTTGGTCGGCCAGATCGGGAGCATGAGACAGTACTATGTGAAAGAGATCCCCGTTTTCGATTTTTTCATCTTTTGCAGCTTTCGAATCTCCCCTTCCTATGACAATATCATCGATTCCGGTTATTCTGATTCCTTGTTCTGAAAGATATCGGCTCTCATTTATAAGGACGAGGAAGCCACCGTTTTTCATGATATCGTTGTAAACGTATTCCGCTCCACCGCCGTAGTCATGATTGCCGAAAATGGCAGCTTTGCCCAAAGGGGCCTCGATTTTGTCAAGAAGCAAGCTTATTTCTTTCGGATCCCCCTTATATTCAATATAATGGTCTATGAGGTCTCCGAGGAAAAATACGAGATCAGGGTTTTCCGAATTTATGGAGGATACCACTTTCTCAAAATGCAAAGGCGAATAAAAGTCACCGAAATGCGTGTCGGCGAATACAAGAATTCTTAGCCCGTCGGCATTTTCGCCCACATGAGGCGAGGATATGGTGATATTTTTAATGATCACTCGAAAGGGCTCTACATATTTTGAATGGGCCAACAGCAATGCGCCGATAATCAGGAGAAGAAGTAAAAGACGCATCAGGAATTTAAATATACGGGACATATCATGCTCCAACTATTCTTTTTTGCAATACAGTATCGCACAGAATATGGTACCATTATGCATCCCGTTTTTCAAGGAAAGGATAACGTGTGAATCGGAAAAATTACAGGGTGGCGATCATAGGGGGCGGGGCATCGGGAATGATGGCGGCCCTGTCTGCAGGAAGAATGATCCCGGGAGATGATATCATCATCTTTGAAAGGAATGAATTCCTTGGCAGAAAGCTGCTTGCGACAGGTAACGGGAAATGCAATCTGTCAAACAGAGACTGTTCTCTCAAAGAGTACGGCGGAGAACAAAAAGGTTTCCCAAAAGATGTTCTTGCTCTGATGGGTCCTAAGAAGACAGAGGAAGTTTTTGAAAGCATCGGCCTGTTTATTCGAGAAGACTCCATTGGCAGGCGATATCCGGCCGACGAGCAGGCCCGGTCGGTAAAAAAGGTTCTTGAAAAGGCTATAGCAGAGGCGAATATCAATTGTCTATTGGGTACAACCGTGGTCCGTATTGCAAAATTTCAGGAAGAATTCAGTATAGAAGATAAAACAGGGAAGATTTATACTGCCGCATCCGTTATCATCGCAACAGGAGGTATGGCGGGATGCCAATACGGCTCTGCAGGAGACGGCTACGTCTTTGCGGAAAACCTCGGCCATTATATTGTGCCTCCAAGGCCCGCTCTTGTGCAGATTCTCGTAGACTGCGATGGTTTTTCAAAGTTAAAAGGGGTGCGGGCAAAAGGAAGTGTGGCTCTTTATGAAGCGGGAAAAGAGTTGACGGTCCAACACGGTGAGATACAGTTTACGAACGAGGGTTTATCGGGCATATGCATATTTGAACTAAGTCGATGTTTGAGAGCAGGGCGAAAGGTATATGTAAAGGTGGATCTTTTTCCCGACATCGGGAAACCCGATTTGCTTAAAATGTTGGCGAGGCGGCGCGGTTTTCTTTCATCCCGCACGGCAGGTGAATTTCTAAATGGCGTGGTGCATGGAAAACTGGCGGCTTTTTATGTTAAGCGGTGGGGGGTGGATAAAAAGCTTTTTGCAGGCGATTTAAGCTTCGGGGATTTGGAAGTCCTTGCAGACCTTTTAAAGGCCTTTTACCTGCCGATAAAGGGGGTCAAGGGATTCAGCGATGCCCAGGTTACCGCCGGCGGTGTCAGGACGAATGAGGTGGATAGACGTACTATGGAATCCCGCCTTGTTCCCGGTCTGTTTTTTGCAGGAGAGG
>CAYRNC010000122.1:0-3996 GCA_964425645.1 uncultured Oscillospiraceae bacterium | reverse complement strand
ACCACTTGTAAACCGCCACAAATGTTGGAACATCAACGTGCATGGCGGTTTCGCATTTTGGGTTTATACCGTAATCATTCAAGTGCTTTGCCCCTTATAATGCCCTATTGCCGTATAGCGTGCCAAAAACGTTCCACCGGCACGGCTATTTTACAGGGTTCTCGGTGTGTAGGTGTGCCAAATAAAAAAGGGGCGTACCGCCCCGCCCGGATATATCGCCGGGCCCGGTGCCCTTCCTTTATGCTAATTTCAGGCTTTCCGTTGCACCATATCGGGTGTATCGCATACGCCTCGGATCTCGTCCATATCGCACTGCCCGGTCTCAATTCCTTTCCATGTCCTTATGTGATTCGTTAATTGACCCCTCCAGGCAAACGGTCATAGTTTCATACAGCGGATAAACCGATCATTATTTTATACAGGAATAAGAGCACCTTCAGGTTCAGCTAATCCTTCCATATCTATCATATTCATCTGGCAAAAGTATTCAAAGAAACGCTGCACATGTTCTTTATCCTGTTGTAATTTTTTAAGCGATACTATATCTTTTAAAATTTGGGCCGTATATCTATTATCAAAATAACGATAACGCCCCGTGTTCCAGACCATTCGATCAGGATACTTTTTATTAACATAATAGTTCCAAAAAAGCATCTTCTGCGATTCCTGTTCTGAAAGATACAGTCTGTATTCAGAATGCGCCGGAATGTATCCATCTTTACAATGTTTGAGATTGAAATTTTCCCCCACCATAAATATGCCCAGAATGCGCCTGTCTTTCTCTGCCTCACTGACGTCTCTGCCTGTTAAAAGAACGGTGCTGTTTTGTCTGATCTGTGCCAACCTTCTTGGATCACCTTTTCTCCGGCCGCTCTTAATTACGCCGGTGAAAACGTTCCAATTGGTAAATATACTGTTCAGTTCATGATCCCTGCACCAAAAAGCCACCTGCGATCGAGGATTAATTTTGTTTTGAGCAACGTTTTGTTCTAAAAAACGTCGTCGGTTTCTATTGTGCACAGCTTGCATTTTTTTTATTTGATCATATGCTTTTTGTTTACGTCTTTTCTTTTGTGCAACTTTAACAAAATCAATTGCGCTCTGATCGCTTAGCGTAAGGAATGATTCAAATGCATCAGGATAGACAAATTTCTTGACCCCTGAAGAAAATTCTATTTGAATATATGAATTATCATGTTGAACAATCTCCCCTTTACCGAAAATCTTATGCATTACCTGCTTGTTGTGTAATTTCATGTATAGTATCCTTTCTATAGTTTATTGCAGAAAACTACTATTTCTTTTGGGGCTGCAATGTAAAATCTGGTTTGTCATCCTACTATATAGTATAGCATTGATGGGGGAAAATTCAAAATCCTATCCCGGCTTCCATAATTATTCTATAATATAATAATAAGTAACAAATGACATGCACCCATTTTCAAGCTGTAATTATTAATATCTGAACTATTCCGTTTCTTAAGCTTTGAAAACGGCATTGCATTCCTGCGGACAAAAACAATTGTTCAGCGTTGAACACATCAAAATTCTTTACAAATCATACTGCACCTATCGCATCGCTATAATCTGTATACAGTCGGACAGTTATTTTATACAAAGAGCTAAAATTATTTAATTTGATATCACAAAAATAATAGAATCTGTTCATTATTATATATACAAAGTCATGATAAACTTATTATAGCGGCTTTGGAAACAGCTTTTAAATAAATCCTTTACAATTGGAAAAGAGGGAAAAACCGAAATGCTAAACAATATTTCAAAGAAAATAAAACAATTTAAAAAGATTGACGCTCACAGCCACATAGGATATTTCGGAGGCTGGAGCGATGTTGGGATTACGGCTGAGCAATTAATTGACCAAATGAATGAATACAATATTGTAAAAACTGTTATCTCCACATTCCCAATGGATGAAAGCATTAAAGCGACAGATAAATACCCCGAAAGGCTTGTCGGGACAGCATGGGTCAATCCCTACGATGGAAAAAAAACGTTGGCACAACTGAAAAATTCTTTGGAGAATCATCAATTTAAGGCTATCAAACTTCATCCGCTGTTTCATTCGTTTATTGCAAATGATCCTATTGTTTTCCCAATCATGGAGTTTGCGGGAAATCATGATATACCTGTAATGATTCATACAGGTCATCCTCCGTTTTCCTTACCATGGAGCGTGGCGCAGCTTGCCGAAACGTATCCAGAAATAAAAATTGTAATGATTCATATGGGTCATGGCAATGGTATGTATATCCAGGCAGCGATCGATATGGCAAAAAAATATCCCAATATCTTTTTGGAGAACTCTGGGATGCCGATGCACACAAAGATTAAGGAGGCTTATGAAGTAGTAGGGGAAGACAGATTGATGTTTGGTATTGACTCACCGTTTCATCATCCTGTTGTTGAAATATCCCGTGTATTGGTGAGCGGATTAAATGATGAATCCCTTAAGCATGTATTCTATAATAATGCTGCCAAACTATTAAAAATATAATAGCGACAGATATTGGAGGCGTATCTATCGACCGCTTAAAGCGTTCAATAATTCATCGCACAAATTATCATAACCTATAGATAACAGCAGGGAGCAGCTGATACTGTTCCCTGTTGCTTTCTAAAGGTTTAGCCACTATTTTACCTCTATGGAGTTTCGTACCTGATCCCACATCTCATCTGTCAGCAATCCCAATCTCCATAAGGCTATGCCACCGAGTTGGTACTTCTTGGCGATACCTATTTTCGCAAGAAAGCTTTGTGAGTTTTCGCTTGGAACGGAAATGCCCAATACGAGTTTTTCCTTAGATACATCCTGCAAAGATTGTTCTATTGCCTGAATCACCAGAAAGTTGGGTTCCGGCTTTGCACCATATTCATAAGCCATAACTACAATTCTGTCGGCAATTTTCCCTAAATAATTGTAATCATAACCCTTATATGCACTATTAGGAGGGTGAATTGTAAGGGTCAGTTTTAGGCCCTCGGCCTTCGTCCTTTCCCCTAAAAGATCGACGAAATTATTAAAACTCTCCCTTGTCTTCTTTAACTGTGTCTCATCGTTCCCATAGCCTAATCCCTCAAAATCAAGATTAATACCCTGGTACAGTATGGCTTCTCCCATAAGTTCATCAATAGCCCTGCTTATTGCGTATTGATCACTTAACAAGGATTTTAAAGTATAATCGCCGTCGGTTACATGGACCACCATTTCACTTTTGATGCCATATCTTTCGGCAGCTTCCAATACATGTTCCCATCCATCCGGTCTTTGCCAGCCGGTTCTGCTTGCGGTCAGCAAATTGCCATCCCTGTCTAAACTATACCATCCCAATGCCAAATCACCCACAGCATCTGTATTTCCGTCCCTCGTTTCCGGATAAGGTTTGCCGAAAAGATTAGTCCAGCTGCTTGTCTGTTTGTCCCCAAGCGCATAGAAACCTATAACTGACATTTCCCTCGGAGGAGAAATGATTCTAACGGTATTATTGGGAGCATCCCATAAAACATCACATTCGTATGATTCGCTAAAAAAGCGTAAAGGAATTAAAGTCCTGCCATTTTTAATTACAGGAGGCACATCCAAAGTTACAACGACATCGTTTACATAGGCAACCTTATTATCTATCTGTAATTTGACAGTAACCCCATCGTGAACGGCACTGACTATCTTTTTATTTCCGTCCCAGCCGACTTCAACATTTAACGCTTCAGCAACAGCCCTAAACGGCACCAGGGTCCTTCCGCTTTCAATTATCGGTTCCACATCGAAAGCTATTGGCAGCCCATCGACCAATACAGGTATTTTTGAATGACTATTTTGCCCATAGGCAAAAGAAGGTATAAAAAGAACTCCTGCCAGAACAAGAACTAATATACAAACGGAAAACAAACGCTTCATAAGTGTACCCCCTCGCAGCAAAACGTAGTGTCTACTATTTTCTTAGTGGCCACCACTAATTTATTGATATTTCAATG
>CAYRNC010000121.1:0-4087 GCA_964425645.1 uncultured Oscillospiraceae bacterium | reverse complement strand
TGCTTTTAGAACGTGATGTTTTGTTGTATAATGGAAACGGATGGCGGGTAATACGATGAACGCAAGGTTAACATTTGACGAAAAGCTAAAAGATTTGCGCAACAGCCATAAAAAAGACAAGTCCTCCTCGAAATATGCGGATATGCTTGCTCATATTAAGGAACCTATCTTGATGTGCGCAAGTACGAAACCACTAACAATGCAAAGGCTATTGTCCTATGCAAGCATCTTGGACTTAATACCGCCAAGCTCACCGATAAAGAATGCGAGTGCGAATAAAGGTTGTGAACGATTCCGCACCGTTGGTAGGAAGAAGAAGGATTTAGATATAGATTTGCTGCTAAACAGGCTATTTTTCTTACTTAGGGTGAACGCCTATTGCTTGAGGTGAAATTTATAAACATAATGTTGGAACAAACCATAGAAAACATTATAGACGAACAAGTGGATGCGTTAAATCGTCCCGATCTGTTTCGGAAACCGATAGTCTCATATTCATCGGCAAGCGATAATCGCTACTTCGACCTGAAGCGGTTGATCGGGGAGTGGCACTTACACCCCACAGAACTCCTATCAGATGCACAAAGTGTAATCAGCTATTTCGTTCCTTTTACAAAAGAAGTAGTTGCACAACCGAAGCGAGTGGCAGACGGTTCTCTGCTATGGAGTGAGGCATATCAGGAAACCAATCGACACTTTAATACTATAAATCAGGCAATATTCGATTATCTTATTGATATAGGTTATTCAGCTAAAACAATTCCGCCAACTCATACATACGATCCAAAGGATTTGAAGTGCTATTGGTCACATCGCAGTGCAGCCCTCATTGCAGGACTGGGGACATTTGGCGCAAATAGGCTACTGATTACAAAAAAAGGTTCCGGCGGACGTTTTTGCAGCGTTATTACGTCAGCTGTTCTAAAATCTGACAAGCAACCTGTGGATAGCAAATGCCTTTATGTAACTAAGGGAACATGCGGTCTATGCTTCAAGATTTGTCCGGTACAGGCTTTGAGTCCCGATTCGGTCAATAAATTTGCCTGCCAGGATAGGCTGAACGAGCACGAAGCGAAAATTATGGCATCCACCAATCTAAAAAGTGCCGACACCTGCGGGAAATGCATCAGCGTTTGTCCCTTTGCATATATTGAGTAAAAGCAATCTTGTCTATGATGTAACGAGGAGGAATCCAAACGTCGCGGAAGGATCGGAAACCGCATCCAAATGTTATTTATATAGCAGGAGGGAAGTGGTTAGATGAGAAGAAAATTAAAACTAGCAAAGTTGTATTTTCCTTAACAATTATAATAGGGTATTTAATTATAGGGAATCTACCTTATAAATAATCAGAAGTTAGCAAATTCAATAAAATCTATTAATAGCGATGTTGTTCAAATAAATGAGAATGCGCCTTTTGAATGGGATGTAGTATACACTTTTGGGCCTTATTCTAGCAGCATAAAGGAAATTGTCGGTTTTAAAATATTAAAGCTAATAATATCAATGAAGGTATGGTACATTTATTTTTCTAAAAGATAAAAAATCGTAGCGAGCGTACTTGGATATTGCACAAATCTGGGCTCCCAGGTAATTTCCTAATGAAAGTAACATTTAATGGAGATGCTCAATTCAATGTGACGATTGCTGACGAAATTACAATATGGGCATACATAAATGACCAATTCAAATTTCTATCTAAAATAGGTGATATCTATAATTGAAATTACTACCACAAAGTATCCGAAAGGCAAAAATGAACGCTGAAACGTTGGGATTCGGCGTTTTTCTTTCGATGCGGGCTTAAAATGAAAAACAAAAAAGGTAAATGTATTGGAGGTGCTGTTTCAAATAACCCACTTGAAGATGATATCCATTTTTAATTATGATAGAAACTTTCTTTTTTTTCTGATAAAATAATTTTAGTAAAAGTAAGGGGGGATTTTGCTATGGATAATATGGAATCTGTCGCCCTTGGGGTTATAAATGAATATCCTGTTAAACAGGCAGCATTTTTTTGTTTAGTAGATCGTGGTGATTAACCGCTGAATTCTGCCCGGTACGCGTAGAATTACATTCTTTAGCCTACAAGCTGATTTAGGGAAGCTTTCAACAGATCTGTGGATCTGACTTTTTATGCTTTACAAGGCTAAAAAGCAATTTAAAAAACGTTCTGCGGAATGTGAGGATAATATATGAACGAGAGAATCAGGTTCGTATTAGAACATATGTTAGAAAATACAGTGTGGTGACGTGTGAGTTCAAGTCACCCACTAAAACAGATGATATCCGGAATTAACATTACCGCCATACATAACTGAGTCATTAAAATAGAATAGCGGGTGGGATGATGCATTTAGCTGTAATATCGGCTGGAGGTGAAAAAAATGCCAAAGGGGAAAACTTTTTTATTAGTTGCGGTTGCCGTGTACTTTATGGGAACTATAACTGTGAGCGCACTGATTCCGGATAATGTTAATGTCTCTGGCTCCAAAATCGTCACAAATGGAATCAACAATGCAGCTAAGGATCAGGCGGAGATGCTGAAAAACCTGGGTTTATTCATTGGTACAAATGAAGGATTTGAATTACATAGGCATCTGACTCGTGCGGAAGCAGCTACCCTGATTGTAAGATTTATGGGTGAGGAAAAAAATGCTCTGGCACAGAAAAACAAACACCCTTTCAAAGATGTTCCTGCATGGGCGGATCACTATGTGGGATGGCTATATAAAAATAAGGTTACTTATGGAATAGGGGCAACACGCTACGGCAGTGCACAAAATGTAACGTATTGGCAATTTGCAACTATGCTCAGCCGCATTTCTCTTGGCTGTGATGATTTCATTTCATCAGGTGTGGGTACAGAGGCGGAGCGTAGCTTTATAGATCGGGATAATCAGGATTCACCGGGAACTGATTTTTTTCGTGCCGATGCAGTAAGTATGATGGTGCGATTTATGCGCTGCGATTACCACAAAGATCGTAAGGAACTGATAACGGTAGCACAGTATTTGATTAGGAAGGGTGTATTTACTGCGGAACAGTTTGTAAAGGCCGGAATTAAGGTTTACCCCGTAAATTATGCCCGCACTGAAGGAGGTAAACTAGCTGCTTTTCTTGTGGGGGTTCCATTCATCGAAAGCACACTGGGGGACATAGTAGGCGATACCTCTTATCCCGCTACAGACACACGGCATTTTTATGCATGGAAATCTGAAGACGAGAAGACTGTACTTTACCGGATGGATTGTCTGACTCTTGAGGAAAGCCAAGTGGCGCACTGGACGAAAGAAGAGGTGCCAAAACCTCAGGACATAGCCTATTTTACCACCTTTGGCGGCAAGTCTTCCTCGGGTAAGGATTTCTTGGGTGTATGGCACGAAAAAGGTGTGACCCTTGTTACCTCGGATGGAGCAGAAGCGGAAATAATCGCTGCAGGTAAGGATTTCGGGATAGACAGCAAACACTATAAAGAACCTTACCTTTTGGACGGTGGCAAGCTTGTTGTAACGGTTGACAGCACTGTATATGTGTTCACGAAAAACGGCGTGACCAGCCGCATACTTGAAACAGAAACTATATTTATCGGAACGGAAAACGGGCTTGCCGTGCTGTACAGCGAAAGAAATGGTTTTGGCATGATACAGGGTGTGCGCCTTGATGACTGGACCGTAACCGATACCTATAAGGTTCCAGTACTTGATAAAGACGCGGCAAAGTATTGGCCTCCCGAAAACCATCCGATGATTCGTCAACATCATGGTGAACCATATGATGAAAAAGGCGGGCCCGGAATTTACGGCGAAGCGGGGCTATTCACGGTAAGGGAGGGGCGCCTGGAGCGGGTAACGTCGCGACCCGTGTTGGATCTTGCCTTTCTGAGGATTGGCGCAGGGGGAGCACATGCGATTCTCAGCCATGAACCAGGGACCCCACCGCTCGGCGACACGATCTACCAATACAACGGTCCTATGCTGACCGGAGAAAGTGGATATGCGGAGATTGAGCGGTTGGGCAACAATCCGCCTCATGATATATTAATCTCCGGCATTGAAGGGAAGGATTCCATGGTTTTTTTCTATTC
>CAYRNC010000120.1:0-4194 GCA_964425645.1 uncultured Oscillospiraceae bacterium | reverse complement strand
AAATGTCAACGGACTTATAAAACTTGCTGATACTTTTACACATATGTTATATAATAAGTAAAAAGTCCCAAACAGGAGGTTGTCATGGCCAATATTGATTTTATACGTGCAGCTGCCATAGCACCCGTATTAAGGATCGGCAATACGCGATTTAACGGTGAAAGAATTGTAGAACTGGCAAAAGAAGCTGATCAAAAAGATGCCGGGATAATTGTATTTCCAAGGCTGTGCATTACCGGAAACACCTCCGGTGACCTTTTGCGCCAAGAGTTTCTTTACAGCGAACAGCTTAAGGAGCTAAACAGCATATGTAAGAATACGGCAGACATTAAAAGCCTTATTGTTCTTGGGGTGTTTCTAAGAATCGAAAATACCTTCAATTCTTGCACAGCGATTCTTCAAAAAGGTGAACTCATCGGCATTGCTGCCCCGGACTTTTCTGACAGAACCTTCCCTTTGCTCGGGAAATCGATCCCTTTCGGCAATCTGTTGTTTCATGATCGGACTAGCGGCCTTACCGTTTCTGCAGGCGGCAGTCCGTTTGACTGTTCTGATGCGCATATCCTTTGCAGACCGGCTGCGGATGAACAGATTGTGGGGGAGGCTTCATATCGCAGATATCGGGTCCTCATGGAAAGCAGGATTAACAATTGCGGAATTGTACATGCATCAGCGGGCCCTCACGAATCCACAACATCATCCGTCTACAGCGGCCACCGCATAATTTCGGAATGCGGAAGTCTTATCAGTGAAGGATCTGTACTTCCCTTTGAGGATTCCCTTACATTCGGAGATTTCGATCCGGCAAAAATAAGATACAGAAAGTCCGAAAAAGGCAATCAACTGCGTGATCAGGCTCGTATAATCTCAATTGAAACCCTGCCGAAGGTGAAAGATATCCGTTCGATATGCAGATACTATTCCAAAACACCCTTTGTTCCTGAAGACCTGAATAAAGCTTTTGAAAACTGCAAAGAAGTTTTTGAAATCCAATCTGCCGCGTTAGCGAAGCGAATCGAACACACCCGTTCAAAAAAGATAATATTAGGCATATCCGGAGGTCTTGATTCAACGCTGGCACTGCTTGTAACCGCTAAAGCTTTAAATATCCTCGGGCGTCCTTCAAAGGATATCGTCGGAATAACAATGCCGGGTTTTGGAACGACAAAAAAGACTTATGATAATGCCATATCTTTAATGAAACTTCTTGACACGGAGATTCGTGAAATTCCGATAGCTGAATCTGTGCTGATCCACTTCCGGGATATAGGCCATGACAAAAATATTCTCAATGCGGTATACGAAAATGCGCAGGCAAGAGAGAGAACCCAGATCCTGATGGATATAGCCAACAAAGAAGGCGGCATACAGATAGGAACGGGCGACCTGTCAGAAAGAGCCCTGGGGTGGTGCACTTTCAACGGTGACCATATGGGTATGTACAACATAAATGCCAATGTACCCAAAACCTTGATATCTGCCATTATTTCATGGCTTGCCAAGGAAATCCTTATCAAAAATAAAACGCTTGTTTCAAGCGATGCACAATTGCTATCCCAAACCCTGCAGGACATATTGGCTACGCCTATTTCTCCCGAACTGTTCCCCCTCGATGAAAAGGGCGATCTCATTCAAAAGACCGAAGATACAGTAGGACCCTATATATTGCATGACTTTTTTCTTTACCACATTATTCGCAACGGCACCCCTCCAAGAAAACTTCTGTGCATTGCAAAAAATGTCTTCAAGGATGATTACGAAGAAACATTTATTAAAAAGTGTCTGAAAGAATTTTATCGAAGATTTTTTAGCCAGCAATTTAAACGAAACTGCTCTCCGGACAGCCCGAGAGTGGGAAGTGTCAGCCTGTCGCCTGTAAAGGGATGGCAGATGCCAAGCGATATGGATGCAGAAATATGGCTGGATGGGCTTTAAGAACATACTATTTCAGGCACTCCTTAAATTTTTCTATCACATAATCGATATCCGATTTTGATACGTTAAGATTTGTTACGAATCTCCATTCGCCTTCTTCAACACCGCAAATCTTTATTCCGTTTTTTAAAAAATGTCCCACAAGGTGCTGCTCGGATACGAGACCTTCATCCATAACAAAAAACACCATGTTTATATCAAGGCGTTTTTCATACACATGTACCCCCTTAATGCAAGAAAGCCTATCGGCCAAATAGGCTGCATTTTCATGATCCTCATGCAATCTGTCGATCATTCTTTCCAAAGCCACGATACCCGCGGCTGCAAGAATTCCTGCCTGCCGCATCCCGCCACCCATAAGCTTGCGGTTTTTTCTGGCCTTTTGAATGAATTCTTTTGTACCAGCCACCATTGATCCTACCGGAGCACCAAGCCCTTTGGAAAGGCAAAACATAACGGAATCACAGCAGGAAGCTATTTCCCGCGCATCAATTCCCAATGATACCGCCGCGTTGAAGATCCTAGCTCCGTCCATATGAACTGGTATCTCCTTTTTATTCGCCGCCGTTTTGACAGCCTTTAATTTTTCCAATGGAATAACGGTACCAAGCCCGTGAGCATTTTCGACACATACCAGACCTGTACGAGGATAGTGTATATCATCTGAAGGGCGTATTGCCTTTTCTACATCGACGGTATCCAACATACCGTCTTCAGATGGCAAAGTACGAAGCTGAACACCCGAGATCACTGCGGCAGCCCCGACCTCATGAAGCGTTATGTGGCAATCCTCTCCAAGGATGATTTCATCACCGCGTTTAGTGTGAGTCAACAGACATACCTGATTTCCAAAGGTGCCGCTTGGTACGAATAAAGCCGCTTCCTTTCCTACTTTTTCCGCTGCCAACTCCGAAAGCTGATTTATCGTAGGGTCGTCCCCATACACATCATCCCCTACGGTTGCCATTGCCATGGCCTCTCTCATTTCCTTTGTCGGCATAGTTACCGTATCGCTTCTCAAATCGATGTAACGCATTACAATCCTCCCCGACCGCTGTCTTTTTTGAAAATATTCGGGCCTTTTATCGCTTACATACCCCACAGGTCCTGCAATTGGTTTTCGTATATAAAGTTTACAAGCTGCACACGACTTTTTACGTCTAGCTTATAGAACAGGTTATAAATATGTTTTTTTACCGTATTCGGCGATATGGACAAACACTTTGCGATATCAACATTTCTATGCCCGCTCAAAATATATCCTATAATCTCGATTTCCCTGTTGGTAATTTGGTATTGATTCTTTAACAGATAAGACAGGCTTTTTGCATTCTTTTTAAGAACTTCCTCCCGGGTATCAAATATATTTTGCAAGTGAGGCAGAAGCTGTTTCAATACATATATATCTGCATCGGTAAAATCTCCGTTCTTTTCGCGCCTGTACAACGTAACGGCGCCTACAAACTGACCGCCGCTGGCAATTACCATACCGGCTATATTAACCAAATCAAAGACCTTTAAATATTGAAGATAAAACGGACTTTTTTTACGCACTTCCTCGTTTACCAGATCTGATTCCCTGTATACCAATGATTCACTGCTTAAGAACAGCCAGTTAACATAGTCCATAGGGGCATAAATGCTTTCATACTGACAGATGAATTCCTCCTCGAATTTTCTGTCGAACTTGCTGACTACTATAGGATCAACCAGATATGGACTTGCGGTATTCCTCATCATACCGATATTAAAATCGGAAAAATCAAAATTTATTATCCCCATCAGCTTCTTTAGAAATACCGTTCTCATGACATTAGCATTTCTGGTGGAATGTATGGATGCGATAATCTCATTTACTTTTTCCCATTGCCCCTGATCCAACATCTTCCCTCACCGATTACATAAATAAATAGATGTCAGGTTAATAATATCCCATATTGCAAGATTAATCTACTACTTTGTCAGTATAAAATTACACCAATCGTACTACTTTATAGGGTACTAATGTCTGAATTATTAGAATACCATGAAGATAGCCGGTCCTGCGGACCACCGCGGCTGCGAAGGATCCCCGGCTGAGACACAAAACCAAGACACAGTATTTTCAAAGCAGAAAGGAGCGGGTTAATATGATTGACATCAAGCCTTGGGGTGAAATCAACACATCACAAAAAAATGAGGCAGATGCATGTATAATGGGGATCCCCTTCTTCCGTCATAAGGTACGAGAATGATTCCGACGTTACAAAATAATTCTTT
>CAYRNC010000119.1:0-4357 GCA_964425645.1 uncultured Oscillospiraceae bacterium | reverse complement strand
GGGGACTTCCCGCTCTTTTATTTATCATTCCGTTATCCTTTCCCTTCATTTGCTAAACGAAAGTACAGTACCGTAAACAAAGTGAATTAAACCTTTTAACAATCTGTTTTTCCGGTTCCGCAGCCCGCAAGCGGCATAAAACTGGCGTTGCTATATAATGGTCTGTGTATTATAATATAACAGTACAGTTTTAAAGAGTTGATAATGCGGGAGGATGCGCAAATGGCTGAGCACATTGACGAATCAAAGGAAGAAAAAAAAGATTCGGAATTTGTTTGGAACGTCTATGATTTCCCGAAACATAAGAAAACTGAAGATATAAAGTTTGAATGGGGACGGGGTGGCATCGATAAGGTTTCCGACAGAGGAATTCTGGAAGAAGAGATCGGGGAGGCCGACAGATTTTTCTCATTTAAAATAGAAAATGAAGAATTCCAAAAAAAGCTGGATGCGGAACTTACAAAGATGCCCCTGGTCGGTGAATCGGTAAAAGAAGAAGCTGCATCACGCGATGAGTCTATTTCCGAACCGGAATCCTGCCAAAAGGACAAGCTCCCGAAGCCGGAAAAGGAATCTCCGGCAAGGGAAGAACCTAAAGCAGCTGTCATTGAAAGCCCGGAATCAACGCTTTGGTTTGAAAACGTTACCCAAACCGCAAAAAAGAAAAAAGGTCACTGTATAAAAAGATGCGTTCTTGCTGTAATAGTTATACTTTTAGCAGCTGAGGCGATAGTTTTGGGGATAAAATATTTTTGGCCCGACAGCGTCGCGGCATCAAGGGTAACAAAAGGACAGATTGCCATCGTAACAGCAATTGATTCTTTTCGGGAATCGGTTTCAGAAGCATTCAGCGGTTGGGATAGCGGGTTGCCCGTTGATTTTGATTCCGATAAAACAGAAAATAAAAATGATGATGCTGAGGACAGGGAAGAATCTGAGCCTCCAAAACCTGTGCCGGATCCGAATCCTGCTTCGGATAAGGCTGCTTTAGTGGAATCTTCGCTTTCATATAATAAAAATATAATAACAGTCAGGTCAAATGAAGAACTGTCCTATGAAGCCGGTAAAGATTACGGCAGATCAGATGTTAATAATTCAGTGCCGCTTAAGCACAACATACTCGAAGACGAAAATGATGGATCTTTTTTATACATAGATAAAGAAATCATTGCAACGCTGATCGCTTTTGATTCTAAATGGATAGATTATGTGAATGGGATAAACCGCGATGTGGTCGATATTACAAAAAGAGACAGTCGGGCATATCGGAATGTAACTACATTTTCGAAGGCAGGGAAGGTAAAGCAGACCTTTGAACTTTTAGAGATTGGTGAGCTGCGCAAAGGTGAAAATGCATATTATGCATGGACATTTGAGAAGATAAAGGAAGAAATCGGAGGGAAAACAATAAATAAAACCTATAGCTGGATTTATTGTTTGGAACCTTTGGATGAAACATTTAAAATAGCAGACTACTTCCGCTATTAATGATAAGTAGTTATTATTAATTCTTAAGGAGGCGTAATGGCAACGAATTCGAACTTCAGGCGCGAGGATATCAATTCGCAAAATATCGCTTTTTCTCGCTCCAGAACAACCATAGAAACAGCTTTTTACGGAAACAACGTAAGAAGGGTTCTTAATCTTGAAGAAATTTATAATATGGCAAAGTCCTCAGCCGGAACCATTGAGCTTGATATGCCGGTATTTCAGCCGGAATCCGTCGGACTTCCAAAGGGAGCAAAAATATTATTATTTAACGACGGTGAAACTGTCGGGAGATTTGCCGGATCCAGGGTCATATCAGGTGAAAAAGATGTTGTTGAGGATGACTATGCCGCAATACTGAGAGAGGCTGTTTACGGTATAAGGTATAAAAAAATGCTTCATACGGAAGCCTATATCGGCCTTGATTTCGATTTCATGGTAAAGGCTAATCTGTTGATACCCGAGACCTATGAAAATACTCTTTACAACTGGCTTTTAAACTTTCAATACAGAAACGATCATTATGATAACATGTATCTTAATTCAAAAAGATTAGGGAATGAACCGGATATATTCGTTTTTTCAGATCCTGACTGGAAGGACAAACGATATCCCGACGGACTCGCTTTTTTTGATCCGAAACATAATTGTGCAGCCCTTTTGGGACTTCGCTATTTCGGCGAACATAAAAAAGGAACATTGACCATCGCTTGGGGAATAGCAAACAGAAGCGGATACGTATCCTGCCACGGCGGATTAAAAATGGTATCGGGGAAAAACGGAATAAAGCATGTAATGGGGATTTTTGGGCTGTCGGGTTCCGGAAAATCAACTCTTACTCACGCAAAGCACAACGGAAAATATGAGGTTACCGTAGTGCATGACGATGCTTATGTGGTATCATTGGAGGACGGGTCTTCCGTAGCGTTGGAGCCCTCCTATTTTGATAAGACGCAGGATTATCCTCTCACTTCTCCCGATAATAAATACCTTATAACCATGCAGAATTGCGGGGCAACCCGGGACAAAGACGGCAAAATGGTACCCGTGACGGAGGATATAAGGAATGGCAACGGACGCGCAATAAAATCAAGGCTTTGGGCGGCAAACAGGGTGGATAAATTGAGCGAACCCATTAGCAGCATAGTATGGCTTATGAAGGACAACGCTCTTCCCCCCGTATTAAAACTGGAAGATCCTATTCTGGCCTCAGTGATGGGTGCATGCCTAGCTACGAAGCGAACCAGTGCAGAAAAATTGCTTCGCGGTGTAGATGAAGACGCCTTAGTATTTGAACCTTATGCCAATCCGTTCAGGACCTATGCTCTTTCAGAG
The DNA here is from genome assembly GCA_964425645.1 of uncultured Oscillospiraceae bacterium. Taxonomy (GTDB): domain Bacteria; phylum Bacillota; class Clostridia; order Peptostreptococcales; family Anaerovoracaceae; genus CAYRNC01. The sequence goes on along the minus strand of CAYRNC010000119.1, from coordinate 1,534 downwards.
GATTATGATAAATTTAAAAGCCTTTTTCTTGACCGCAGGGTTGAATGCTATATTATGAATACGGGGCACTTTTTAAATAAAAAAATTCCCAAGGAAGTAACCATTGAATTGATTGAAAAAATAGTAGAAGGAGGGAGGGGCTTTAATTCCTTTGGATCATTTAAAGGAGTGAAGACGATCGATGTTGAAGGATTCATTCCTAATTTCCGAGATGCGGATTATGTAAAACTATTGATGAACAGTATAAAAAACAGACTGGATTACCTGGCATCGCTGAAAGAATTAACATTAGGCAGAGATACACTGCCGGAAGAGGCTTCCGCCGCTTTGCTCAGACTGTTAAAATGAACAGACGGTATAAATTCCGGTAGGCATAGAAATAAATGTATTTGTAAGTACGAAAGTACGAAAGAAAGGGTGATATCTTGAAAAAAGGAAGAATTGGATTAATGGCCGTTATCATAGTTATTTTGATAATTGCGGCCGGTTTCGGGGCTTTGATCGGATTTGTGACCGATTTCCTGTGGTTCCGCGAACTGGGTTATACCAGCGTATTCTTCAAAAAGCTCTTTACCCAGTTAGAGCTTGGGATACCGACATTCCTGGTCATTACGCTGCTTTCCTATCTGTATCTGCTGGTTCTGAAAAGGGGCTATTACAAGCGTATTGACACAGTGGACACTGCAACGGTCAGTGAAAAAAACATCAACCGTATTGCTCTGGGTTTAGGTGCAATTTTCGGGGCCATGGTTACGATGACTGCTGTTACGGGACTTTGGTTCGAAATATTAAAGTTTATAAACAGTACGGATTTCAGCGTTAAGGATCCTATATTCAATATGGATATTTCCTTCTATATTTTCCGTCTGGAATTCATTACTCAGGTTAACAGAATTCTTCTTGGAATCATTGTCGCCTTTGCCTTGATCAGCCTCATCTATTATTTGATACTGATATCGCTTAGAAGACCAAAGGTCTTTGAGCAGGTATCCGATTCCGAATATGATGATGAAGATGAGCAGCGCTATACGGGTAATATCGGCAGCGGATTTGGTTTGTTCGGGGATGCTATCAACAATGCCTTCGGAGGAAAATTTAAAGGCTTTAACGGTTCCGGCGGTCCTCAAAGAGGAGGAGTACAGCTAGACAAGGAAAATCTGAAACAGCTCATTGCCATATCCTCAAAACAGCTGAAGGTGCTGGGCGTCATCTTTTTCCTGATGGTCGGTGTAAACTTTTGGCTTAAGCAGTACACTTTGCTTTATTCAAGAACGGGTGTGCTCTATGGAGCCGGCTTTACCGATATAAATGTCACGTTGTGGATGTATCGAATATTGATAGCCCTCTCCGTCGTTGCGGCCATTACATTTGTGATCGGGTTTCAAAAAAAGAGCGTCAAAACGGCGCTTGCGGTGCCTCTTGTTATGATACTTATATCCTTAGTGGGGGCGGGGGCGGCCAGTTTAGTGCAAAATTATGTAGTTTCCCCCGATGAAATCAACAAGGAGTCACAATACCTCAGAAACAACATTGA
>CAYRNC010000118.1:0-4508 GCA_964425645.1 uncultured Oscillospiraceae bacterium | reverse complement strand
GCCGTCGGAGATGCTTCAAAGAACTGTCGGATGCAAAGCTTGGGGGTATCTCCGACATTTACAACGCTTGCGGTATTGAAAAGATGAAAAAAGGATGTTATACTGGTAAAGCTCATAAATTGCATGATAGGGGAATAGATGGGCGCTGGTGTGCCTTCTGGTCTTCAAAACCAGTTCGAGGGGTTAGGAGCCTCTTGGGTGGGTTCGATTCCCACATATTCCCGCCATTTTTATCATGGCAGGAGGATTAAAAAATGGATAAAAAGGAATTATTAAAACAAATTCCAAAAATTGATGAGGTGTTGAAGGATCAGCGCCTATTTGTTTTTTTTGATAATACGGCAAGAAGTCTGATCGTAGATGCGGTAAGAGAAAGCATAGAAGAGACAAGGAAAAGGATATTAGGCGGCGGCATGACCTCACCGAACTTGGATTCAATTGTAGAGGAAGCTATTAAAAGGCTTATAAAAAGCAAACAAAAAAGTCTGCGGCGGGTCATTAATGCCACCGGCACAATCCTTCATACAAATCTGGGGCGTGCTAAATTATCTGAATCGGCGTGCAAAAATGTTGCGGAGGCAGCCGCAAATTATTCAACACTTGAATATGATCTCAGGGATGGAAAAAGAGGATCGCGGCACAGCCATGTAGATAGGCTGATTAGCGATATTTTAGGGACAGAGGGATCCATGGTGGTGAATAATAATGCGGCGGCGGTATTTCTTGCACTCACGGCACTGGCAAATGATAAAGAGGTTATTGTCTCCAGGGGAGAACTGGTGGAAATAGGAGGTTCTTTTCGAATACCGGAAATTATGGAACTGAGCGGGGCGAGGCTTAAAGAAGTTGGAACGACGAATAAGACATCTCTTTCAGACTATAAGAAAGCCGCGAACCATGAGGAAACAGGAGCTTTGTTAAAAGTCCATACCAGCAATTATAGGGTGGTAGGGTTTACGGCGGAAGTTTCGCTTTCAGAATTAGTCTGCCTCGGCAAAGAGCTTCATGTTCCGGTAATACATGATCTGGGCAGCGGTCTAATGGTAGATCTTAGGTCATACGGAGTAGACGAGCCCACTGTATTTGAAAGCGTAAAGGCGGATGCAGACGTGATTCTTTTCAGCGGAGATAAACTTCTTGGAGGTGCTCAGGCAGGTATTATTACCGGGAAGAAAAAACATATTGAAAAAATGAAAGAACATCCGCTGGCCCGGATAATGCGCGTTGATAAGATGACGCTTTCGGCATTGGAATCTGTTTTTCGGGATTATCTGGATATGGACAGATCGATAAAGAATATTCCGATACTGTCGATGATTACAGCATCTGTTGATGAAATAAAGAACAGAGCTTTGAAGCTGGCGGAAAGGGTCGGTGAAAAAAACGGCTGTTTCGATATTGAGGTTATAGAATCCAAAAGCCAAATCGGAGGGGGATCCACACCTGATCAATATATTCAGAGCTACGCCTTATCCGTCGGGGGATCCGATATATCCTCTGACAGGATAGAAAGGGACCTTCGATCCTGTGATACCCCGATAATCGTGCGCATTCATAAGGATAAGGTGTTGATTGATATGAGGACCGTAAGTGAAGATGAACTGGATGTCGTTGCAAAGGCATTGATAACCTGTGGGAGAAAGTATAGCAGGAAAAGATATGAAAAGGCATAATGTTATAGTCGGCACCGCCGGTCATGTTGACCATGGTAAAACCTGTCTTATCAGGGCCTTAACCGGGGCCGATACGGACAGACTTAAAGAGGAAAAAAAAAGAGGCATAACTATCGATTTGGGCTTTGCAGATATGCCGAACGATGAGGGGCAGCATATCGGTATAATTGATGTTCCTGGGCATGAGCGCTTTGTACGCAACATGCTGTCAGGAATAGGCGGCATAGATTTAGTTCTTCTTGCCGTTGCTGTTGATGAAGGCATTATGCCTCAGACTGTTGAGCACTTTGAAATTTTGAAGATGCTGAATATCCGAAAAGGCATCATTGCACTTACAAAGGCCGATCTCGTGGAGCAAGAGTGGATTGAGATGGTTAAAGAGGACGTTACAGATACGGTTAAAGGCACCTTTCTTGAAGATGCACCGATCGTGGCAGTGTCTTCTTACACGGGCCAAAATATAGCTGAATTAAAAAAGCTTATACTTGAAATGGTAAGAAAAACCGAGCCAAGAAGGGAGGATCCTTTTCTTTTGCGAATACCTGTTGATCGGGTTTTCACGATGGGAGGATTCGGCACTGTAGTTACGGGTACTCTTGTCGAAGGATCCATTAGTATCGGAAGCGAGGTTCAGGTTTATCCGGGGGAAAAGACGGCAAAGGTACGAAATATCCAGGTCCACGGGAAATCGGAAGAGACCGCTTATGCAGGTCAGCGAACAGCGGTTAATCTCGTCGGCATAAAAAGGAATGAAATAAAAAGGGGGGATGTGCTGGCGGCAAAGGACTCTTTGAAAAACACTATGATGCTGGATGTGAAAATCAGAATGTTTGATGATGCTAAAAGAAGTCTGTTTAACGGCAGCAGGCTTCACCTTTATTATGGTTCTGCTGAAGCATTGTGCAAGGCTGTGCTGCTTGATAAAGAGGTTTTAAAAAGCGGTGAGGAAGGCTATGCCCAACTTAGATTTGAGCAGGATATAGCGGTTAAAAAAGGGGATCGCTTTATAATAAGGTTCTATTCTCCCGTGGAAACGATAGGCGGAGGCATTATCCTGGACGCGAACCCCTTAAAGCATAAGCGCTTTCGTAAAAAAGTATTATCTGCATTAGCCGTTAAAGAGACGGGGGATCATGCAGCAATTTTAGAGCAGACGATTCGTGAGGTCGGCGGTTCATTGGCAGATCGGCAAGAGCTTGCTGTGAGACTTGGAAAAACGCTTCCTGAATTCATTGCTGAGGCGGAGGCTTTGGCAGAAAAGGGTCTGGTATTAAAACTGTCGAAATCTCATTATGTTCATAGGGATCATATTAAGTTGGCTAAAGAAGCTGCTTTGGCAATTCTTTTGGATTTTCACCGGAAAAACCCTATTTCACGGGGCATGCAAATGGGAGAGTTTCGAAAAAAACTTGCGGATAAATTATTTTTGAAAGACCCTAAGGATGCGGACCTGTTCTTTAATGTTTTATCGGACATGGGTGTTTTGCAAATGAATTCCGGCTTAATATCTTCTTCCGCTTTTGAAGTTAAATACGAAAAAGAGCATACGAAAATGCAGATGAGGATAGAAAAGCTTTATGAGGGTGCAGGCTATGAGATCCCCGATCTGGATGAGGCTGTTGCAAAAGAAAGCGACAAAGCTTTGGCCAGGCAGATGGTGGAGGCTCTGGCAGAAGAAAAGCGATTGATCAGGCTCAGTTATCAATATTATATGCACCGCATCCACTTTGAAGAAGCTATGAAGAAACTCAGGAATCATATGGCTCAGAACGAAAGTATCAGTTTGGCGGAATATCGGGATCTTCTTGGCACATCACGCAAATATGCGGTATTAATACTGGAATATTTAGATGAACAAAAAGTCACAGTCCTGGCGGATGATGTCAGGATACTTATTTGACTTTTGTATATATTCCGTCTGAAAAACCATATATTTCGTACATTTTTTTATCTTTAAACAACATGTCTAAACAGGATGTTGCATCGTTTAATTTTTCGGGTCTGAAGCGAATGGCGATACCGCAGCTCAGTGATATATCTCTAGGTGAAGGAAGCAGGGTGATTTCAAATTGCTTTCTGAAAGCCTTTTCCGTCACAATAGCGCTGTGGGTGCTTGCGAAGACAATAATATAGTATTCCATTACAGTGTTATAACCTTATCGACGGATTTTAGAGCTTCTGTAATATCGTACATATTGCTTACCGTTCCGATTTTAAGGTCTCCCCCGATGTTATAATAATTCAGGCAGGTGCCGCAGACTAGGATTTTTGATCCCTTTTCCTCCAGTATGCAAAGTTGCTTGATTGCCTGCTCGTTATAAACAGGCACTTTGACTCCTGAATTCATGAATAAGATGTAACAGGGTATATCGTCATCTTCGGCAAGCGTATAAAAAAACATCTTGATCAGGGATACTCCGAGTTCAATTTCACCTTCACCCATTCCCTCTCCCCCTGCAAAAATAGCCCAGCTTCCGCTTCTTTTCTTCGGATGATCACTGTTTTGAATCGAAGAATGGGTTTCAGTTTTTAGAAAGGATACGATGTGATCTGCGTCTCTGTCCGTGACCGTAATTCTGTATCCGGCGTTTTCACCAAAACGTTTAAGATTTTCAACAGCAGTCACGTTGTCGACTAAAATGCAGAAACTTAAAACATTCCGATCCGTCTCGCCTTTTGCCATCATAACCGGTATGGGACAGTTTTTGCCACGGGCATCTATTTCATTATTCATAGCAGGCCTCCTTAAATCCCTTGTCTGATTTATTCTACTTTATCGGGATGCATTATTCAAGGTATTAAGGGCTTTCAGAGAAGTCTATCTTATGATATACT
>CAYRNC010000117.1:0-4514 GCA_964425645.1 uncultured Oscillospiraceae bacterium | reverse complement strand
TGGGTTCGAATCCCACTACCCACCCCATTAAGTTTTTCATCGTTGGGGTATAGCCAAGCGGTAAGGCAACGGACTCTGACTCCGTCACTCGAAGGTTCGAATCCTTCTACCCTAGCCAGTTCGGCGACATAGCCAAGCGGTAAGGCAGAGGTCTGCAAAACCTTTATCCCCCGGTTCAAATCCGGGTGTCGCCTCCAACACAAATCCCTATGGTCCTAAAGATATAGGGATTTTATTTATTGTATATCTTTTTGATCATGCGGCCTGCAAGATTTGCCATTCTGATTGGGGATTCCTTCATTCCCCCGGCGATCCAGCGGCGAATAAGGTCTATACATCCTGCCGTAATGAATGAATAATAATATTCATAAAGTTCCGGTTCAACGTTTCCAAGAAACGAAAGCCACTCTCCCCGGGTTTTCGGCTTTCCCAAATCTATGATCCTTGAAAGAAAAGTGGAATCTTCCGAGCGAAGAACGATGATGCACAGTTCAGTATTCTTTGCTAGAAATTCAAAGGCCTCAGACATAATAGGCTGAAGACCCTCCCTGCGATTTTCATTCAGGTGTTTTTCAAAAATACTGCGCAGTTTTTCATACATATCGTCCTCAATCTGCCTATACAGGTCGTAAATATCCTGATAGTGCAGATAGAAGGTTCCCCGATTTACGTCGGCTAAAGAGGCTAATTCTTTAACACTGATGTCTTTTATGTCTTTTTTAAGCAGCAATTCAATAAAGGCATCCCGAAGAAGTCTTCTGGTTTTTCGAACCCTGCGATCTGCTTTATTTTGTTTCAACCTCATCCCCCCGCTTAACAGTCAGATTTCAAATGTCGATTATAGAACTATCGGCAAATAAACTGATCATTGAAAAACTCTTTTTTTCAATTATACTAAACATAAGTCAATAAATCAACAAATGTCTAAATAGAGGTTTAGTCAAATGGCTGAAATGATATTAAAATATAAGAAAACAATAATGATAGGAATGCTTGCGGCAGCATTTTTTTCCGCCGTCATGATGCAATTTGTAAAAATAAATTATGATTTAACCTCCTATCTTCCGAAAAAAGTTCCTTCCGCTGTCGCCTTGGATCAAATAAGAAACAGCTTTGATGACGAAATACCCAATCTCAACGTTTGCATGCCGAACATCAGCGTATCAGAAGCGATGTCTGTAAAAGAAGAATTAATGAATATCCCCGATGTTTATTCCGTTTTATGGCTTGACGACGCAGCAGATATTTATCTTCCATTGTCTGCCTTTGATCAAGACGCCGTATCCGACTGGTATAAGGATGGTAATGCGCTGTTTCTTGTCGCCGGAAACACTGAACAAAGCACTAAAGTCTTGGAGGATATCAGGAAGGCGACGGGTGAAAATGCAATACTCTCGGGCCCTTTACTTAATCAGGCTACAATACAGTCCCTTTCCACGGGAGAGGTATCCAGAATAATATTTTATGTAATCCCCTTAGTTTTGCTTGTTCTTTTTATATCAACAAGTTCCTGGTTTGAACCTATTCTATTCCTTGTAACTATAGGAGTTGCCATCCTGATAAATGAGGGGACAAATCTGTTTATCGGCGAAATTTCCTATGTGACACAATCCACCAGTGCGGTGCTGCAATTGGCTGTATCCATGGATTATGCCGTATTTTTGCTTCATAGCTTTTCCAGATATCGAGCCAAAAAATATTCCGTGGAAAAAGCGATGAAATATGCTATAAAGGAATCTTCCTCTTCAATTGCTGCCAGCGCAGCAACGACGGTCTTCGGGTTCCTCGCTCTTGCCCTGATGAAATTTCAACTGGGCCCAAATTTGGGGCTGGTTTTGGCTAAAGGAATTTTATTTAGCTTTTTGTCCGTAATACTGCTGCTTCCTGTTTTATCCGTCTATACAACCAAGCTCATGGACAAAACTCATCACCGTTCCTTCCTCCCTTCTTTTGACGGTTTTGGTAAAACCATCATCAGAATATGCCTTCCTTTATCGCTTGTCTTTATATTGCTGATTGTACCAAGTTTTTTAGCCCAAAAGCACAATCACTTTATATACGGATCCTCAGGTATTCACAGTGAAGATTCGGATATTTCGAGAGATGAAAAAATAATAGAGAATCTGTTTGGACAAAAGCAGCAAATGATTCTCATAGTGCCCCAAGGCAATTCAGCAAAAGAAAAAGAGCTCGGCACCTCCCTTTCAGATCTTCCTGCCATGGTCACCGTCATTTCATATTCCAACGCTGTGGGATCTGAAATCCCGCCGGGATTTCTATCGAAAGAGCAGATTTCCAACTTTCAATTTGCAGGGAAAAGCCGCTTCATCCTTTATGCAAATTCTAAGGACGAAGGGACATCCGCCTTTGAACTTGTCGAGGAAATTCGAAACACGGTACAAAAATATTATGGGGACGATTATCATCTTTTAGGGCAAAATGTAATCAATTACGATCTGAAAGATACTATAATCAAAGATACACCCTTTGTAAACGGTGCGGCAACACTGGCTATAGGCATAGTACTTCTTATAACCTTTAGAAGTCTTTCCTTACCCCTTATCCTTCTTCTCACTATTAAAGGGGCAGTTTGGATAAATCTAGGCCTTCCCTATTTCACGGGAAGTCATCTCAATTATGTCGGTTTTCTGATAATCAGTTCCGTACAACTTGGTGCAACAGTGGATTACGGCATACTTTTTGCGAATCAATATATGAGATATCGCCTGATAAAACCTAAAAAAGAGGCTGCCGGAGCGACTATTAGCAAAACAGCTGCCTCCATTCTTTCACCTGCCAGCATACTTGCCGCCGCATGTCTCATTTTAGGTTTTGTCTCGACAAACGGGATCATTAAAGAACTGGGATTAATGCTCGGGAGAGGAGCGATCATTTCTTCGCTAATGGTCCTTACATTTTTGCCGGCTTTATTGATAGCTTCTGACAACATAATTATAAAAACAACCAAAAATTCAGTATTTGATATGGGGGGATAATCTTGAGACTTTACAACACCGTACTAAGAAAACAAAAAAACAGAAGAATAAAAAAACGAAGATTGCTGTTACTTATTTTAACCGCCCTGCTTATTGCTTCCCTTGCCATTCAGGGCCTGGCCCTGCCTGCCAATACACCGAAAGAAGAAATGATATTTGCAAACCTTAACTCGGACGGGACTGTAGAAAATATCTATGTGATAAACAGCTTTGAACTGGGAAGTGACGGCCTGATTGTCGACTATGGGGATTATACGGCATTCCGAGAGATAACATCAAATGACCGCATAAAAGTCGAGAATGGAATGGTAACGATAGATGCCGAGGCCGGAAAAGTATACTATGAAGGAACGCTGAAAAGCAATTCCCTCCCGTGGCTTTTCGATATCCATTATTTTATAGACGGAAAAGAGTATCCCGGCGATATGATTTCAGGGAAAAGCGGCGCATTGGAAATCAGAATGGAAATTCGGCAAAACCCGGAAGCACCCGATATTTTCTTTAAACATTTTACACTTCAGGTATCATTAAAATTAGACACATATTTATGCAAAAATATATGTGCAAAAGAAGCTACGATAAGCAATGCGGGTAAATTTAAACAGCTGTCTTTTATGGTTCTGCCGGACATGGAAAAAGAGATCATCGTCAACGCGGATGTAGTAAATTTTGAAATGGAGGGAATATCAATCAATGGAATCTCTATGAACTTAGATATCAGTTTAGACGAGGATACATCCATGGAGTCAAAGCTTATGGACTTAAAGGATGGCATACGCAAGCTCAATGATGGTGCCGTGAAGCTTAAAGATGGCGCAGGGGAAATAGCCGACGGAACAAAAGAACTTAAAGACGGGGTTTTCGAATTGGGCAAGGGTGCAGATGATTTGACAGACGGTGCATCCGAACTGACCGACGGTGCCTCTGCGTTGACAAATGGCATAAGCGAATTAAACGGTGCCGTGAAAGATCTTGCAAAGGGAACAAGGGATCTTTCAAAGGGAACCGAGGAGCTGAATTCGGCTTCAAAAAAACTGCATACCGGGGCAAAGGATCTGTACACCGGAGCAAAGGTCCTAAATGAAAGCCTTTCACTGCTCTCCTTGCAAAATAACGTGTTGGCCGATGGGGCAGAACAGATATTTGACGCGATGCTGAATGCAGCCAATTCTCAGCTCATCGATGCCTTTCCGCATGTTCCGACGCTAACACGCAGTAATTTTAACGACATTCTAAATGAACTTTTGGAGCAAATTGGGGGCCTGGCATTGCAATCTGCAATTGAAAAGGCAAGAAGCGATATCAGAACTGCAGTAATATCGTCTTTTATAAATGACATAAGGGAAAAACAACCTGACCTAAGCGAGGAGGAAGTACTTGACATTATAAACAGCGGCGAAATGCAAAATATGATCGATTTTGAAGTGTCAAGACAGTTTGAGCAAGCATATGATCAAATACTTGAAGCTGCAAAGGAAGCGCTCTCTCAAAATTCGGAATACAGGGCACTTTCAGATC
>CAYRNC010000116.1:0-4530 GCA_964425645.1 uncultured Oscillospiraceae bacterium | reverse complement strand
CATAAACATGGTTGGTAGTAAATGGTGGGCAATTAAACTTGCAATCTCCCCTCCGTACCCCGGGACGAAAAAGGCTGTTGACTTCTAACCCGAGTGAGTATATAATAAATTCACACGGGCGGTCATAAAGGATACATAGAAATAGATCCATTAAAACGGGACTTCGTGAATAATACTATAATCTTACTTTAGTACGTAAAGAATATATTTTTTGTTTCATAAAGTCAAGCGGCCGCCCCAATTTTTTTCGAACTATATTACGTGTAATAATAGTAGTTTACCCTAGACGGTAAGGGGTTATGTATTGCAATCATCCCTAATGTATATTCTTAAGTTTGGCTAAGTTTGGCGGTAAATCAATGACTTTAGAAAAGGGTAAAGCAATGTTAAAGCTAATTTCTGCGTTGGTATCAATTTTAACTATCGGTATAGACACAGGCACATCTACGATATGCCTTATTTTCAGTAGTTTGGTTTTTGAGAATGCTGCACCCAGTATACAGGCATCGGATATTAAGATTGTTAAAAAGGAAATTATATGTCGCATACTTTTTGAAACCACGTTAGATACAAGCACCATTACCGATATTGTCCAGAAGGCTATGCTTGAAAAGCTCGTAATTGTACCAATAAATCCGATTTATTATAAATTTCTTAGCTATGGGGGCAAGCAAAAGGTAATGTCAAACCCCGCTGCGGACGTCATCAGCTTTTCGGGCGGCGTCGGGGATCTGAAATATAGGGACTCCTTTCCCAATGATTTGGAATATGGGGATATTGGAGTCTTTTTGCGCGTTCTATAAAAACCGAACTTAAAAGGCGGTCGATCCAGATGGTGATGTCGGGCGAAACAATAGTTGCTAACGTTGTTGATGGTTTGATTTCGGTAAAAAATGAAGCATATAAATCTGATTTCATTATCGATTCTTTACGTAAATTTAAATTAAATGATGAGCTAGCACCTTAGAAGGGAGGAATATAAAATGGAAGAACACAAGGATATTATGAATGTAGCAGTTGTAAATTTTAAAGTGAATGGCGGTGAAAAAGAAGATAATCTTAAAAGAATTAATGAATTTTCGGTCGCTGCGGCAAAACGTGGGGCTGATCTCGTTTTATTTCCGGAATTGAGCCTGAGCGGATACGACTACTTTATAGACGATAATATCAGCACAGAGAATAAAAAAGCGATGGCCGAGACAATAGATGGTCCGGCTTGTACTCTTATAGCGCAAACCGCCCAGGCGCATGGTATTTATATTGTATTTGGAATGGCAGAAATATCAGACGGCTCAGATAAAATATATAATTCAGCTGTGGCCTTGGGACCGAACGGAGTTATTGGTTCATATAAAAAAATACATCCGTTTGATGCGGAAAATAAATTTTTTGCAAAAGGAGATATACCCTTTATGTTTGATACTGAATGGGGACCCATCTCAATAGGAATTTGCTACGATACGTTTCAATTTCCGGAATTGATGCGTCATTACGTAGCAAAAGGATCAAGGCTTTATCTGAATCCTACGGCGGTTATTGAGGAAATTCCCAACGAAGGAAGTAGACAGGCATTTATTGACTATTATGCACCTACTTTAGAGTATGGTGTACTATGCAATACAATTTTTATCGCCAGTGCGAATCTGGCGGGTTACGATGATACTCAATATTTCGGGGGCGGAAGCGCAGTACTGGGACCAAAGATTACACCTTTTTTTGAGACAAACATGCATTACTATGCAGGCGATAAAGATAATGTTCAAGAGGGGCTGATTATTGCAACGATAGATCTTTCATTAGCCAGCAGGCGTCTTTTGGACGATTCCGGTGCTGCCGGCGAACCTGATTACAGGCCGGAAGTGTATAGGTCATTTATTTAGGCTCAGCAAAGTGAGGTGCTGGCGCTTATTAATATAATTACATAAAAAACAAGTAAGAGCTTGTAGCATTAGTTATAAGTCAGTTATAAGGAGGAAGTAAATGGAGGGACAATTGCAAAGTGCTCCTACATTAAAAAGGAGTTTAAGGTTATATCATTTGACAATTTTAGGCGTAGCTTATATGACTCCAATGATCGTTTATGGTATTTACGGTATTATCGCAGCCACTTCAAAGGGGCAACCGGCAGGTGCTTTCGCCATAGGGGTTGTAGCAATGTTTTTTACGGCATATAGTTATTGCCATATGGTGAAAGAGTTTCCGTTGGCAGGTTCATCTTACACGTTTACCAGGAAAGGATTAAACCCGAAAATCGGTTTTATGACCGGATGGATGATATTGCTTGATTACATATTCATTCCAATGGCGATCTGGCTCATCGGATCCTCATATTTTGTAGCTGCAATTCCGACAGTTCCACGTTGGGTATGGGTTATTCTGTTTATCGTTGTCACATCCCTGCTTAATATCATCGGTATCAAGATCGGTGCAAACGTCAATATCTTTCTGGTGTTAATACAAATTATGATTATTATGGCGTTCATTATTTTTTCCATAAAAGTTGTTTTAGCGGGTATAGGGGGAACCACCGTGAATTTGGCGCCATTTTTTAACCCCACCGTTTCATTTGATTATGTAGTAGCAGGTGCGGCAATATCATGCTATTGTTATTTGGGATTCGATGCGATTACGACCTTTGTTGAAGAGGCGGTTGACCCGGAAAAGAACATTCCGCGTGCAATTATGCTTACACTATTGATATGCGGAATATCTTTCGTTGCGGCATCATTCTTTACATCACTTGCGCATCCGTCATACGATTTTGCAAATGTGGATAATGCATCCTATGAAATAGCAAAGGTAGTGGCACCGCCGATTTTTGCATCAATATTGCTGGCGGGCGTTATTATTGCACAGTTTGCATCCGGTGTATCTGCACAGGCCAGCGGAGCAAGATTGCTTTATGCAATGGGTCGCGATGGGGTCTTGCCTAAAAAGATATTCGGAGTGCTGAATGCAAGGTTTAACACTCCGGTAAGAAGTATTCTTATCACCGGAGGAATCGCATTACTTGCGACAAAACTCGATGTGACGACATCTACCTCTTTCATCAATTTCGGAGCTTTTATTGCCTACATCTTGGTAAATTTATCAGTAATATCTTATTATTTTGTAAGGAAAAGGGAGCGGGGCATAGGAAGTACTTTAAAGTATTTGATTTTCCCGGCTATGGGAGCATCTCTTGTATTCTATTTGCTGGTACATTTAGATATCGCCGCTGTACTTTTAGGTATCGGATGGAGCATCGGAGGATTCATTATACTGCTGTATCTCACTAATATGTTAAGGCAGGATCCGCCGGAAATGTCTATAGACGAATAGTGTCCGTTTATCATAATGATTAAACGCCCAACCAATCGTATAAGACTGTTGTTGGGCGTTTATATATTTTGTCTGTATGCAAAGGTATTTAATAAAGAAGAAAGTGGCGGGCTTAAATAAATCCTCGCTAGGCGAGGACTTATTTGAAAAGACATTTTTGTATCGGGTTGCATACCAAATTAGCGAGGTATGTTGACGCGGGTGCCGGGTACGGAAAAATCCATAACCGAAAGAGCGGGGTTTGCCCTCATCATATTTTGCATTGGCATACCGAGCCTATCACAGATGTTATCCAGGTTATCACCGACCCTTATGTGATAAGTACCCATAGACATTTCTTCAGGTTCAAATGAAGGTGGTAGGGGCGGAATTGGTGGGGCGACATTTTGAGGTTCGGGGGCAGCGGGGACGGGAGGCGGAACAGGTGCAGGGGCCGGCTGTCTTTCATGTATCGGAATGCACAGTTTAGTGCCGATTCGCAGATTGTAGGGGTCTACATTCGGATTTGCATCCATCAGTGCATCCAGCGATATATCATGTTTTTTGGCTATCAGATACAAAGTATCTCCGGCCACGATAGTATGAAGCATTCCCTTGCAATCGGGCGTTGTCTTGTTGTTTTCCGCCTCCATGTTTAGGTTCATATCGGGGATGCAAAGTTCCTGCCCGATTTTCAGACTGTACGGATTGATAATGCGATTCACCTGCATGAGGATTGAAACCGGAACATCATAATGTAAGGAAATAGAATACAGTGTGTCCCCAGATTTAACTGTGTGCATTTGCTTACATGGGATATCCGCAGAAGGTACCTGCAGCTGCGGGAAAAGTTGCTGCTGTCTTATGTTTTGGTTGTTGGTCATGATTTAATAAATCACCTCTCAATCATAGGATTTAGAAGACCGGTATGTTAAAGTCGGACTTGCCGGTGCAAGCCTTATTTAATCATTATATTTAAAAGTATTGGATTGTGTGATAGAATATTACATGTTTTGAAGGAGATACGATTTGAAAAGATTTTTCAATAATCCCGCGGCCGTGATTCTAATCATGATAATGGTAGTTCAGGCCGTTAAAAGCGGTCAATACAGCGGCCCTGCGGATTGGCTTTTAAACACAATAATTATTCTTCCCGGGATCATAATCGGCATTTCGTTTCATGAGTATGCACATGCGAAAATGGCAGATAAGCTTGGTGATAAGACACCT
>CAYRNC010000115.1:0-4692 GCA_964425645.1 uncultured Oscillospiraceae bacterium | reverse complement strand
TCCTCCTGTTCCATGTATAAAATTCCCCTTTGATAGGGAGGCGTAAGATAAGGCTCTTTCACCGCGGCTGTAGAGCCGCCTATTCCGCCGTCTAATATGAATTTTACACCGGCGAAGCGATGTTTATTGTCACCATAGGCGCCATGCAGCAATCCAGCCTTAATTAATCTGTCAACGCTGTTTGCGTATAAGTAATTAGCTGTTCGTACGGTCATAGCGCCAAGATAACCTGCCTCGGCCCAGCCTTCGACTTCTACTGAGCTGGTGCCGCAGTCGTTGCTGCTGGTAATTCCGTATGAGTTGTAAATCTTACAAGTCTTATCGAGCGCTTTAACGATATCCTCTTTGCCGTAAGGCGGCATGATGTTTTTAATGAGGTTTTGTGCAGACTCCTGGAAAAAGCCCGTTGCTTTTCCATGTTCATCGCGGACAATCTTCCCTCCCGGCGGGTCTTCCGTGTTGTCATCGATTTTTGCTAGCTTTAAAGCAAGGCTATTTGCAACGGAAATATGACCACAGGTTCGAGTGAGAAAGACCGGATTGTCAGGTGCAACTTCATCTAAAATCTTTGCATCGGGCATAATTCCGCCTTCCATTCTGCTTTCATCGTAGCCTCTTCCGTAGATCCACTCTCCGGGTTTTAACCTGGCCGCACTTTCAGCAATTGCAAGTTTCATTTTGGGGATATCAGGGCATTGTTCGGGAAGAATAGGTACTCCGATTTTTAGGATCCCAAAAGTAATCATATGATTGTGACTGTCATTGAATCCAGGGACTACGGTCTTGCCGCCCAGATCATATACTTTTGTTTCAGATCCAATAACCGACTCCATATCGGTATCGCTTCCGACACCAACAATTAAATTGCCTGTTACAGCGATGGATTGCGCTTTGGGTAATTCAGGATCCATTGTATATACGGTTCCGTTTTTATATACTGCATCGACTTGGAACATAAGTTTTGCCCCCCTATTATCTTTCAAATTTGTCCATATTATTTTTCCAGTATTCTGCAATCTCTGTACCTGTTGCATACCAGACATGTGGGAATTTTCTTGTATAGTTTAGTAGATCCCTTGTCATATCGACACGTCCGGGACGTCCGGAAAACTGCGGATGCATGCAAAGGTTAAATAACCCTCCTTGTCTGTAAAGACCGAGAAACTCTTCCATCCATATGCTTAGTACATCCTGGTTAGACATGATGTTCCGATATGGGGGCCTTACGCTAAACAGCATATTTGGGGCGTCGTCCGTAATCCACTGCATTGGAAGCTCAACAATGCCGGTTTTTTTACCGCCTGATTCAAGCCAGTAAGGGAGGTAATCAGCCATCATGTTGCTGGAATAGATTAGTCCGTATTTCTCCAGCAGATCGATGTCAATTTGGGTTACCTCACAGGCAGGGCATCTCCATCCTTTGGGTTTTATTCCTACAATTTTATCGAAAACTTCTAAAGTTCTTACAAAATTCTGTTCGGCCGCAACTGGGTCTGCATCTGCGGCACCTACCCATTCATGTATCCAGCTGTGATGAGCAAGTTCATGTCCGTCCTTTACAATATTTTCAATTACATGGGGATATTTTTGTGCCGTCCAGCCCGGCACGAAAAAAGTAGCCGGAACCTGGGCTAGTTTTAGCAGTTCCAACACATCATTTACACCGGTTACACCGGCATAAGATCCATGAGAAAGTGTGCCCGGTCTATCCTTGTTGGAAGGATCCCTTGAAAGCCATAAAGTTTCTGCGTCAAAATCGTAACTGACCATTACTGCTATTTGTGCTCCATCTTTCCATCTGCCCATTATTGCACCTCTCTTTCTGCAGTAAAATACTGCAACAATTTTTGTATGGCTAAATTTTATTATTGAACGCCTTCTATCCTGTTTTCGGAATAACATCCATATTCGCCATCAGCGGAATCGGATGTGTAGACTTCCATTCTTTTGCGAGCAAATTCATCCCTTTCTTCTCTGCCGTTGAATCTATATAGTTCGCCCATTATAGCCCAACCTTGGGGAGGGCAACCTTCAATAAACAGGTCTGCTTTATCTTTTTGGGAGGCCAGACAGGCACCGATGAGAATTTTTTTGCCTTTACACTTTTCTCCTTCGGCAGGAACTTTTGCCCTTTGACCTACTATTATAGTGCAGTCATCCAGCAGATCCAAATCACCCAGTTTCTCTAATCTGTAAAGGGTGGCCAGCACGGAGGCGTTGCATCCGGTGCAGGCATCCTTTTCAATTACATGGACACCGAATTTGTCATCCAGGCTGGTAGGCGGAAGTTCAAAAGGAACTATCATTTCCTCTATCGGTGCTCCAAGTAATTCATGATCGGTGTAATTCAGCGATATACCGTATTTATCATGAGCCCACGTATAATGACGTATTGTCTTTGGATCCACATCCATTATTTTGCATCCTACAATATCCGCAGCAAAAGGATCAGTTGAGGCAATAAGGCAATTTGCTCTCTTTGGCCCGCCTGTAATAGGGCCCATGCCCTCTTGCCCTATAGTTCCGTCGATTATATTCAATTCGGGTTGAATAATTTTTGCCAAAGGGCCGAGACCATAGTCAACACCGCCGATATGTAAAGCCTTCATTGATGACCTTGCAAGACAGCCCTTTAGATTTTTCAGGCATAGTGTGACGGTGGTGTGCATGTGCGTTTTCATAACAGGAATATTGATAAGTACATCATAATCCATAACATCCTTACCAATTTTGATTTCATTTAAATTAGGATGATTAGCCAAGGGGTAGGTAATGGTTTCTTTCGCAGGATTAAACACTTCAATGCCTAATTCCTTTCCGATGGCATTCATTCCCGTTGTTTCATAGCATTCTTCGCGATTAAAACCCACTCCCGAGTTATCGCAAATTGATACTTTACTTGCCCCAGCCTCTTTCGCCATTATAGCTAGGGCCTTGACAAGCAAGGGATGCGTCGTGCCCCCATGCTTTTTCGCAACAGGCATGACCAGGTTCGGTTTCAGCATAACGGTTTGGCTGGGTTTCACAAAAGCTTTAATACCGCCCAAAGGCTCCAGCAGTTCTACGGTTGCTTTATAAATTGCTTCGTAATTCCATACTTCCTTGCATTTTGCTATAGATACTTGTGACATTTTGTTCCCCTCCTTAATTATGTTATTCGTTATCAAATCAGGATAAATAAGGTTTGCTTAATTTTTTCATAGTTATTCATTGTCAGTTTGGGGATCATAATAGAAATCTAGCCGCTGTCTGCGAAATTTACTTACTTCATTTATGTCATGGGATCGAAATATCTCTCCTATTATCGCCCAATTAGGAGGGGGGCATCCCGGTAAATACAGATCCCCTTTTTCTTTTTGGTTGTAAAGACACTTTCCGATGCAGAATACTTTATCCCGCAGTCCTTCTTCAGGGACTGTAACGCTTTGCCCCAAAATAAAAGAAATATCATCCAGGAGTTCTCCCTGTCCCATGTCGTTAAGCTCTGCTAATGCGGCAAGTAACGTACTGTTGCAGCCGGTACATGCATCTTTTGCAATCACATGAGCCCCATATACATTATCCCATCCTGTTGGCGGTGGTTCAAATTCGTTTCTAAGGTATCTAATATCATCGCCTGCTATATTGTAATCTTTGTAATTTAGGGATTTGCCGGTAATTTCAGCTGCATATGTGAGATGGTTAACTGCATTTACATCTATCCCCATAAGGTAGCAAGCCGTTACATCGGCTGCAAAACCATCGGCGGAAGCCACTAACAGATTAGCTTCTTTCGGCCTGCCGTTTATGGGGCCCATACCTTGATGGCCTATTGTTCCATCGATTATATTAAGTCTGGGTTTAATTGTTTCGTAAAGACCAATAAGACTGTAATCCACACCTCCAACGTGCAAGGCTTTCATGGATTTATGTGGCAGGCATCCTTTAAGGTTCTTTAAACAAAGAGACACCACTGTCATCATATGTGTTTTCATGACGGGGACATTGATAAGGCAATCTATCTTCAGACATTCTTCGTCAATATCCAATTCTTTAACCGAATTATTGTATGGGAAATTAACTCTTTTTGTAATTTTACCATTTTGAACGAGCCTAATGTTCAAATCATCGGCTGCTTGCTGCCCTCCACAAAGTGTAAATGCTTCGTGAGCATCATATCCGACACCTACATTTTCTCCTATAATAATTTCACCGGCACCGGCCTCCTGAGCTAATATTGCTATGGATTTAACGAGCAGCGGATGGGTTATTACGCCACTTTCTTTAGTCTGGGGGACTACGTAATTTGGCTTGATCATAACCCTTTCACCTTTTTTGACGAAGGCTTTCATTCCCCCTAAAGGAGCAAGTAAATCCCTCGTTGCTATTGCGATCGCTTTTTCGCATCGAACATCGGTACATTTTTTTAATGCAACCTTAGTCATTATATATCACTTCTATTCATTCTTACTTTCAACATCCAAAAATATGAAATATGAGTTAACCTAAAGCATACCGTCGATGTCTGCAAAATCTAATTATTCAGAAAGGCTTTATATATTAAGCATATACTACATTTATAAAAAAAAAAATAGCAATTTACTATACTGGAATAGGTTAAGTAAATGCTCTTAATTGAGGATTTAAAAGATAACAGTGTATAATTATCTTTAATCTTTATTTTTCTTTTTTAATACAAAAAGCATGCCTTTG
>CAYRNC010000114.1:0-4898 GCA_964425645.1 uncultured Oscillospiraceae bacterium | reverse complement strand
CCCGGAATGGGTCTTTTTTTTATTTGTTTGGGCAATTCATTTTACAACTTGCCATCATGCGCCCACTTGCCGTCAAAAGAAAATAATGCTATTTTTAATAGAGGAAATGCTAATACTATTCTCAAAGGAGAGAGCTATGAAATTAAAAGGTTCATGCGTAATCGCCCAATCCGGGGGACCCACTTCGGTGCTGAACGCCAGCGCCTTAGGCTGTATCGAAGCCGCAATGGAAAGTGACTGCATATCCCGAATCTTTGGAGCAGCACATGGAATTAAGGGAGTCCTGAATGATCGCCTATACGATTTATCTTTAGAGGATAAGGACCAACTGTCGCTGATGCGCTACACTCCCGCCACCGTTCTTGGATCGAGTCGGCATAAGCTGCCGGATTATATGAAGGACGACACGGAGTACAAAAGAATATTGGATATCTTCACAAAATATGATGTGCGGTACTTTTTTTATAACGGCGGCAACGATTCCATGGATACCTGCAACAAAATCAGCAAATACCTGGCCCTCCACGGTTATTCCTGCCGCGTGATCGGCATACCTAAGACGATTGATAACGACATCTACGGAACGGATCACTGTCCGGGGTACGGCAGCGCCGCAAAATACGTAGCCACTACATTTATGGAAGTGGCAAGAGACGCAAAGGTTTATGACACGGGCTCAATTACCGTTATTGAGATAATGGGAAGAAATGTAGGGTGGCTGGCAGCCGCTTCGGCGCTTGCCGGATACAGGGGAAACGGCCCCGATTTGATATATCTGCCCGAAGTCCCTTTCGACCTTGCTGACTACATCTCCGATATTTCCCGCATCTACGATCGTCATGGGGATGTTCTCGTGGCTGTATCTGAAGGGATTAAAGACAAAAACGGCACATATATTTCCTCTTATTTCTCGGATACAACTAAAGACAGGGATGCCTTCGGCCATGCACAAATGGGCGGTCTTGCAGGCAGCCTTGCAAACTTTGCTAAGGCTAAAATCGATGCTAAGGTCAGGGGGATTGAACTGAGTCTGCTGCAGCGCTGCGCATCACATGTTGCATCGGCAACGGACGTGGAAGAAGCATATATGGTGGGAAAGACCGCCTTTGAAGCGGCAATAGCCGGAGAATCCGATAAAATGGTGGCTCTGGCCAGGGAATCCAATGACCCCTATATCAGCACCACCGACTTAGTGGCTTTGGAGAAAGCCGCCAACACGGAGAAGCCTTTACCGAGAGAGTGGATTAATGAGTCAGGCAATGGCCTTTTGCAACCCTTTATCGATTACGCCATGCCCCTGATTCAGGGAGAGGTAGAACGTCCCCTGAAGGAAGGCCTTCCCGTATTTGCCACTTTGAAACGAATTATGACCCGGGATCTTTAACGTTCCCGGGAAATAACTTCTATCGCATCTTTTATGTTTTTAATGCCGACCGGGGTTACTGAATTCGGAAAATCAGAAAGCCTTTTCGCGTTTTTTTCAGGCAGTAGTATTCTCGTAAAGCCTAATCGCGACGCCTCTTTAACGATTTTATCACAGTTGGCTACAAAGCGCAGATCCCCCGTCAATCCTATCTCTCCCGCCGCCAATGTTTTGCGATCACCCGGTATGCCTTTGTATGCGGAGCAAATAGCAAGGGCAACAGCCAGATCGGTTGAGGTCCCCTCCGGTTTAAGGCCCCCTACGATATTTACGTAAACATCTTTGTCTGTTAAGGGGATACCGGCTTTACGATCCAAAACAGCCAAAATCATGTTGAGTCGGGATGTTTCCGGACCGATAGCGGTTCTTCTTGGGAAACCGATGCTCGCAGGCGACGTCAAGGCCTGAACCTCCAGAAGCAAAGGCCTGGTCCCTTCATAGACCGCAGTCGCCATGGATCCTTCCGCACCATCCTCCAAACCTTCCAAAAATGCACCGGAGAGGTTTTCCACCTCTGTCAGCCCGCTTTCTTCCATAATAAAGGCCCCTATTTCACTCGTTGTGCCGAACCGGTTTTTGTAGGACCTTAAAATACGAAGTTCCTGCTCTCTTTCACCCGTAAAATTCAAAACACAGTCAACGAGGTGCTCGATGATTTTAGGCCCGGCAAGATCTCCGCTTTTCGTCACATGGGCCACTATGAGTATGGGAATGTTCTTACCCTTGCCTATCCTCATTAATTCATTTGCGCATGCCCTGACCTGAGAAACGCTTCCCGGAGCAGATTGAAATTCGCCGGAATACATGGTCTGTATGGAGTCAATTATGAGCAATGAGGGTTTAAGTTCGAAGACTGTATCTATCACATTTTCTATATTTGTTTCAGAAAATAAAAAAAGATCATCCGAAGCGGAGGCACATACCCGATCACCCCGCATCCTTATTTGTTCTAAGGATTCCTCCCCCGAAACGTAAAGCACCGGCCCCCTTGAATGGGCGATGTTGGCTCCGGCCTGAAGTATTAAAGTGGACTTCCCTATTCCCGGTTCACCTGAAATAAGATTGAGAGATCCTTGCACCAAGCCTCCTCCCAATACCCTGTTAAGCTCCCCTATGCCCGTATCTATCCTTAAAACATCACCTTTGGTAATTCCCGAAAGTCTAACCGCTTTATTGCAGGCTCCATCTGAAGATCCTGAGCGCCTGTTCTCATTTTTGTGTTCCGCAATTTTCTCTTCAACCAACGTATTCCATGCACCACAGATGCATTGGCCCGTCCATCTTGGACTTTCATTTCCGCACTCCTGGCAGACGAATACCGTTTTAACCTTCCGATTCATAACCGTCCCCTTTTGGAAAACTCCACTATCCCGGGATAGTGGAGTTTACTGTCATAATTCATATACAAATTATTCATCGTTTTTCTGCGTTTCAGCAATGATCCTGTCGGCCAAATGAGCGGGAACCTCCTCGTACCTTTCAAAAACGGAAGTATAGCTTCCCCTTGCCTGGGTCATAGAGCGCAGGATGATAGCATATTTTAGCATCTCAGCCATCGGAACTTCCGCAATCACCTTTTGACCGCCGCCGTGCTGAGGATCCATCCCCAGGATTTTACCCCTTCTTTTGTTAAGATCCCCCATGACATCCCCCATGTATTCGTCGGGAACCAACACCTCTACACGATATACAGGTTCAAGCAATATAGGTTTAGCTTCTGCAATACCCTTCCTGAAGGCTAAGGATGCAGCTATTTTAAAGGATATTTCATTGGAATCCACATCATGATAAGACCCGTCATATAATACCGCCTTGATATTTACCACCGGATATCCGGCAAGAGGCCCTTTCTCCATGCTTTCCCGGAGGCCCTTTTCCACGGCAGGAACATAGTTTTTCGGTACCGACCCGCCAAACAGCTCCTCCGTAAATTCAAATTCTTCCTTTGATGAAGAAAACCGAATATGCACATCTCCGTATTGGCCTGCGCCTCCCGACTGTTTTTTATGCTTACCTTGTACATCGGAATTTCCCTTTATCGTTTCCCTGTAGGGAATTTTTTGATCCACAAGATCTACATCCACACCGTACCTGTCCTTAAGCTTGGACGTAATAATACCTATTTGGATTTCGCCTTGCCCTCCTATGAGAGTTTGATGGGTTTCCGCGTTGCGCTGCATTACGAAGGAGGGATCCTCCTCCATCAACCTTTGAAGGCCCGACCCTATTTTCTCCTCATCGCCCTTTGCCTTTGGCACTACAGCCATGAAAAGGGAAGGCATTGGAAATGAAACAGCCGGGTAATTTATATAATTTGCTTTATCGCAAAGCGTATCGCCTGTCTGAGTATGCTGGAGCTTTGATGCCGCAACTATATCACCGGCCTCAATAATCCCTGACTCCGCTTGAGTCTTGCCCCTAAGATAGAATACTGATCCCATTTTTTCCGATTTTTCCGCACGGGTATTATACAGCTCCATCCCTGCATTTAACTTTCCTGAAGCGACCTTCAGAATTGAAATCTTTCCCACGAAAGGGTCGGCTATTGTTTTAAAAACAAAGACCGATACCGGCTCATCAGGGGAACAATTGCGTTTTATCGCCTCGCCCTTTGCATCCGTTCCTTCGAAGACGGTGTATTCTTTCGGGGAAGGAACATATTTTATCAGCATATCGAGAAATTCTTTGATGCCCCGCCCATCGAGGTTGCATCCTGTCAAAAGCGGTATTATAGAATGTGAGGCAATGCCTTTTATCAGACCTTTGTTAAACTCTTCTTCAGTGAATTCCTCTCCGCTGAAATACTTTTCAAGCAGCTCCTCATCGCTTTCGGCAACTGCTTCGTTCAAAGCCTCCTTAACATCGCCTTCAACGGGTTCCGTCAGGGTCACTACCGAGGTTCCGAATTTACCTTTAATCTCGGCTATTACTTTATCCATGTCCACATTCTCTTTATCGATCTTCGTTACATATATGAATGTGGGCATATTATATTCTTTGCATGAATTCCAGGCTTTTTCAGTCCCTACCTGTATACCTGCGGATGCATCCACTAAAATGACCGCAGCCTCGGCTGCCCGTAAAGCGGAGTTAACCTCCCCTACGAAATCAAAATAACCTGGGGTGTCGATAAAATTTATCTTATGCTTCTTGTATTCCACAGGAACAATAGAGGCATTTATTGAATAGCCCTTTTCGATCTCCATTTTATCGTAATCCGACACGGTGGTACCATCCTCTATACGGCCTATCCTGCTGATTACGCCCGTTGCAAAAAGCGCTGCCTCAAGCAATGTAGTTTTACCGCTTCCCCCATGTCCTAAAAGTGCAACATTTTTAATAGTGTCACCTGTATAGCCTTTCATCCAAAGAAACCTCCTAAATTACTCCCTAAAAAGTATCCAAACCATTAACGCCACAGCATTAAGATTATATCACTATAGAAGTTAAATGGCAAAAACAATTTCCCCAAAGG
>CAYRNC010000113.1:1999-4917 GCA_964425645.1 uncultured Oscillospiraceae bacterium | reverse complement strand
GCTTCCGCTTTATTTTTAAATCAATGACCTGATCGTTACTATAAAACCCTCAAAGAATAGCGGAGCCTCTTTGGGGGTTTTTTTGTCTTTGACAACCGGAATCCTGCTTTGTTATCTAGTAACGAGAAAAATATGTGACTAACAATTTCAGCAATTGTATACAGCTGTTGAAAATGATAGACTGTAGAAAACAAAATAAAGGTTTTCGGAATAATGGTTTCTCGACGTATTAAAGCAATTAAAAAAATAATTCTTCCTGATAAAGATATTCTGGATGCTATTGTCATTAAAAATATGCACC
The DNA here is from genome assembly GCA_964425645.1 of uncultured Oscillospiraceae bacterium. Classification (GTDB taxonomy): domain Bacteria; phylum Bacillota; class Clostridia; order Peptostreptococcales; family Anaerovoracaceae; genus CAYRNC01. The sequence continues at coordinate 4,616 of CAYRNC010000113.1, read as the reverse complement.
GGGTATTCTATTTATCGGCGATATCGATCTTTATGAGGATTTTTACTATCCTTACTTTCTTGAATAAACCACCGGTAGCAGATGAACAGGAAGCATTGTGGAGGACCGGGATTATTGTAAGCCATACAGTTTATCTTATACCGGTAATAATTCTGTGCGGTATGTCCCATAAGCTTAGAAAAAATGATAAAGTAAATTCGGTGATGTTTGTTGTCCAATATATCATGGTAATTACTGTTATAGAAATGGGTGCGATAATAACTTCGGTAGATCAATTAGTGACATACAGTATTATTCCGTTTTTAATTTCATGTATGGCCATGGGAACGATATTTATAATTCAGCCTTTAGTGAATTCGTTGATATTTCTATCAGGTTATGTTACTTATTTCTTTGGCATAGGTATTGTTCAATCTGATCTGTCAATTCTATTATCCAATAGGGTTAATGGATTTACCTCCATGGTTTTGGGTCTTTTTCTGTCTATAATTTTATGGAGGTCAAACGTTATAAATCTTCAACAAGAAAAACATATTCAGCGCCAGCAAAGCGAATTGCAAGATAAGAATAAGGAACTTCAATGCCTTGCAACGACTGATTCGCTGACAGGACTCGTAAATAGAAGACATTTCGAGGAGATAATTGCCGTAGAGATGTCCCGTATAAAAAGATACGGCACAGCAGCATGTCTGCTAAATTTGGATATGGATAATTTCAAGGCCGTAAACGATAAATTCGGACATCCCGTGGGAGATGAACTTTTAAAGGGCGTTGCAGCGCTTTTAAAAGAACAGCAAAGGGATACAGATATAATAGCGCGTATGGGTGGGGAGGAATTTGCACTTCTTTTGGTGGAGACCGATGAAATGAAAGGGAGGATTGCTGCGGAAAGGATCAGAAAAAGCATAGAGGAAAAAACCTTTGTAATTGAAGATTACAAAATAAAAGTTACAGCATCTATTGGAATGACATTACTAAACAGCAAAACAGTTTCATATACTGAAGCGTACAAGTATGCGGACAGGGCGTTGTATAAAGCCAAGGCAAAGGGTAAAAACAGAGTGGAAATTAGTTTTGATAATTGATCTTTTAAGAGCCTAATTTGGTCCTGTCTTTTACGGCAAAAAATTAAGAACTTGTAAGGCGTTGCATAAGTCGAGGGCCAAAAAACGGATTATGCGATTAATAAAAAAGGACCCCGGATGTTCGCCATATTGGTATGTCGCCTGATTAAGAGGTAGGGAAGCTGAACGGTTATTCAGCTTCCTTTCACGGTTATTTGGTCGGAAAATTCCTTTAATATCCTGTTAAAATAGTTTTCTTTTTAGCGAGGCTGTTTGTCGCATCGCAACCTGTGCAGTTTTTTTCTGCAGTTACATCTTTACATTGTACGGTAAGTTCCCCCATTTTGGCACTGGCCCCGAATTCTATCGGTACATATACGCATAGGTTTTGCATAATTGTTAAGGTGCAGGCGCCTTCGGCTGCATCGCTGCGCGAGCAGCTTTCTTGTGCTATTACAGGTTCACCGCAGCAAAAAATTGTGGGCTCATCGTTGAGAATATAGGGTGTTACCGTGATTGGGGAGGAAAGATAATCTGTTTTACGATGGTCGTTTTTTATCGGTTCACATAAAGGACCGCAAATGCTTTGTTGATCAGCCGTCATATTACCCCCGAAAAGACAAATTTTATTGGGTCCGATTTTGCGGGCCACGGTGAGCTCAAAGCAGAGCGTCATCTCCCCATCAATTTTATCTAATCCACAATTAAACTTTAAGCCTGAACAACCTGTCAGCGGATCAGGGTTATCGGGCGTTCGCAATTGTACGTTGCCGTTTGCTCCAAATTCTGCCCGGTACGCTTCACCTTCTATGGTTATTGCAATATTTTCTATTTGATTCTCAGGTATTTCATTGCAAATTCCCAGTACGAGGTGATTTAAATCTGCAAACATCGGGGTATCCTCACCAAAGCCCGTCACATTGTAACAGAACCTCTGGTTTTCGTTTGGTTCCGGATCAAGAACCGATGATGGAAGGTCCAATTCGATGACAAAAGGGAGGATTTTACCTTCCACAATCTCAGAATAATCTACTTCGCTGTTGCAGGGAAGCTGTGCAGGTAATGGAGCCATGAAGCCTCCTCCTATATTAAATCATTACAACTTGTGCAGATATCCTCATTTGAGGTTTCGCCGCACTGAATATAAATGTTTTCAATTTGTGCGCTTGCACCGAATTCAATCGGTACAGCTGTGCATATATTCTGGGCTATGGTGAAAGTGCAGGTGCCGTCTACAACGCCGGAGCATTCCATGGTGCCCGGAACGATGATCGGATCCCCGCAATAACAGGTTCTGGCAGTTCCCAGGTTTGCAAAGGGTGTAATTGTAACGGGTACGCAGATAGATGAAGTTTGATAACCTACTCTTGGACGAATTCTTTCCTGTTGGTCTATATTGACAGTTGACATAAATTCAACCTCCTAATTTCGTGCTTATTATACGATATGAGGTAAAGAGACAGGAGGTTACAAAAATAGCACTTGCTTTTCCAGTCGAATTGTAACAGAACCTCTGGTTTTCGTTTGGTTCCGGATCAAGAACCGATGATGGA
>CAYRNC010000113.1:0-1899 GCA_964425645.1 uncultured Oscillospiraceae bacterium | reverse complement strand
GAGGTAAAGAGACAGGAGGTTACAAAAATAGCACTTGCTTTTCCAGTCGAATTGTGTTAAATATTAAGAAAGCATTTTGCAAGAATTGTAATCTTATACAGGCGGAGATGCTGTAATGACAAAAAATATATTACCCGGAAACGCATATTTTAGCTTTTTTAGCCGTAACTATTTTGGCTACGGTTATTTCTGCTTTAATAAATATAATGTTCCCGGGTGAACTATAACCGCCTATAGACCAAAATATGCAACAATTATAAGGAGAGGTTCATCAAGGAACCTTTCTATTTTTTTCGAAAGGAGATAAGGGTGGAATCGAATATCATCGAAGGAAATGTACCGTTTATAACGGGGATAATCGGATTAGGCCTAATAGGAGGCTCTTTGGCCGAAGCTATGCAGGGATTTCGAAAGGGTGTTGTCTTAGGATATGATAAAGATGCATCGGTGATGGATAAAGCCCTTAAAAAAGGTGCTATTTCCGGTGTATTCAAAAGCGGAAAAGAAGCTGCAGAAACAGCGGATTTATTGATTTTGTGCATGTATCCGCGGCATATTAAGGAATACATGAAGGTTAACGCATCATATGTAAAAAAGGGCAGCGTAGTTGCAGATGTATGCGGTACAAAATTGTATCTTTATCGTAATTTAACAGCACATCTGCCTAAAGATGCAGATTATGTGGGCATACATCCGATGGCAGGCAAAGAGGTTGAAGGTTTTGACAACGCTGAAAGGGATCTGTTTCGAGATACGGGCCTCATAATCACACCGCTTTCCCAAACACTGGATGAAAGCATAGCCCTAATGCAACAGGTGGGAGAGTACATAGGTGCGAAGCCAGTTGTATGCAACCCCGCCTTGCACGATGATATTATCGCATATACGAGCGATTTGATGCACATTTCCTCCGCGGCCTTATGTATAAGCTTCCATCCAAAGATGGATGCCCGCTTTACCGCCGGGGCTTTCAGAGATGCTACAAGGGTAGCCAATATCAATCCTGACCTTTGGACAGAGCTGTTCTTTTTAAATAAAGAACACATTATTCCACATCTTGATAGCTATATTGACCGCCTGTTGGATTTGCGGGAGGCAATCATAAAAGAAGACAAAGAAGATCTTTATCAACTGCTTGCACAGGCAAGAGATAATAAGAAGGAGATGCTTAAAAGATGAGAAAGGTAATAATTCCTCCCTCAAAAAGTATAGCCCACAGGGCCATAATTGCGTCTGCGTTATCATCGGGGGAAAGTATGTTAACCCCTTTTCCAGATTCTTTTGATGCGGAAGCTACCCTCCGATGCCTGAAGGCTTTGGGGGCGGAATACAAAAGAAGAAACGATGTGCTAAGTGTAAAGGGAGGTATTAAGTGCAGTTTTGAAGGCGTTTTGGACTGCGGTGAATCGGGTTCAACCCTAAGATTTATAATTCCCCTGGCCCTATTATTCAACCGCCAAATCACGTTTACAGGAAAGGGAAGACTTTTTGAACGGCCAAATGGGCCCTATTTGGAAGCCTTGGCATCAAGGGGGGCACACATACGTCGGGGGGAAAATTTCATACAAGTAAAGGGACCCATCAAGTCGGGAGTTTATGAATTGCCAGGCCATATCAGTTCTCAGTTTGTAACCGGTCTTCTCTTGGCCTTGCCTGTTCTTCAGGGTGACAGCAGAATTGTGCTTACATCTTCTTTGCAGTCCAAAGGCTACGTAGATCTTACCTTAGAAGTTATGAGAGAGTTTGGAGTTCACGCAGAAAATTTAAAGTATGAGCAGTTTCTTATCCCGGGGAATCAAAGCTACAGTAGTCGTGACTATATGATAGAGGGGGATTTTTCAGGAGCGGCTTTCTTTTTGGCGGCCGGTGCCCTCGGTCATTCGATCGAATGTATCGGAC
>CAYRNC010000112.1:0-5014 GCA_964425645.1 uncultured Oscillospiraceae bacterium | reverse complement strand
TTTTACCTCTATTAAAAGCGGAAATCCCGCTTCCCTTTCTTCATATCTTCCAGATGCCTGACAGTCAGCCACCTGACTTTTTCATTAGGTATCATGTTTATCTCTTTACTTATAATTGCGTCGCCGACAGATGCAGTCTCAGGGCTTGCATAATCCTCCAGATATTCCTTTAGTGTCATCAGGGCATTGGGATGACAGCAATTCACAATCTGCCCCGTTTTAGCAAGGTGCATGAAACGATCCCCGGTTCGCCCTTCACGATAACAGGCGGTGCAGAAACTTGGAATATAGCCTGATTCCAAAAGCCATTGGATTATTTCATCTAAGGTTCTGTGATCGCTGATATCGAATTGTTTTGAATTCATTTCTAATGGCTCATTTTCACTGTAACCGCCGACACTGGTTCTGGACCCTCCGCTGATCTGGGAGACTCCTAAAGAAAGCAGTTTTTCGCGGGCCACTTTTGATTCCCTCGTTGAAATAATCATCCCTGTATATGGGACAGCAATCCTTAACACCGCCACGATCTTGGCAAAAATATCATCCGGAACAGCGTTGAAATCCTCGACCTTTACATCTTCTGCCGGACAGATGCGCGGTACGCTGATCGTGTGAGGGCCGACGCCTTTTTTTGCTTCAAGGTGCTCTGCATGCATCAAAAGTCCTGTAAAGTCGTAGCGATACATATCAAGCCCGAACAATACACCGATTCCCACGTCATCGATCCCTGCGTCCATAGCCCTGTCCATTGCTTCTGTATGCCAGGCATAGTCATGTTTTGGGCCGGTCGGATGCAGTTTTTCATAATTTTCTTTATGGTAGGTTTCCTGAAACAGTATGTATGTCCCTATTCCGGCGTTCTTCAGTTTTTTATATTCTTCTCCTGTTGTAGCGGCAATATTGACATTTACCCTTCTTATGGCACCGTTTTTATGTTTGATGCTGTAAATTGTATCGATGCTTTCCAGTATATATTCGATTGGATTATTTGCAGGATCTTCCCCTGCCTCAAGAGCCAGTCGTTTATGTCCCATATCCTGCAAGGCTATTACTTCCCGGACTATTTCTTCCTGGGTAAGTTTTTTTCTGTGGATGTTTTTGTTTTTAAAATGATAGGGACAGTATGTGCATCCGTTTATGCAGTAGTTCGAAAGATATAAAGGGGCAAACAAAACAATTCGGTTTCCATAGATATTCTCTTTTATTTCCTTGGCAAGTTTGATTATCTTGCTGTTCTGTTCGGGAAAATCACATTCCAGTAAGATAAGAGCTTCCCTATGGTCCAGACCCTTACAGTTTTTAGCCCTTTCGATAATGTTGTCGATGAGCCTACGATTATCTTTGTTTTCCTTTGCATAAGCGATTGTGTCGAGTATTTCCCCATGGTCGATAAATTCCGTGGCGGAAGCTGACATTGGATTATACATGTTATGAACTCCTTTCTTCATGCCTTATCAACGGGCGGTAGTCTCCGCGGCTGACAGATATTTTGTATCCCAAGCTTTCAATACTGTTTTGCAGGGCAGATATGCCTTCCGCAGTTTCTTGGCCTGTGCTGATTTTGTTGTTGTAAAGCGAATATTTCTTACGCACCTCAATGGGTGATAAATTAGGCATGATAACATTGGCTCCGACCATAATTCCAAGCTCCCTGCCCGAAGGATCAATGCTACCCAAAGCGGTAGTTGAGGGAATTAACAAATTCGGTATCATAAGCCTCAATATAGCTATCAGATATAAAGTGAGTTCTATGCTTCCTGCAGGTTTATTTGCAAACGCTGTATCCTTATGGGGAATAAAGGGCCCTATGCCGGCCATATGAGGCCGGAATTCTTGTATGAATATAAGGTCATTTGCAAGGTGTTCCAAGGTTTGATAAGGGGAACCCACCATGAATCCCGTTCCTACCTGATACCCTATATCCTTAAGCGCATAAAGGCATGACTTTCGGTTGTCCAGTGTCTGTTTTGCAGGATGAAGTTTTTCAAAATGGATCGGGTCGGCTGTTTCATGTCTCAGAAGGTAGCGATCTGCGCCGGATTTAAAAAATTTCAGGTAAGATGCGTAGCTTTTTTCACCAAGTGAAAGTGTGATGGCGCAATCGGGATAGGAGGATTTTATATCGGAAACAATTTTAGTTAAAAGATTATCGGAAAAATAGCGGTCCTCACCTCCCTGCAATACGAAGGTTCGGAATCCCGATTTATAGCCCAGATTGCAGCAATCAAGAATCTCTGAAGGTGATAAACGATACCTTTTAGCGTTTTTATTGCTGCAGCGAATTCCGCAGTAGTAGCAATCGCACCTACAATAGCTTGATAGCTCTATAAGGCCTCGCAGATAAATCTGACAGTTGAAATATTGATTTGTTGTTTCCCTGGCCTTGGCAAAGAGGTATTCTGCAATTTCATCATCTCTGTGCGTGAGCAGGTCAATATATTCCGTTCTGCTTAGGGATTGGGTTAAAGCGAGTTTATCAATCAATTCTTTCATAATAAAAAACCTTATGCGAAGGCATAAGGAAGAAAGCAAACGGTGCATTTTTTCTCACGCCTTCCCGCTCGGGCGAACCCTTGCAAAATCAGTACGTTGTTTATGTTAATATAATAACATGGACTTTCAGAAATAACAAGATATTGTTTTAACGGAACCGTTGATTAAAATTGAATCGGGGTTGTATAAATATTCCTATATAGGAGACCAATTTCTTTAATATAACTGATCTCCTATGCATTGACCGCTTTACAATTTTATTGTCCGTACATAATAGTCTGTGCAATTCCGATAAAATATTCTGATTCCCTTCGGATGTGATCGATAAGTATTTGTGAAAACTGGTTAGCCTGAACCGCCTTGCTGTTGGCAAGCATCGAATCAAGCAGATCAACGAATTGCTGGCTTTGTGCTATGGATGCATCGATAAACATACTGATATCCTTTTTTAAAGATGGGCTAATGATATCCTTAGAACGTACGGTTGTTTCGATTAGTTGAACGGCCTTTCCTTCCATTTGTGTAAATGCCAGATTAAATTCCCCAAGTTGTTTGATGTATTTCGGCTCTAAATCCGGAGTTGTATTGCGGATTACATCTGTATGCTCTTTCTCCTGTCTTTTCCAGAATTCTGCCTCATCAAGAAGTCGAAGAGGGTTTTTATCCCAGAAATAGTATTGCATAAACATTCCCCTTTCTTAGCATTATTATTATTATATTTTTTTGCCTCATTGATATGTATAGTTTAGGTCTCATTTTAATATTCTTCTATTCATAATTATCAATGCATGATATAATCATAAATCGACAGCAGAAGAAAAAATGAAAGATTACGTTTAAGATGGGATGAAGCTGTGAGTAAGTTTTATGTTTCAATCATATCAGGCCGATAGTTTTCTTTCGTAAATATGAAGATGACCTCTGTTATCGGATTCTACAGACGGGCAGCCGTCTTGCACGAGATTCATCCGACGGGATAAAGCCTGTCTAATGATGAAGGGGCTTTGAATAAATTCCTTCATTTCGGGTATCAATTACATTGTTTTCACGAAGCTTTCCGAAGGGATTTTCCTTTCATGTAATTATGTATTCTAAAAAGGACAATAGGGAGATAAATGGCAGCAAATAGCGAAAAGGTTTTTCGTCTTGGTGAGCAACCGGTGGGCCGGTTGCTGTTAAAATTTTCGGTGCCGGCTATAATCGCAATGATAGCGCATGCATTATATAACGTCGTGGACAGCATCTTTGTCGGAAGGGGTGTGGGTCCGCTGGCTCTTACGGCGGTGACTATCGCACTTCCCGTTATGCTGCTTCAGCTGGCCTTTGGAATGTTGATTGGGATTGGTGCCACAGCTTTAGTATCAATTCGAATGGGGCAGGGGAGAACGGATGAGGCGGAAGTTATCCTGGGCAATGCTTTTTCTGCGTTGATAATTTTCGGATTGGCATTTACCGGATGCACGCTCCTATTTTTAGATCCTATTTTAATTTTTCTGGGTGCCAACCCGGATGTATTTGATTATTCAAAGCAGTTTCTGTTTGTGATTCTGATAGGATCGGTGTTTCAATTCATATCATTTGGTATGAATAATATTATCCGCGGGGAAGGCAATCCCTTGATATCCATGGTAACAATGCTTTTTTCGGCCGTTATGAACACGATACTGAACCCGATTTTTATTTTTGTTCTTTGTTGGGGAGTCAGGGGTTCAGCCCTTGCCACGGTTAGCACGCAGACCATAGTCTCCCTTTATATTATCTGGTACTTTACCGGGGGTAAAAGCAATTTAAAGCTTCGCAGAAAAAACATGCTTCCAAAGTTTCATATACTTATCAAAATCTTCTCAATAGGATTATCGCCCTTTTTGCTGCAAGTTGCGGCAGGTATGATTATGTTTTTGTTCAATCATTATCTTTTATATTATGGGGGAGATATGGCGGTAGCGGCTATGGGTGTCATCAATCGTATGGTCATGATGTTGTTGATGCCTATGTTTGGAATAAATCAGGGTGCCCAGCCCATAATCGGGTACAATTATGGGGCAATGCAGTATGACAGGGTGAAACGAGCGCTTTTTCTTTCTGCTTTGGCTGCAACCGGGATAAGTGTAACAGGGTTCGTATTAGTTCAGCTTTTCAGCAACCAGCTTATATCAGTGTTCAACGATGATCCGGAACTTCTTCGGCTCGGTGCCCAGGGTATAAGGGTATTTTTACTTATGCTCCCGGTTATCGGCATGCAGATCGTGGCAACAAACTATTTTCAATCTATAGGAAAGGCGGTTTTGGCAATATTGCTTAGCCTTACCAGACAAATATTATTTTTAATTCCCTTGGTGATCATTCTTCCTAAATATTTTGGATTAATGGGCATCTGGGCGGCAGGTCCTATATCCGATTTTTTTGCTGCAGCTTTAGCTGTGATCCTGTTACTGCATGAGATGAAACAGCTTAGCCAAAAAGAAATGGCCTGACTTAAACTTTAAAAATGCATTGACAAAACAGCTGCGTCCGTGATATC
>CAYRNC010000111.1:2503-5151 GCA_964425645.1 uncultured Oscillospiraceae bacterium | reverse complement strand
GCTGCAGGTAAAACGCTTACAATTCCGAACCATTCTCCATAACCGGGAGAAAGAACGATAGCTATAATGAAGATAATCAACACAAAGGCATACGTCTTCATTATTTTAGAATAGCCCTCGAATTTTTGGTTCATAACTATGTAATCCTCCTCTTTAAAATATTAACTCGCAATAAAAAATTTCACCTCCCTAAACTTTGATCATGCCGATGTAATAAAAACCATAAGTCCATTTTACATATTTTTAATGCTTGCGCAAGAATGGATTTCAGCGACTTTTAAGAAACATTATAACTGATATAAACAATTGGGGTTTCAATGATAATGCAAGGTATTCGACAGGCTTTAAATTGTACATGCAGGTGCAGTAAAAAAATAAACCCGGTTTCTAAAAATGGCCAGGAACCAAAGAAAACGAAATCCCAAAAAACAAAATGCATAAAATGTAATTAATTTAATCATTATCGTATAAATTACCGCTTATCCATCTGCCTTTTCAACATTATTTCAGAATAAAGAATTAATATTTTTAATAAAAAATACAGCAGAAATCTGACTTAAATTAATAGGCTTGAAAATAAATCGTATCATGATAGCATAGGGGAATAGGTGTGTTATACCTCACAAAATAACTGATCAGGAGGCGTGAAATGACTGAAAAGGAAATTTTGAAACTTATCAATGAAAAAAAATATCTTGAGGTTAAAGAGATATTATCGGAAATGAACGGAGTGGATATTGCTTTGCTGCTAGATCCTTTAGAAGCGCATATCACGCTGCTTATCTTCCGAATGCTCCCAAAAGATCTTGCGGTAAATGTATTTTCCCATTTTTCAAAAGAACATCAACTGGGGGTCATCAATGCGATAACCGACAAAGAACTGATGCACATCATGGATGAGCTTTTCTTCGATGATATGATAGATTTATTGGAAGAAATGCCTGCTAATGTAGTAAACAAAATACTGAGAAACACCGAAGAAAAAGAAAGGGAATTGATAAATCAATTTTTAAAATACCCTGAGGATTCGGCCGGAAGCATAATGACTATAGAATACGTTGATCTGAAAAAAAGAATGACTGTTAAAGAAGCATTGTCTCATATTAAGAAAACAGGAATGAACAAAGAAACTGTGTACACATGCTATGTAACCGACAAAGAGCGAATATTGGAAGGCTTTATATCTTTAAGAACTCTTGTTACGGTTGAGGACGATTTGGTGCTTGAAGATATAATGGAATCGGAAGTCATCCATGTAAACACCCACGATGACCAGGAGATGGTAGCCAATGTGTTTAAAAAATACGGATTTCTGGCACTGCCTGTTGCAGACGCTGAAAACAGACTTACAGGGATAATAACCGTCGATGATATTATGGATGTAATGGAACAGGAAGCCACTGAGGACTTTCAAAGGATGGCCGCCATGTCACCCTCCGAGAAGGCTTATCTCGGCACGAAAGTATTATCCTTAGCCGGACACAGATTGCCCTGGCTTCTGATCCTCATGATATCGGCCACTTTTACAGGCAGGATAATGGGCCGGTTTGAAGATGTTTTGACTCAGGTAGTGGTATTGAGTGCATTTATACCGATGCTTATGGACACAGGCGGAAACTCCGGAAGCCAATCTTCTACTTTGGTTATCAGGGGACTGGCAACAGGTGAAATAGGACTAAAGGATTGGTGGCGGGTACTTTGGAAGGAGCTGAGGGTTAGTTTCCTCGTCGGAATTGTTCTTGCAGCGACGAATTTCGCAAGATTAATGGTAATAGAGAAAACCGAACTGCTGATAGCCGTTACAGTATCTGTTACAATTATTGTGACAGTCATGGCATCAAAAATGGTAGGAGGACTGCTCCCCCTTATGGCAAAAAGATTAAGACTTGACCCTGCGATAATGGCCGGTCCCCTTATTACCACCATAGTCGATGCCTTGGCTCTGATAGTTTATTTCTACACAGCCACGCTGCTACTGGGCCTGTAACCATGTGCAATGTATCTTACAATTCAATCATAACATTTACCGCAGACGTCGGGTGAAGGCACTGTTTGACCTAGCCTGAGACAAAAACCTCTGCATTTTTGAATATCAACCCCATTATGTCTGATTGCACCCGCTGGACAACGACTGATTTTATCTGCGCCGACTTGGGTACCGTTATTGCCTGCAAATAAGCAAGATCGTTCTATACTGTCCGCTATGGAATTTAATTGGACGGTGTCTTTATCATGCCACGTCTTTGCGGATTCGATTACGTAATCTGTTATGACAGACCCAAAGCGGCCGCAACTGCCTTTTTCAGTATTAAAAGATGCTGCTATGCTAAAATTGCCCATCCCTGCTGCATACGCAGCTAATTTATGAGACCAGTCGGGTCCGCCCCGTTTCTCATTCCAATCCCCGGGCAGATTTGTAAGTGAGGTCAATCGGCCCAGCACTCCCAGGCTGTCCATAATGCTGTCATTTATGCATGCTGAAAAAAAAATGGCTGCTTCATAAGCATCGACCCATTCTTTTGAAACTTTATGCCCTTTCCTGTTGCTTAAAATGACGCTGCGGGAAAAAGGGAGGAAATGTACGATAACGGTATTTCCGGGTCTGTAAATCTCCTTCGGATGCAAGGACCAGCCTTTGTCGGAGAAAA
>CAYRNC010000111.1:0-2493 GCA_964425645.1 uncultured Oscillospiraceae bacterium | reverse complement strand
GAGGATCCTTAGAGGATGCATACCCGATGACAGGATCAAGAAACATTTCCGACAATCCTTTTTCCTTTTTATAATCCGCCGCCGTTACCATAACCCTCTCGTAAATTCTTTTTTTAATATCAATACCCTGCATATATTCGTCCCCCTCTTATTGTCCTTTAGTAAAATTATAACGGCAGACAAAAGCTTGTGCAACATACATAATAAAAAGTGGAAAAGCAGCCTTTTGGGGTCAGCCGTGAAAATGGTGCAACCTTTGAAGACCACCATTATTTTTTAGAAGTTCATCATTCATGGCGAATCCTTTTTTTATATACTTTTTCAAAACATTATTGAAACTATTCAGAGATTTAATTTCAATCCTTGAAAACCAAAAAAAGCATCCCAGAGGTTATTGCTTTCTAAGACGCTTTGTCTGCAGTCAGGAAGGCAGCGTGTACTACCTTCCTGTTAATTATATTAAATTCCAAACGTTATAATCAATGCATCATCTTTTCGCTATGCTACTTATACCACTTAAACGTGTTGTCGGGATACTTTTCCTTCCGTTCCTCAACGTTTAATTTTCCCTTCATCTGACCAATGGCTGCACAATTAACAATATGCTAACCGGTATATTATTAAACATCTATCACATAAATGTAATTTAATCGACTATACTCAGTGCAGTTACAATCCGTGCTTTGCAAGCTTTCTTACAACAGAAGGCTGACTTATTCCCAAAGCCTTAGCTATTTCCCTCGTTGTGCCATACTTATTTTGGGCTGCTGTCAGGATCTGTCTTTCCACTTCTTGAAGCGTTTCCTGCAGGTTTTCCCTTTCTCCTATATTGATGACACCGGTTGACTTAGTGCTGTCAAATATGTAGCTTGGCAGATCCTTTAATCCTATGTTCTTATCTTTTGCAGTTATAACCAACCGTTCTATAATATTCTCAAGTTCCCGAACATTTCCCGGCCAACTATACTTTAGCATTGCTGACATGGCGTCCGCATCCATAGTTTTTGACGTACCGAATTTCCGATTATTGTTCTGCAAAAAAATTCGTATCATTGGTACAATATCCTCAGGCCTGTCCCTAAGAGGGGGAATGGCAATAGGCACAACGTTTAATCTGTAAAACAGATCTTGTCGAAAACGTCCCTGATCCACCATTTGGGTTAAATTTTGATTTGTGGCTGAAATAATGCGAACGTCCACGGGAATACCGATCAGCCCCCCGACCCGACAGATTTCTTTTTCCTGGATCGCCTGAAGGATTTTAACCTGAAGGTTAAGCGGAAGCTCGGATATCTCGTCCAGAAAAATCGTTCCTCCCTGAGCTGCTTCGAAAAGCCCCTTTTTTCCTTCTTTTCTAGACCCTGTAAAAGCGCCGCTTTCATATCCAAACAGCTCGGATTCAAGCAAATTTTCTGGTATCGCGCCACAATTTATGCTTACAAAAGGATGCTCTTTGCGATTTCCTATTCTATGAAGCAGCTTGGCTATAACGCCCTTTCCGGATCCCGATTCCCCTGTCAACAGTATTGTAGTATCTACGTGGGCCAGCCTTTCAACTATCTGTATAACGCTGAACATGGCCGGGCTGTTAGCGATGATGTCATAATATGTATCTCCCGCCTTCAGATCTGAAAGTTCCGATTGCATATCTTCTAATTGGTTTTGAAGTTCCGTCAATTCGGTTATATCGTGGGAAGTAGTTATGATCTTAGACAATTCACCTTTTTCATCGAAAATAGGAATTCCCGTCGTCAACAGCCTTTTCCCATCTCTATTCTGATGTAAAATGCTGACTTCTTTTTTTTCCTTCATAACGCGCTTAACCACCGACGGCGAAAATATTCCCTGATGCTCCAGATAAGTACAATGCTTCCCTATAATCTCTTCCTTTTTGATTCGGTAAAGCTCTTCTCCTGCGCTGTTAATCCATAAAGCATATCCGTCGGCATTATCTATAAAAATGCAATCGCGTATGCTGTCTAAAATCGGTATTAAATCTTCGGATTTCAGCCCTAATTGCTTTGCATTTGTGCTATAATTCATCTAAATACCCCCTTCTGACGAAACGATACATAAACGCATCAAAAGATCCACTATTGTATCAGTCATTCATAGACAATTATAGCTCTGATTATCAACCTTTTCAACGATAGATAGGCGTAAATTGGCATATTACTGATTACCGGTTGAATCAAAATTAATCGATTCTACAAAAAAATCAGTTGGCAATCTGTTTATGGTGCTCTAAAAATAATTGCAAACACTGGCTTTTCAATAATCCTATATGCTTTACCCCGGAATTGGCACAATTTTTGCCAATGCTACATAATAGAGTGCGTCCATAAATAATCCCGGTCAAATACATATGCTTTTGAACATTCACCTAAAGCGTCAATATTTCGGCATAAACAGGATTTGGCAACCTTACATACTATTTTAAGACTAACTATTAAAAGTCAAGACCTAAAATGAGAAACTTTGAATGAAATGTGG
>CAYRNC010000110.1:0-5171 GCA_964425645.1 uncultured Oscillospiraceae bacterium | reverse complement strand
CAACGCGACAGAAAAATGGTTTCATGGAACAGCGATAGCAATGATTACATTGAATGGGGAGTTTGAAGTTGTTTTCGGTTAAATCAGACAGAAGTGCACAGATAAAATTGATGACCTCCCCACTTTTTCTCCATGCACTTCTCACGTTTATGATCAAAAAAGGTGTTATCGGTGATATTTTCTCAGCGCTTCCCGAAACTTAACCATGGAGCATATCGATTCAAGCTGCCCGCTGAAGGATGATATCCACAATTGACATTACTGCCATGAGGTATGGCAAGTATATTCAAATGACTTTTGCAATCAGCTGAACCATATTAAAATATTTTCCGGCCTCAGCCTCTATCATTTTTATATCGTTTACGGCATAGGGATTAGGGCAGGCAAGCCACTCATCCCATGCCTGCCTGCAACAGTTCATTTCGCGGATATCTGCGATTTCAATACCTTCTGCCTGCTTCCACAAATCTTTCCACCAAGCAAGGGAGTGTATAGTCCTTGCTACCTCATCAATCCAGAACGGCTGCATTTCAATAGGAACATTTCTCCCAAATTCATATTTCAAGCCGGGGATTGCCACGGCGATATAGCCGCCCTTTTTCACGAATGGTACAAGCGATGGCAGCATTTTTTCCGTATCGCCAAAATAATGATAAGCGTCCACTGTAAACAGCAAATCAAAGTATTCGTTTGCAAAAGGCAGGCCTTGGGTTGCGTCTACAGAAATCGGAACAGACTTATCCTCGATCCCGACAGATTGAAAACGCACGTAGTTTTCGGTCGGCGAAACCCAAAGATCGGCGGCAAAGACTGATGCCCCGTATTTTTTCGCTAACAATAGCGTGGAAAGGCCGCGCCCGCAGCCCAAGTCAAGGATACGTATATTTTTTTTGATGCTTAGGTGTGAAGCCAATTCCTCTGCCAGTCGCATGGCATTTGGTCCCATCATAGCGGATTCCAGAAATTCTTTATTTTTATCATTGGACATAAACCGGTCTGTAAATGAATACATGGTAATCTTCCTTTCCAATCCCTGCCTATAAAAAACAAAAAGCGTAGTATATTACTGCGCTACAAATTACACTGTTATAAAAATGAGTGCTTGTTTAATCGGTAAGGCAGTTTTTCACAACACAAATAAGAGCAGAACAGCTGCCCATTTAAAGCGCTTAACTTAAATCCTTATAAAATTACCGACATCAATACACTCCTTCTTCCTTAAATAAAATTAGCATGACAATATTATTGTGTCAATAGGAGAAGTTCCTTAAGGTCCCACAAAATCATTGGAAAAACAATACTAAACAAATTCGAAGGAGGGTTATCGCAAATGTGTACGCAACGAAACGGGAAAAGGTTACTTTTACAAAGAAATTGGGGTGAATCACAGGCTGAACTCATTTCCTGTTTCGTAGTTTGTATGAATGTTTCGGTAAAAGATTTGTCATATATAAAACTTTATGATATAGTTGTGCACTGTTTAGGAATGAAAGAAGATACAATAATTTAACATCCATTGGAAAGAAAACAGCCCATTGAAATTTAATGCCTGCAATAGTGTCTTTATACAATATCCGGGACAGTAATTTTGCCGTGCCGGGCGGTGCAGGAGATCCGGGTTTAGCAGGAATTACCGTCTGCTTTTCCCCTGTGGCTATCTTTATCGCTTTTATTATGAGTATCGGTATTGGGGTCACTGCACTTATATCTATTCGGCCTGCAGCTGCCAAAATAAGATTATCAAGGCGAAATCCAATATTTACACCCTTGGGGATGTAAAACGGTATCTTTGCTTTGGGCAAGGACAGCAAAGAGCTATTATCCTAATATAAACAAAATATTTAAATACTCATTGAGTATTTGTACATTTTGTGTAATCATAGTTTTAAAATAATGGAAAACCAATTCATAAGGAAATCCTTAGGAAATCCTTGAGTTGATATCCAAATTTTAAACCGAAGCCGAATCTATGGGGTAAATTCTTATGGTAAATTTATCGAAACTGCCAAACATCGGGATGAAGCTTGAAGCACAGCTTGCTGATGTCGGTATAACCACAGAGGAAGAATTACGGGCTGTCGGTAGTCGTAAAGCGTGGTTGCGGATATTGGAGAAGGATTCATCTGCCTGCTTTATGCGTTTATCGGCGTTAGAGGGTGCTCTACAAGGTATGCGCTGGCATCATCTTGATGAGGAGACAAAGAAATCGCTTAAATCATTTTATACCGAGCATAAACGAATCAGTTCAGCGGACGATAAAATGCTGTAATCTTCATAAGTCGTCCATAGCGCTTTGTAGTTTTATCTTCATTTATTACGTTTCTGGAGCAATAACCCGGGAGGATTATAATGAATTGGACAAAGGAGCAGCAAGAGATTATTGACATTCGGGGTTGTAACATTTTAGTTTCCGCCGCAGCCGGTTCGGGAAAGACCGCTGTATTAGTTGAAAGGATAAAGCGTATTCTTATCGATGACGACGTTCCTTTATCGGATATATTGGTGGTAACATTTACAAATGCAGCTGCAGCTGAAATGCGGGAAAAGATTGTGTCTGCCATCCCAAACAAAATGCATCAAATCCATAAGAGTCATATCAGCACCTTTCATTCATTTGCCTTAGATATAATTCGGCGCTATTTTCATGCAGTAGACTTATCACCCGGGTTTCATGTTTGTGATGAAATAAAGATGGCATTATTGCAGGGTGAGGCCATGGATCAACTTTTCAACGAAAAATTTCGAGATGAAGATGCTGACTTTTTAAGATTTTTACATAATTATGGAACAGGAAAAAGCGATGAGCCTGTTAAAGACATGATTCTGTCTGTGCATAAATTTATTCAAAGCCTGCCGGAACCTTTTGCATGGTTAGAAGATAATGTTCGGGCGCTTTCGGGAACGGCGGACGATTTTAAAATGAGTCCGGCTTACCGTGAAATGGAACGGAAAATAAAAGAAGAGTTGCGCGTTTCTATAGCGACTCAATCAAAGATTCTATCGATGCTTAATAAAGCAGGCATTTCCAGCCTTGCAGGAAAGGCATTAAAAGATTTGGAGATGCTGAAAAAAGTTCAAAATGGATTTAGTAATAACTTCGATGAAGGGAGCTGTGCGGTCAGGTCTTTGTATTTTGAAACATTCAGGGCATCAAAACAGGAACAGGATATCTATAACTTAATTAAAGATGACATTCAGGCTTTACGGAAAAATGTTAAAGACAGCATGCATGATTTGAAATCGCGGTTTTGTGCAAAAACCCTTGACGAATATATTAATGATCTTGCATCAACATATAAGGATGCAAAAACACTTTGTCAATTAGTATCGGACTTCGACTGTCTGTATAAAAAGAAGAAAAATAAGCAGGGATTTGTAGATTTCTCCGATATCGAACATTTTGCACTTAAAATACTTTCCAACGCTGAGATAGCGGAGGAATATCGTAGGAAATTCCAGTACATATTTATAGATGAATACCAGGATAGTAATTTAGTGCAAGAGTGTCTCATCGATAAAATTAAAAGGGAAAACAATGTTTTTATGGTAGGTGATGTTAAACAAAGCATTTACAAATTCCGTTTAGCCGAGCCTGAGATCTTTATTGATAAGTATGAGAAGTTCAAAAAAGAGAAAGATCCCAATAATATCAAATTGGACCTGAACCGCAATTTTCGAAGCAAAGGGCCTGTCATCGAAGCGGTTAATGAAATCTTTAAAAGGATAATGACCGATGATACAGCAGGCATGGACTATGATGAAAAAGCGGCTCTTTTTAAGGGTGTTCTGTATGAAGGACCCTTGGAGCATCCTGTGGAGCTGCATATTCTTGATGATCGTCAAACAGACCAAAATGGTATGGATGAAGAGATACTGGAAATGAAAAGGGCTGAATTGGAGGCTTTTGCAGCCGCATCCATTATTAAAAAATGCAAAGGTCTGCACTATTACGATGAGGCCGCAGGCAAGGAACGTCAATTAGATTATAAGGATATGGTCATTCTCCTTCGCAGTATAGCCGGGATAGGGGATATATATTACGAGATCTTGGAGAAAGAAGGAGTGCCGGTATATATGGATACCGGAGATGGTTTTTTTGACACTCAGGAAATTTCGGTATTCCTTAATCTGTTGAAAGTTATAGATAACAGGAAGCAGGATATTCCTCTTTTAAGCGTATTGCGGTCGCCGATTTTCGGCTTCACAATAGATTCTTTGGCAGAAATACGTCTTGAACATAAGAAGGGACCCTATCATGCCGCCTTTTTTTATTATAGCGAGAATGGTAGGGACGAATGCTTGCGAATGAAATGTCGTTTGGCCCTCGACCTAATGCATCGATGGAAACAGCGATCCGCCTTCCTGCCCTTGAATGATTTTCTTTGGGGGCTTCTCACATCCTCAGGCTATTATAATTATGCGGGAGCGCTTGCGGGAGGCAGACAAAGGGCAGGGAATCTAAGAGCATTAATAGATAAGGCTTCTGCATATGAAGCCGGCCGATCTAAAGGGCTTTCCGGATTCATTAGTTATGTAGAAGCAATGAAGAAAGGGAAGATTCCTATGGCATCGGTTAAACTTCTCGGTGAAGGTGACGATGTTGTGAGAATAATGACAGTTCATAAAAGCAAGGGTTTGGAATTTCCCATGGTGTTGGCAGGGAATCTTTCAAGGAGGTTTTATCGCGGCAATACAGATCAGGTAAGCCTTCACAAACAATGTGGTTTGGCGCTTAAATATATAGACAGAAACAAATGCAGTTGGCAAAGAACAATACTTCAGGATATTATTGATTATAAGAGAAATCAGGAGGATTTAGCGGAGCAAATACGCATTTTGTATGTATCCTTAACCCGATCAAAAGATAAGCTGGTGCTTTTAGGATCATTAACCGATGCAGAAAAAGCTTTGAACAAGGCCGCTTTGCATAAAGAATTGGACATTGTAAATGGAAATTCATACATGGATTTTATTCTTCCCCAGCTGGCAGAATCAGAAAAAGTAAATGTTGTGTTTCATGACAGGATGGATATGAGTGATGTCAAGATGAAATCGGAATCCAACCGTCATCTGGATAAAGAATCTTTTAATGTGGGTTTTGATGTGGAGGAAAGGCACATGCTTCCTGTCTTTGACAGGCTGGGCTGGAAATATGCATTTCCAATGGCATT
>CAYRNC010000109.1:0-5199 GCA_964425645.1 uncultured Oscillospiraceae bacterium | reverse complement strand
CATTGGAAACAAAGTCAAAGTACAGTGTCTCTTTGCTAAGCAGGGAGATGCGCGGTCATATTGAAGATTCAGGAAAAAGGTTGTATACCGTTGATCACACGAAGCCTCGGGGGTTTAAAGAAGGGGCGGCAAGGGGAACCGCTTATCACAGGTTGATGGAACACATTCCATTCAAGTTGGGCAGAAAGGGAGAAAAAAGCATTCGCACATATGCACTTAACATGAGAAACCGGGGACTGATAACCGATCACGAGCTTGGCTTAATAGATTACTCCGAGGTTGCCGGATTTTTTGACTCCCCGATCGGCAGGCGGGCTGCGGCGGCTAAGAAATTATACAGGGAAATGCCGTTTATCTTTAAAAAAGAACGCAACGGGGAAGACATCATAGTGCAAGGTATCATCGATTGCTATTTCGAAGAGAATGGTGAATATGTGCTTTTAGATTACAAATCAAACTTTATCAGCGAAGAGAAAAACAGAATTGTGTCGCTGTTGAAATTTTACCGGCCTCAAATGATATTGTATCGTGAGGCGTTGGAATCCATTAGGGGAATACGGGTAAAAGAGATGCATCTTTATCTTTTTTCAGCAGGTAAAGATGTTGTGATGGCCGATTAATATAAAAAACAATAAAAAAAATTTAAAAAAATGGGCGTCATCCGGCGCCCATTCGGTGCTTGTTTGTAAATTACAATTAAGATAAAGCTTTCATTGCGAGCTCTCGATCCATTTCCCTTTGTGTCAGAATTTCTTGATACTCCTCTTCGCTCATCTTTTGCATAGAAATCCCGGTATACCCGTAGAATAGTGATACCAAAGGATTTACCCAGTTTAGAACAGCAAAGGGGAGATAAGCGAAAGTATGTACCCCTAAAAAGCCTATCATGGTGGCTCCGCAGGTATTCCAGGGGACAAGACTCGATGTCATCGTGCCGGCATCCTCCAAGCACCTGGATAAATTTTTGGGTTTAAGCCTGAGATCCTCAAAGGCTTCTTTATACATTCTTCCCGGCAGAATAATAGCCAAGTATTGATCACATGCCACTATATTAGTAAATATACAGGTAAATACAGTTGTCAAAACGATTGGCCCTGTACCCTTTGCAATTTTTAATAGCGCATCCGCCAAGGCCTTTAATTGTTCTGTGGATTCCATTATTCCTCCAAAAGTCATAGCGCAAAGGATAAGTGAAATTGTCCACATCATGCTTTGCATGCCGCCCCTGGTGAGAAGCTCGGCAATATCCAAGTTTTCGCTTAAAGATTCATATCCATAGTTTAAAATATAACCCCAATCTTTAGGTCCCACTCCCTGTACACCCATGAAAATGACTCCAAGAATGGTGCCTCCTATTAATCCCGGCAATGCCGGCGTTCTTAGTGCAACCATTATAATAACACAAACAGGAGGGATAAGAAGTATCGGAGATATGAAAAATTCATCCTGTAAACCTGACATAAGTACCTGTACTCCGGTCATATCTACGCTTTGCCCTGAGTGGCCGATACCGAGTATTATGTAAACTATAAGTGCAATGATTAAAGAGGGAGTGACGGTCCAAACCATATGCCTGATGTGTTCAAAAAGATTAGACCCTGCGATAGCGGGTGCAAGGTTAGTCGTATCGGAAAGTGGCGACATTTTGTCACCGAAATAGGCTCCCGATACAATAGCTCCTGCAGTCATGGCCGGATTGATTCCGAGTCCTATGCCTACACCGATGAGTGCGACACCGATGGTTCCCGCAGTAGTCCAAGAGCTTCCTGTAGCTAAAGATACTATGCAGCAAAGCAGGCAGCCGGCGAATAAGAATACGCTTGGACTTAAAATCATCAAACCATAATAGATCATGGCAGGTACTATGCCACCGGCAATCCATGCCCCTATCAACATTCCGACAGTCATCAGAATTAAACATGCCTGCATTGAGCGGTTGATAGCCGACAGGATGCCCTTTTCTATATATGACCATTTCCAGCCGTTTGCGATGGCGACTGCCGCGCCGATAATTGCCGCTACGATCAGTGCAATGTGTGCATCACCGTGATTGCTGACCATGATTTCATAATAGAGCAGGGCAAGCATGATGACGATGACGCCAAGTACCTGCCACAAAGGAATTTTTTTACCCATTTTGTTCCTCCTTAAAAATTGAAATATTATAAATAGAAATGAATTACTATGCGCATTTTACGCTGTATAAATTATACAACCGTTGATTTGTAACATCAAGCTAGAATTATATAACTTTCTTTTTGAAATTTCAACATGATATTTATTGTTCAATCGAATCACCGCTTTACAATGTTACTCTAATAAAGTATAATCAGTATGTTGATTTCTGTAAAAAGGTTATTGGGTATCCTTTAAACGTTAATGAAACAGGAGGAAAGTTAAATGAAAAAGAAAATCGGTATATTATTAGTACTCACTTTATTGCTAGGTGCATTTGCCATCGGTTGCGGCGGCCAATCCGAAGATCCAAATGATGTCGGGGATGATGTTGATCAGGATTTGTCTTTAGCTAATATACAGGATAAGGGAGTGCTGGTTCTTGGCTGTGATGACGGATTTCCGCCAATGGGATTTAGGGATAAAAGCGGTAATATTGTTGGTTTTGATATAGACCTTGCCGAGGCTGTTGCAGAAAAACTCGGTGTTGAGCTTGAGGTAAAGGCCATTAATTGGGACACCAAGGAAATGGAATTAAATAATGGCGGGATCGATGTTATTTGGAACGGTTTTACGATTACCTCGCTAAGAGACCAGGAAGTGGAATTCACAAAACCCTATCTTAACAATGAAATTATGTTGGCAGTTCGCGCTGATTCATCTATAATGACAAAGGAAGATCTGGCAGGTAAAGTTTTGGGATATCAGGTCGAAAGCTCAGCCGATGTGGCTGTGAAAGGCGACAGTGAATTTAATGATTCCCTTGGAGATAGCTTCGAATATGATGACTATCAGGATGCTTTGCTAGACCTTACAAAAAGCAGCCGCATCGATGCGGTAGCAGTGGACAAGGTTCTTATCGAATATGTTGCTGCTCAAGAACCGGGGAAAATTCGCATTTTGGGTGAAGCCCTTGGTACGGAGTATATGGGTATCGGTTGTGCAAAGGGAAGCGTTGAACTGAGAAAAGCAATCGATAATGCACTAGACGAATTACAGGAAGATGGTACTATTAAGACTATCTCAAATGAATGGTTCGGAATCAATGTGGTTATTCGCGATGTTGAAAAACTTAACCAGAAGCAAATTACAGATATGGGAAGATAAATAGATGGATATTGAATATATCAGTTCTATAGCGGGTTTTATCTTTCAAGGAGCCGGCGTCTCTTTGAAGGTATATGTGGTAACTATAACGCTTTCAATTCCCCTGGGCATATTATGTGCCCTGGGGAAATTGTCGCGTTTTAAGCCTTTGCAAGGTCTGTTATGGGTATATACCTGGGTTTTCCGGGGGACGCCGTTGTTGCTCCAACTATTTTTTGCCTATTTTGGCCTTCCGGCATTGGGCATAGAACTGGATCGGATGACGGCAGCATACGTAACGTTTGTGATCAATTATGCAGCCTACTTCACAGAAATATTTCGTGCTGGAATTCAATCTATCGGTTCGGGGCAATATGAAGCGGCTAAGGCGCTTGGAATGAATTATGCTCAAACTATGCGCAGAATCATACTGCCCCAGGCCACCAAGGTAGTTTTACCGCCAATGGGAAATGAAGCCATAAACCTGATCAAGGATACGGCACTTTGTGCAGCGCTTTCAATTCCCGAGATACTAAGAAATGCAAAAGTCACAGTTTCAAGGGATTTTAATGTAACGGCATATCTGGTTGCGGCACTTATTTATTTAGCTTTTACATTTATTATCATCCGCGTATTTCGGGCGCTGGAAAGAAGGTATTCCTACTATACTAATTAAAGGACATCTAATGGAAATAATCAAAGTTGAAAACCTGCGCAAAAGTTTCGGCGCTTTGGAGGTGCTGAGAGGAATCAGCCTGTCGGCAAAAAAAGGCGAGGTCATTACAGTGATTGGCGCTTCGGGATCCGGAAAAAGCACCCTTTTAAGATGCATGAACGGTCTGGAAGAAGCAAATGGAGGAAGAATCATTACTAAAGCGCGAATCGGTATGGTCTTTCAGAATTTTAATCTTTTCCCTCATAAATCAGTTATTGAAAACCTTATTGAGGCGCCGATAATTGTAAAAAAGATGGCTAAAAAAAATGCCGTACATATTGCAGATAACCTGCTTGATAAAGTAGGTCTGATGGATAAAAGGGAATCGTATCCCTGTCAACTCTCCGGCGGTCAGCAGCAGAGGGTTGCAATTGCACGGGCGCTGGCAATGGAGCCGGATATAATGCTGTTTGATGAACCGACTTCCGCTTTGGATCCGCAACTTACGGGAGAAGTCCTTCAAGTTATAAGGCAGCTTGCCTGCGAGCACATGACCATGATAGTTGTAACCCATGAAATAGGGTTTGCAAAAGAAGTCTCAGACAGGGTGATTTTTATGGACCAGGGGGTTATAGCTGCGGAGGGAACCCCTGTGGATATGTTGTTTAACCCGAAGAACCCAAATTTACGCGCTTTTCTTGCTATGGATAAGGCACAGGGAAATACAGCTTTTTAGGCTGTTTTGTATTATATCCGTAAATATTTATTTTTTAGCAGTCTAAATTACGGTGTTCAAACCTCGTAATTTTTTGTTTTTAAAGCAAAAAAGTGTTGACAGTTTATTAATTGGGTGCTATTCTGAAAAAGCTGTCGCTTAAAGTCACATGGCGAAAAAAATATAAGAAAAACAGTTAGAAAAGCTTAACAAAAGCTATAATCGGTTGACTTTGAAAGGCGAAAGCGATATACTAATTAAGCCACTCACGATGAGAGCAGCTCGTCGGGGAGGGGGGTCGCAGTAAGACGCCCGTGAAACTTGGAAACTTCATAGTGCAGAAATTTAGTCGAAGAGACTATGTACAAACGTCGATCAAATATGATCGACAAAGAGACATTCAAGCAATTGAATGGGTCACGTACAATTCTTTAAGAACAAAAAAAGCGAAAACGCAAAAGCGTAAAAACTGAGCGAATTAGGAGATCGAAAAGATCTTTTGATACCAATCAAAAAGAGTTTGATCCTGGCTCAGGATGAACGCTGGCGGCGTGCCTAACACATGCAA
>CAYRNC010000108.1:2865-5356 GCA_964425645.1 uncultured Oscillospiraceae bacterium | reverse complement strand
TAAAAGAAGATTCTGGACAGTGTGAATTTACTAACAATATATAACTGTAAACTATGAATCAATATGATTCTTGTATTTGACTGTGCATGCAAAATTATAGTATGTATAAGGTGTAATTATTAGATACCTATTAAGTGACTAGAGGGGGGAGGGTAGACAGTAAAAAATTTAGTAAAGAAAGGGGAAAAGTTTCGTGGAAATTATTATTGTACTGGGCGTATACATGGCCGGTATGCTGGGAATCGGAGCTTATTGTTCAAGAGGCATCAAAGATGAAGAAGATTTTCTTGTAAACGCACGACGCAACCACTGGATTTGGGTATTTGCATCCATTACGGCTACGCAAACAGGCGCAGGTGCAACATTGACAGTTGTTGCTTTGACCTATGCTGTTGGCGGAGCCGCTATCTGGTGGCAGGTTTCAAACGGTATAGTATTTTGGATTTTTGCGGTAACTATTGCAACTTATTATCGCAAGTCGAGGTGCATAACGCTTTCAGATTATATATATCAGCACTTTGACAAAAAGAACCGTTTCGTTGTTGATATTTACGTATTATTTATTTGTATCGGTTATACAGCGGCACAAATAGCGGGAATGGCAGCCTTTATGTCTGCGCTTACCCCACTTACATATGCTCAATCAGCCTGGCTTGGAGCTGCAGTTGTTATTGTCTATACTTTCCTCGGGGGATTGAAGGCGGTTGTAGTAACAGATTTAATTCAGCTTATCATTGTAATTGGCGCAATGGTCTCGGTAGTTGCCGTATGTATGGTTAAGTTCGGTCCTGTAGGTCATCTTGAAACATCTTTAGGAACTGCTACGACAAGCATATGGTGGGATAGTTTTGTGGGACCGACACCATCTTCTTTTGTCTGGTTCATTTGCATGACTGTAAGTTGGTATGTGGGACGCTTATCCTCCCAAGGTATCTTTATGATGAATGCCAGCAGCAAAGACGAAAAAAATGCTGTAATGGGAAGCGTAGTTGGCGGTTTCTTCCCTATTTTCCTTGGTATTTTGGCTATATGGATTGGGATGTACTCTCAGGTGTTTATACCTGAAGCTGTGGGCGACACTGTTATGCCCATCATGATTGCTTATGTTTTGCCAAAATGGATTGCGGCTCTTATGATCGCAGGCTTGGCTGCGGCATGCATGTCCACCGTGGATTGCAACCTAAATGGATCAACTGCACATATAACCGAATTGTGTAGATTCTGGTTCCGTGCCAGAGAAGAAAAAATGCTTATTATCAGTCGTGTGGGTGTAATCTTTGTAGGTATTTTGTCAGTATTATTAGTTGTTAAATTGCAGTCGGTTTATTCCTTGCTTACACTTTGTTTTGATTTGGGCGCTCCTTATTCTACGCTTCTTTTAGCACCTGTGTTCTATAAAAGATGTACCAAAAATGGCGCTTTTATCAGTCTTTTATGCGCTTCGGTATTTGTGTTCATTTATAAGTATGTATGGGTAGCCGCAGCAGCTCAGGTTATGCCGGTTCTCCCGACTTTGGTTTTCGGTTTTATTGTGATGGTTATCGCATCTGAAATCGATAGGGCCTCAGGGAAAGCCACACCGATGGCGTTGCCGTTTGAGGATAAAGAAGTTGCAGCATAATGCAAATCGATATTATAAATTTCGATAAAGCATATTACGTAGAGCAGTTTAACTGCTCTACGATGTTAGTATAGGAAAATGGTAATGAAGATTTAAACGAGGGCAAGCGTTTCAATTACAGATTTACAGGCCGGAGTAACATACCTGTCTTTTCTCCAAAAGATTGAAAGAACAACCTCGTGTCCGATACTGCAGGGAATGGTGAGAATATCAGGATTATCGGGAAATGCATCCTTAAAAAGAAAAGTCCCTACGTTGAGGTTTTGGACTAAGTGCAAAATCGTAGGGAGCTGGGTGGAATAAAGTATAATGTTAGGTTGTATTCCGCGTTTTTCGAACATTTCCATTACTATATGGTGCTGATAGTTGCCCGGACTGACCATTACCAATGGATAGTCTTTAACATCATCGCAGGTAATATACTTTTTTTTGGCTAAAGGCGATTCTTTGCTAACGCAAAAATGGATAGATGTCTTATAGAGCGGTCTTGAATAGTATTCCTCCCGGGCATTGTAATCAATTGCAACACCCAAGTCTATATTATAATCGTCCAGATTTTTAAATATATCTTTTGTACTGAATTCCGAAATTACATATTTAATTTTAGGCAGTTTTTCAGACAAAGTAGAATAGATTTTTGGTATTACGTTGGAACCCAGGATAGGCACAGAACCTATTCTTACGGGAATATCGAGATTTTTACCGATATTTAAGATTTCATCGAAAAAGTTATCGATGTCCTGCAATAGTATATTTGTAAGTTCTAGAACATGCTTTCCCTCTTCTGTCAGGTTAAGTTTGTTGTGTTTCCGAGAAAACAGGGAAAGTCCCAATTCACTTTCGAGATTTTTAATTGCCGTTGAGATGGAG
>CAYRNC010000108.1:1571-2855 GCA_964425645.1 uncultured Oscillospiraceae bacterium | reverse complement strand
TGTAATTCCTCAGCAGCTTTTGTGATGTTGTTGTATTTGCATACAGCCTGAAAATATTTCAATTTATTAATATTGGTGTTTATATCCATTGTTTATACCGTGCCTTGCTATAATCACTAATCGGTTGTTGCTATAATTATTACCGTATAAAGATATCCGAATTGCAGCAAATATATAGTTTAATGGATTTAACAATATTGTATCCTGATTTTGGGTTTACGTCAATGAGGGCGTTCATGTCAAATTTTTTTATCAGACTTTTGGACTATAGGTCAATAGATTATTGATATTATTAGTCCGCAATAAATTTTGTTATAATTTTATTGAAAAGACAGTCAATTTACTTAACGGACTTTGTATAGCAGCGGTAATTAAAATACATCGATACCCGCACTGTCCGGAGTAAACCATCAGGAGGTAACGAGATTGGAATTCTGTTATAGCGATATTATTACTTCACCGTTGTTTTTGTTATTTATTGCTTCAGCTTCGGGAGCAGTCATAGGAAGAATTAATTGGGGGCGGTTCAATTTAGGGGCTTCTTCTGCTTTATTTACCGGTCTGGTCGTTGGCTATTTTGCATATCGTTACGGTGAAAATATTTTGTCGTTGGGAGAAAGCGCCGTCGGCTACGCCAAAGCAGATGCTTTAATCAATAATGGAAGTGTATTTGCAAGCTTCTTTGATCTGTTTTTGATTTTATTTATGGCAAGTGTTAGCTTGCTAGCCTCCAAAGATTTAGGTATGGTGCTGAAGAAATATGGTTTTAAATTTATATCATTGGCAGTTGTTGTCACTATGACAGGAGCGATATGCACCTATGCGCTGACTTTTGTCGGGAAATCAGACGTTTTCAGCGTTGCAGGGGTATACACAGGAGCGCTTACAAGCTCACCCGGTCTTGCCGTAGCCATAGAAACTGCAGGTCCCCAGGCAGAAAAACTTGCCCAAAATTACGGGCTGCAATCAGATGAATATAAGGATGCAATACTTTCGATCATCGATCCCACGGGAGGCATGACTGCAGAAAACACTCCGGAGTTATCTGCAAAAGATCGCAGAATGTTTATAATGAATGCAGAAGCTAATGTTGCGATTGGACATGTGATAGGTTATCCCTTTGGTGTCATTGTAGTAATCTTTGCAATGAATTTCTTCCCTTTGATTTTCCGCATTAATGTGGAAGAAGAAAGGAGGAAATATATTTTAGAGATGAAGGTGGACAACAAAGATAGGAACAACGAGAATGATAAGCAGATTCCATTTAATCTAATCTCTTACTGC
>CAYRNC010000108.1:0-1471 GCA_964425645.1 uncultured Oscillospiraceae bacterium | reverse complement strand
AAAGCATTTATTGCATTGGCTGAATCCGGTCTGTATCTGGCGATGATTTCATTGATAATCGGTTTGGCGGCTATGTTTGTAGGGTTTTTTCTGGGTCGTTACATCTTCAAGTTGAACTGGATAATATTATCGGGTGCTATTTGCGGGGGGATGACATCAACACCGGGTTTAGGTTCAGCCATCGATTCTTTAAAAAGTGATGAACCTGCGTTAGGGTATGGTGCAACTTATCCGTTTGCCCTACTATGTATGGTTATTTTTACAGTATTGTTACACAATTTACCCATTATATAAATTTATAATGCAGAAATGAGGACGGATGAATGAATTATTTGTTTAATTTAAGCAAATCAAAAAAGATCGCCCTTCTAATTGTTGCCCTATTGCCCGTTTCTGTTCCGGTTTTTAAATCTCTGGTCGGTTTCTGCACGGACCTTTTATGGTTTAAAGAACTGGGCTTTTTTAGTATATTTTTGAAAAATTTAATTGTTCGATTAGGAATAGGATCCTTTATATTTTTAGTTTTAAGCTTTACATGTTATGGTTTTTTAAAAGGCGTTCGCAGGGAATACTATAAAGCAACGCCTAAAATGGACACGAGCAAATACAGCGACAGGCAAATTAAGATAGTTGCTTTAATATTGACGGTGATCTATGCTTCCTGGGCAGCTGTTCAGGGAACAAAAATTATTTGGTTTGAAATGTTAAAATGTTTCAATGCTTCATATTTTGACATCAGGGATCCGTTATTTGGCTTAGATGTTTCATTTTATATATTTCGCTTTGAATTTATCTCCCGGCTAAATATGCTGGTGATGATAAGCATCGGTGTACTCGTAGGAATTGCATTCATTTATTTCTTTTCTCTTTTACTGGTTCTAAGGCCATCTCCTTCGTTTATTCATACAGACGGTGAAGAATTATCGGATAAAGAAGTGGCACGACATGATTGTGGGTCCAAGGAAACGGAAGATGCGCTTTCCCCTGTGTCGAATCAGCCAAGGACCTTTGAAAAAGCCGTCAGCTCGCTTTTGGGTGTTAAATTTGAGCGCAATAAAAGTGCATTCAGAAGGAAGGAGGACGAAGAAAGCATATTTAAACTAATAGCCTCTTCTTTTCCAAAGCAGTTTATTGGGATTGGAGCACTCTTCTGCATTCTTGTTGCTGCATATTTCTGGATTAGACAGTATTCACTGCTTCATTCTACCCTGGGAGTGGTATATGGGGCGGGATTTACCGATATTACCGTCACCCTTTGGATGTACAGGGCTTTGATTATGTTGGCCCTTATAACCTCTGTTGTATTAGCAGTCAGCGTTGGAAAGGGGACGCTTAAAAGAATATTGATTGTTCCGGGGGTCATGGTGATTGTATTTGTCTTGGGGACAGGAGCAAGGTACTTTGTTCAGGATTTAATAGTTTCCCCCGATGAAATCAACAAGGAGTCACAATACCTCAGAAACAACATTGA
>CAYRNC010000107.1:0-5371 GCA_964425645.1 uncultured Oscillospiraceae bacterium | reverse complement strand
GTCACCGGATGCAACAGACGTAAAAAGTAACATGGACAGGGGGCAGAGAATCTGCCCTCTGTTTTATTATTCTCTAAACCTGATAACAGTATCAGTTGGAATAAAAAAAAGGAGGGGTAGGTTATGGTACTTCAAGGTTCTTTTTAAAATATATTGAATTCAGAATTCTTACAGACACCTTATAATGCATGCGCGGCATATATTATTATCAGTTTCCTAAATATATTTTAGCGAGGGGATGTTGGAACTTGCCAAACGATAATAACGGATCGCTGTGGTCATTATCTTATGAGCAGGCAAACTTGATTAGCCAGTTTCGTGTTTTAGTGAGTAAAATGACCTACTTGTTTCGGTTTTACATCGTAGAAAGCCTGGCAGGCATGGGAATTCCGGAGGCAACCTTTAATGAAATTCTGAATGTACCGGTTGAAATAAAGCAATTAGTAAGCAATTTACCGGGTGCTGCAACAGGTATCGATCCATTGACGTTGGATTACTTAAATGCATTAAAGGATTTACTTGACGGGATGATAACAAAAGATCAGAAGAAGTCGGATGAAAGCGTCCGCAGGCTTTATGAAATATCGGATAAAATTTCGAAGGAGCTGTCCCGGGCCAGTCCCTATTGGGACGAATGCAAATGGAAAAATCTATTTTACACATATAACAAGGATTTGATTGCGGAGGCATTTACGATACTGACAGGGGATTACGCTCAGGCTCTTGATGTTTTTCAGGGACTCATGCAAACAGCTTTGGATATAGGAGATTACCGGGCCGAAGCGGTCATACGGTTATTACCCGAAAGCCGGAGGCAAATACCTGCTGTATACTATAATATGATCAAGGATTTCAGACAGATCGGGACTGAATGGGCATATCTGACGCGTTTTTATATGGTGACAAAAATAGTGGGCCTTGGAAATGATCAGGATGTGACACAAAAATTCTATGAATTGATTCTTCGAATTAAAGAGAAGGTTGAACTCATTTTAGGTACAGACGTTGCCAGGGAATTGGCTGATTTACTGTTACTGTATGTGATTAGGATAGAAGAACTGGCAGATGCAATTCTAAACAGCGATCAGACCGATTTACATGCTAAAACGAAAGCAATATATCAATACAGCAACCTGTTATCAACATACTTCGGCAAAATTAATCCATACTGGAATGAAGCTAAATGGAAGGAACTTTTTGATGCCTTTGCCGGGTTGATTATAGAGCAGGGCTATAATTTGAACAGGAGAGAATATGTTGCGGCTATGCGGAATTTTGAGCAGCTATTATATTCCTTGTTGGTTATCAATGATTATTTTGCGTCGGGCTTGTATCAAATGACTGTGTCAAACATCGGCTGAATGTCCGGGTATTGGGAGGGTTTTCATGACGGGTGATGCTGCAGAAAGCCCCTGTACTGTTAATAGGACAACCTGTGATTAGCTTTGAAAAGACTGTTTCTGAAGTTTGCTGCGGATTCGGTAATCGGATTATAGGTCTTTATAGCTTACTGTCGGTTTTACGTACATCTCTACCTGGCCGATCATATCATAAAGATCCTTGATTATATCTTCCAGTTTATATTTCCCTAATCTGAGGCATGATCCTATCATGCTTACGGCGGCAACGATTTCACCTTTCAAATTAATCATAGGGACTGCGGCACACATTAAACCTTCTTCCAGTTCACCCATATCTATAGCATACCCGTGTTCCCGGATTTTTACCAGCTCACGTTCCATCTCGGTCCAATCGGTAATCGTATTGCTCGTAAACTTTTCTAATTTGCAGCCTCGGTATCGATTCAGATAATCTTCACCTGCATACGCCATTAAGCATTTACCGCTTGCGGAG
Organism: uncultured Oscillospiraceae bacterium; assembly: GCA_964425645.1. Lineage (GTDB taxonomy): Bacteria > Bacillota > Clostridia > Peptostreptococcales > Anaerovoracaceae > CAYRNC01. The sequence continues at coordinate 3,517 of CAYRNC010000107.1, read as the reverse complement.
CAATGGGAATGGGAGGGTATTCCGAGCGGGGGCGTGGCGTTTAAGATATTATCACCGGCATTTGCTTTTAATACCGATATTTGTTTGGGGCAGTCGCTTGCAAAAAAGTCCGGTACTGAGATGTGGGTGCATTCGTTATATTTTTCGCTCAGTCTCCAGGCATAAGGTTGAAGCATATCAAATATGGCTAGTTTATCAGTCAATAAAAGTCCAATAGAATAGAAGCGTGAACCTATGCTGTATTTAGAATCGTCTTTATTCTGGTAGATATAACCACGCTGCTTCATGGTGTTCAGCATTCGATGAACAGTACTTTTATACAATCCCAGGCCTTTGCTTATTTCATTAATACCCATGCTTTTGCCGTTTTGGTATAAAAATTCTATGATATCAATTGCAGTGTCCAGCGATTTTATATTTGCACTGAATTTTTGCATTAATTTTACCTCCTTAATTGAAGAATTCAGGATAGTTAAGAATATATAATATCGTTATTTTAGTTTCACTTCGGGCCGCTGTCAAGTGGAAGTACCGATAAGGTCGTCTTAAACTGTTTTATACTGCCTTCCCGTCTTTAGGTATCCTGTCTATTCTAACACGATATAAAGATCTTCGTTAGGGCTGTTATTATTTTGAAATAATTAATTTCAGGCTGCCGGTGATGAGAACGACTGCTTTGTCGCTTTTGCAGTGGGAACATGAATTATCAGATTTTTTATGTTTAATATTGACAATGACCTTTTAATGTACTACCCTATAAATAGAACGCCGTTCTACAGAATAGAACCTAAAAGGAGTGAGTATTATGACGAAAAATAATCAATGTATCATGCAGGAGGGTGATCAAATCGCTATCAGGGTTAATGGAAAAGATTATACGTTTATAGTCGGAAAGGATGTAGAACCGCAGGAAAAGCTGTCCACCCTGCTAAGGGAACGGCTGGGATTAACAGGAGTTAAGGTGTCATGTGAACAAGGTGCATGCGGAGCCTGCACTGTATTGATCAACGGAAAATCAGCGCTGTCTTGTATGACACTTGCAGTTGAAGCTGATGGTTGCGACGTAGTAACAATAGAGGGAATAAAGCCGGACGACGAAGTAGTTAATGCATTTGTTGAGATGAGTGAACCCGGGTACGGAACTGCCATGCAGTGCGGATTTTGTACACCGGGTTTTATTTTGGAAACCCACAGTCTGCTAAATGAAAATCCGAATCCGACAAGTGAGCAGATCAAGGAGGCGTTATCGGGCCACATTTGCCGCTGCGGATGCTATCACGGAATTGAAAAAGCCGTTGTAAATGCAGCCTCCGCACTAAGATCAAAAGGAGGGAAGACAGGTGTATGAAACTTATATTCCACGAAAAAAACATAAGTTCATAGGTACATACAGACCTAAAATCGATGCCAGGGAAAAGGCGCTGGGAAGGGTCACATATTTTGATGATCTCACCTTAAAAGGTAAATTCCCGGGAATGATTCACTGCAAGATACTGAACAGTCCATATGCAAATGCCACTATTAAAAAAATGGATACGAGTCGGGCGGAGAATTTATCCGGAGTGTACGCTGTTTTACGATATGATGATCCGGAAATAGCCGTATTAGGTAAAACGACGCATGCATGGACGGATCAGGCCGTCACTCCGTATCACAGGGATACAATACCCCGATATTGGGACAGAAGATTTTTGAGCAATACGGCGCGATGGGTCGGCGATCAAATGGGTGTTGCAGTCGCGGCCGAAACTGAGGAAATAGCGAATGAGGCTATAAAGCTTATCGATATCGAATGGGACGTTCGCGAAGCTTTTCTTGAAGTTGAAGAAAGTAAAGATGCTACAGTTCTTCATCCTGAATTGAATAAAAACAGCAACCAATTACCTCATAGAGAATCATGCCCGGATGATTTGGTTTTCCATATCGGAGATGTAGATAAAGCCATCAGCGAGGCGGATGCGGTTATTAACGTCAAAGAAACGTTTGGGGGAAACTCCGTACACGGCTGCCTTGATTACAGGGGATGTCTGATTAAATGGAATGAACAGAAGTTAACCGTGTGGACAAATCATTATTACAGCGATCAAACAAGAATATATCTTCATTCTCATCTTAAACTTCCGTTATCAAAAATCCGTGTTATTAATTGCAACAACGGAGGTCATTTCGGAAAATGGAATATGGGTGAGGATGTTTTTTATGTTATAACAGCATTGCTTGCAAAAAAGTCCGGCAGGCCGGTTCGATATAAAATGACGAACCAGGAAGAATTTCATGACGGAAGAAATATGACAACATGGGATGTCACTCTTGCCGGCAAAAAGGACGGGACAATAACCGCTATGGACCTTTTCGGAATAGGTAATTCCGGAGCATACTTTGGCGGAGCCGAATATAATTGTGAATTCATAATTAAGGAGAATGTACAGCGGGTTTACAGCGGGGTTCCAAACATCAGACTAAAGGATACAGTCTATTTCACCAATCGCCTTCCGGGCGGAATTATGCGCGGTATAGCACATGTTCAAATTTCTTTTGCCTTATCCCAGGCGGTGGATGCGCTTGCAGAAAAATTGAATATTGATCCGGTTGAGATTATAGGGAAAAACTTTGCGGATAAATGGCTGCCTCATCCCAGTCAAAGCCTGCTGGCAGTACTGGAAAAGGGGGCAAAAAAGATTGACTGGCAAAGGCGGCATTCAACGGGTGAGGGTGAGTTAATTGACGGATGTAAAAAACGCGGTTTGGGAGTGGGGTTTAGCAACTTATGGCATGCAGAATGGCAGGAGACCCCCAGAGGCCGCATTGAAACGTCTATTCGAGTTAATCCTGATCTGTCGGTGATATTGAATGCACCGACCAATGAATGCGGGAACGGGTCAAATAGCGCATGTGTTTTAGCCTGTGCCGAAACGCTGGACTTTTTGGGGACAAAGCCCGAAGATATAACCTGGGTTTCCCACAATGATACGGAAATCGGTCTGAAGGATTGCCCCCCAACCGACAGCATTGTGTCGGTCATAATGCCTGAAGCGATACACGAGACAGGCAGTAAAATCAAACAGGAATTTTGTGATCGTGCGGCCTTATTGCTGAATTACGACAGTAAAGAACTGGATGTAAAAGATGCAAGGGTCTTTTTAAAAAGCAACCCTGAAATCGGTATGCCGGCAGAAGATGTGATGATGGAGGATGATTGTGTACCGATTCATGCCCATACATCAAGGAGCAACAACAAGACAATTACCGGCATAGCCTTTGGCGCCTGGTTTGCAGAGGTCGAAGTCGATTTGGAGACCGGAAAGGTAGAAGTACTGCAGCTGGTTGTTGTAAGCGATGTGGGCCAGGTGATGCATGCTTCAGGGGCGGAAAGTCAGCAGTTGGGAGGCCAATGTTTTGGAATCGGAGAGGGGCTTTTAGAGGAAATAGCGTACGACAAAAAAACCGGAACACCGCTGAATTTTAATTACATCGATTATAAGATGCCGACCATGCTCGATTTTCCGCCTATTAATCC
>CAYRNC010000106.1:0-5554 GCA_964425645.1 uncultured Oscillospiraceae bacterium | reverse complement strand
GCCATCCCAAGGTAATCATCTTTCTGACCGCGGATGCCTTTGGGGTAATGCCCCCAGTGGCCAAATTAACCGGGGAACAAGTCATGTACCATTTCCTGCAGGGCTATACCAGCAAGCTGGCCGGGACAGAAAGGGGAATTACCGAACCGGTAGCCACGTTTTCCACTTGTTTCGGCGCCCCATTCCTTCCCCTGTCGCCGCGGTTCTACGCCAGGATGCTGGAGGAAAAAGTATCCCGGCACCAAACAGATGTTTACCTGGTTAACACTGGTTGGAGCGGGGGGGCCTACGGAACAGGAAAAAGAATTAAACTAAAATATACCCGTGCCATGGTAAGCGCCGCCATCAAAGGTCTTCTGGATGACGTGGATTACGATCGTGATGCTTATTTCAACCTGATGATCCCCCGGCAGTGCCCCGGGGTTCCCCAGGAAATATTACATGCTGAAAACACCTGGCAGGATCGCGACGCCTTTAAACAACAGGCCAGCTATCTGGCCAAACTTTTTGAAGATAACTATGCCAATCTGGCATTTTAACCGTAGGGGCGGTTTTCCCGGCAAGAAACCGGCCGGCAGCCGGGGGGACGATTCCCCCGGCAAATATTTGCCGGATCGTAATTCGGCAAAAACCCTGCTCCCCTATCATTTTAGGTTAACACAACATCTATGTGTCACATAATAGAAATTAGATGTCGTTTCTTGAAACCAATCATTGCTATGAAAACGTTATGATGATGTCATCCTGAACGTAGTGAAGGATCTTAACCCCGAAGAAGGATTTGCATTTATCGAAATATGGGTAACACACAATCAATTTCTAATGCAACGAAGAATCGACGTAAAACTATTGATGCGTAAAATAGACAAAACACCGCCAGGCTGCAGCATTCTAAAAAAATCCTTAATATATTGTTCCTTATTTTCCACCTCACCTAAAACAGTTACCATATAAATTAGATCAAACTTATTATCTTCGAAGGGGAAGTCTAGACCATTACACAGATGATATTCTACATTTGTTACCTTTCTCCTAGATAATCTTTTCCTGGCTAGTTTAAGCATTTCTTCTTGAATATCTGTTAGAACCAATTTGCCATCGGGTATAATAGTTGCAATTTCAGCGCTAAAATATCCTGGGCCTGGACCTACTTCCATGACATTATAATCTTTCTTTAAATCAAGGAACCGAATAAGTTTTTTAGGAGAAAGAATTATATTTCTTATCGGAATGAGTAAAGTAAATGCAAATTGATATGGAAATATCCCTTTATTCGTTACTCTCGTTAAAACACCTCTGTTTTTTTTCTTCATTTTAACCTAATCCAAACCCCATATCTTGAACACTATACGCTCCGCCGCTATACCTTATCAGAATTTCATGCAAAATGGGAGGCATGTTCATTTGACGGTGTTATTTTTAATCTAGTGTATGTGCTAGTCTAAAAAGGATCCATTAACCAAAAGCATTTATCCTGTTCATAAGGATAAACTAGGGAACCCGTATAAAACATGAGAAAGGGGATCAAATGATCCTCCTTTCCCATGTTCAGACAATACACGGCTCCATTTTAGTTCATATATACCCTACACTATTTCAATCCACAGCACATAGCTGACATTCTAAGATATGACTGCTTCTGATTTTGTAGAAGTATTATATCCTTTCAAAAAAGGGTTCAGTGTTGGGTACATGAACATTTTTAACGAGAAAGGAATATCATAATAACGAGGTGAGAAAAATGATAATCCGTGCACCACCCATACTTATATATACTCCCAATAAAGCCGAATAAATAAAAGACTGTCGACGAAGATCGACAGTCTTTCCAGTAGTCAAAGTGGAATTATGGGACTTGGAAAAACCCTGTTATATCAATAAGATCCCTTAATCTTTGTCAGCTGATACCATCGTCAGGATGATTTCTCAGATGCTTATGTTCTGATATAATTTTATTGAAATGAATTTTTATTGTTAACCATCCCTCTGAGCCAATAATTACCCCGGTAACAAGTTTGGAATATATGATTACACATGCCATATGGTTGATTTAAATAAATCATAGTTTTCTTGTTGTTATTTGCTATTCCGTTTACAATTATGGAGTGGTTAAAAATAATATCAAATACTCTTTTAAAAATGAGACTTTTTGAATTAATGAATCGTGTTATATATAGGAGGTGGGCAGATGGGAGGCAATTCTTTGTTGCGTACAGATAAAGAATTGGCTGAAATGTACCAACGGAATGTAAACAGAGTTTATAGACTGTCCTATATATACCTGAAAAATACTGTTGATGCAGAGGATGCTGTTCAATCTGTATTTCTGAAGTTGCTGCAATCAAATGTTTATTTAAATGACAATGAGCACGAGAAGGCGTGGTTTATCACAACAACAAAAAATTATTGCAAAGATATACTAAAATCCTGGTGGAGACGACAGCGTGTTGATCCTGATACTTTGCCAGATGTCGCCTCAAACGATGAATACAATCAAGAAAAAGAAATAATTTCAAAACTCCTCGCTCTCCCTGAAAAATATAGAGTGGTTTTACATCTTCATTATCTTGAAGAATATTCGGTAAGAGAAATAGCAACTCTCTTAGGACGCAACGAAAGTACTGTCCGGTCGCAATTGCAAAGAGGCCGCGAAAAACTAAAAATCGAAATAGGAGGTAAAGGTTTTGGACAAAAAGGTTGTAAACAGAATATCTGAAATACTTGAACCCACAGAAGAGCAAAAAAAGCGAATGTTTAGCAATATATTAGATAAACGCCAAAATGAAACTGTAAAGAAAAGAGGGCTTTTCCCAATAAAACGTTTTAAACCCGCATTAGCCGCCGCCGTAATGGCTGTCTGCTTGATTACCACAACAGCTGTTGCCGCTGTATATATGGGACTGGACATTAATTTCCTCAATTTCCTAAAGCCTTTAAGCAATGAACAAGAGAAGTTTTTGGCTAGCGGGGTTTATGTTGTTGATAAGAAAGTGACAAATGAAAGCGGTACATTGGACATTAAGCAGGTTATCGGTGACGGAAATTTAACTTATATCCTGATGGACTTTACCGCCGCGGAAGAAACTCCTTTAAATATGTCACGTTACAGATTTGCAAACAATGACTTTAATGCTGGCCAGAATTTCTACAGTGTCGATTTTATTACATTGAGAGATGAAAATACTGTCGACAATGAAATCAGTATGATTATGAGTGTAATGACAATAAAATCTTTGATGGGGCAAAAAATTAATTTAGAATTGACTGATCTACAAGGAGCAGAGTCATCTACCGGGACATTTGATACAATTATATCGGGAGAATGGAAAACATCGTTTACGTTAGACTTTAAGGAGTATTCCACAAGTTATCAAGTAAATAAAGAAATAATGATGTTTGACTATGCCGCCACAGTAAAAACCATCTCTATTTCACCGATTTCTATTGCAATAAAAATTGAAAGTCCATTCCTAGATAAAATCAGTGAAGCCTCAAAGGCAGGCATAAAGATCGAAGAAAATGAGTATTTGGATAACTACCCAATAACAATCAACTACAGGGATGGTACATCGGAAACAACAACAACTTTCAGCGGCATGTACTTGGCAGAGACAGGTCTTGGACAAATGCTGAACGTAAAGACTTTTGAAAATGTGTTAAATGACAAGGAAATAGAATCCGTCACATTCTTTAATACGGAAATTCCCATCATTCATTAATTATAGGTTATTAGCTAGGTTTTAAAAATTTCAATAAAGCTGCCGCATCTATCTTAAAACCGCCCAACGGGAACAGAGAGTTACAGTATGCAGGATTAAGTTAAGCCTTTGGTCCAGTAGCACAGGGATATGTTATACAGCTTTAATAATCTTTATGGACGACGGGATAACCGGCGTAACTACTTAAGCCCCGGCTTTCTAGATATGCTTGAAAAGCCGGGAGAAAGCAAACTTCCCAAGTGCTGTACACTCTAATGGTACTAATGTCAATTTGAATATCATCTGTTTTAGTGGGTAGATTCGAACTATCATCATTTAGGTCATTTTAACTTCATAAATTCTACAGTCAGCTATTCCTCGATTATAAAATCTAGCAGTGCCTTTTCCTCTAGCAAACCGTCCGCAAGGCGTAGTCCCAGATCAATTAGCTCAGCATCTGTACAAATGAGTTTAATTCCATTGGCCTCCAGAAAAGACCATGGCTAGAATGCCGATTCTTTTATTTCCATCTACAAAAGGATGGTTTTTTATTAACCCGAATGCTAGTCTTGCAGCTTTGCTTTGAATCGTAGGGTAGTTTGAAAAACTGCTGAAAGCAGTAAACGGGGCTTCAAGGGTCGGATCGAGCAGGCTAATATTGCGAACACTATCCATTCCACCACTAAACTATATTAGTATTCAATGGAAAATAATTACTTGCTATTTTGTAAGCTTTTTCATTTAGCAAGTTCCTTAAATGTCTCTAAGTGTCGCTTAACGATACTTTCTCTAATTTCTTGTATCGTCGCATCATCAGCAAACTTATCATTGACTATATTATATTTTTTGACTTATGGGTGGGTGCATTTTCCCATGAATAATTCATTGGTCCAGCTATTAGCGGGTCAAACCAATCCGCTTTCTTTTTAGCCCCATCAATTAAGGATAAAGTTTGCTTCAGGATTTTGGCGCCAAGGGAATAAATTTTTTAAATTGCCTTGACGAATAGGTTTACTACGTGTAAACTAACGGTGGGGTCTACACCTAGTAACTTTCCGGAGGTGGAAATATTGATTGATTACAAACTAGCGGAACAGGAATCTAAATTTGCCGATCTGATCTGGGATCACGAACCAATTAATTCTACAGAACTGGTCCGGCTTTCCTCCGAGGTGATGAACTGGAAAAAATCTACCACCTATACGATCCTCAGGCGGCTCTGCCGACGGGGTATATTTAAAAATGAAAATGCGGTAGTCACCGCAATTGTAGACCGTGAAGAATTCTACGCCCGCCAGAGCCGCCGCTATGTGCAGGAGACCTTTGACGGTTCCCTGCCCAAATTCATCACCTCCTTCATCGGGGGCAAAAAACTCTCCAAAAAACAAGCGGAAGAGTTGCTGCATCTGATCGATCAGCATCGGGAGGGTTAGGGATGAGCAAGGTTTTTTTAACCATATTGAATATGAGTCTCAGCGGAGCCTTCGTAATCGCCGTGATTGCGCTGGCCAGGTTTCCCCTTAAAAAAGCCCCTAAAATCATCACCTACGTGTTGTGGGCGGTAGCGGGATTCCGACTGACGTTCCCTTTCCCCATCCGGGGTTTATTTAGTCTGCTTCCCTTTAATTCCATCCCTATACCGCCGGATCTAGCCGCCCAGGCAATCCCACAGATAGATAGCGGAATTTCTCTCATTGACCGGACCGTCAACAGCACCCTCCCCGCCGCTTCTGCCGTGATAGAAACCGGCCCATTACAGACCTGGCTGACGATAGGTTCATCCATCTGGCTGGTAGGGGTTATAGTTATGTTACTTTACAGCATCCTCTCCCTAGTCCGGTTAAAGCGGCAACTGG
>CAYRNC010000105.1:0-5841 GCA_964425645.1 uncultured Oscillospiraceae bacterium | reverse complement strand
TATTTTTTAAAAATAGTTGACAAAAAATACAATAGCGTTATAGTTAATTACATAACTAACTAACCATAATACCATTTCACAGAAAGGAGCGGTGGACAGATGTTTTTTCAGAATGAACGTCCGATTTTTATCCGGATTGCGGAATATATTGAAGATGGTATACTGTCCGGCGCTTTTTCAGAAGGCTCACAGATCCCCTCCACTACAGAGATTTCAGCATGGCATAAGGTCAATCCGGCAACTGCGCTGAAAGGGGTCGGCATTTTAGTCGATAACGATGTTATTTATAAAAAGAGGGGAGTAGGTATGTTCGTAAATGTCGGGGCCAAGAAAAAGATACTTAATAAAAGAAAAGAACGATTTTACGACAGCTATATAGATATATTGGTGGCAGAGGCAAAAAAACTGGGCCTTACAAAGGAGGACATTACAGCTATGATAGAAAGAGGGTATGACAAGTGAAGGGAATTGAAATAAAAGGCCTGGTTAAAAACTATTCTAAGGTTTCCGCGCTTAAAAACATCAATCTGACATTTGAAGAAAATAAAATATATGGCCTTTTGGGCAGAAACGGGGCGGGAAAAACTACGCTGCTCAATTCCATTACCGGGAGGATTTTTCCAAGCATCGGAGAAATATTTATTGACGGAGAGGAGGCCGCTGAAAACGATCATGCACTGGGAAAGACGTTCATGATGTGCGAGGACAACTATTACCCCGAAAAAATGAAAGTGAAGGATGCAGCCAAGTGGACTAAGGAATTCTACCCCGCTTTTGATGAAGACTATTTCAACGAATTGTGCGTGAAATTTGAACTTAATGTAAACAAAAAAATTAAGGCCCTGTCCACGGGCTATGCTTCCATATTTAAACTGATATCAGCCTTATCAACCAATGTGCCCTATCTGATTTTGGACGAACCGGTTTTAGGCCTCGATGCCGGCTACAGAGACCTGTTTTATAAACTGCTCATAAGAAAATACAGCGAAAAGCCTTTTACGGTCATATTTTCAACCCACCTGATCGGTGAGGCGGCCAACCTCATAGAGGAAGCCGTCATCATAAACAAAGGTGTAATTATGCGCAAGCAACCAGTTGATGAACTTCTTGCACAAGGCTTAACTTTATCGGGAACCGCTTCCGCAATCGATAATTTCATCAAGGATATGCCTGTTTTAGGTGTAGACAGCCTGGGCGGGTTGAAAACTGCCTACCTGATTGGTGAATTTGATCAAAAAACACTTCCCCCGGGCATAGAGGCCGGAAAAATGGACCTTCAAAAACTTTTCATTCATCTTACGGACGATCAGGGAGGTGCGAAATGTATTTAAGAAATGCTGTAAAATACCGGATCATGGACTTCAGATCTGCAATCGCAGTGTATTATCTCGTCATTACAGCCCTTGTGGTGCTGCTTTCGATTACGATGGGGAAAATGGCGGACGGATCTTCCGTTTACGTTTCTGTAAGCGGAACAGAAACTGCAGCGATAATCTTCCTGTTTGTGCTCGGATTAAATTCATTTCGCGAGCCATTCAGAATGATGATGCAAAACGGTATTTCCAGAAAGACTATGTTCAATGGCTTCATTATAACCGCATTGATACTGTCCGCAGGAATGTCGGTAATAAACGAAATATTTCTGTTAATCGTCAGATTTCTTACAGGGTTCTATAACGTATCCTACACTAGTCTTTTTGAGCAGATATATTTTTCCGACAGTGGAAGCTGGGGAAATTACAATACGATGCAATCAGCTGTTGTGGAAATCCTATTTCTGACCTTCCTGTCTGCGGCTGCAATGATGTTTGGATATTTTATTACATCATTGTACTACAGACTGAACAAATCAGGGAAGATCGCAGTCTCAATAGGAGTCCCTGCAATGCTTATAATCGTCATCCCAGTCTTTGATGCCCTGGTAACGGGAGGATTGATTTACAGAGCGTCAAGGTATCTGCTTCTTTTCGCATTTGGGATCAAAGACGGCTATAATCCCTACTATGCCATGGTCTCCTGCTTTGGGGCATTTACGCTGCTGGCAGTCTTAAGCAGGGCACTGACAAAAAGGGCTCCAATTAAATAGCTTTTCCCCCTATTTTACGAATTCTTTTTTCCAAATTGGACCTGGCGATCCAAATCTGTGTACCGCAAGTGAGGCACTTTAAACGAAAATCCATCCCTGCGCGCATAACCTCAAACGTTTTCCCTCCGCAGGGATGCTGTTTTTTCAGCTCTAAAATATCTCCTACGTTAATTTTAAGCGCCATCTTTTTAGGCCTCGGATATGGCCGCTATTCCCCCCTTTTAATAACATCTGTACCCATATAGGATCTTAAAACTTCGGGGATAACCACAGAGCCGTCTTCCTGCTGAAAGTTTTCCAATATTGCGGCGGTGGTACGCCCAACAGCCAGTCCTGAACCGTTTAAGGTATGAACGAATTCCGGTCTGCCCCCTTCCTTTCTGCGAAAACGAATATTTATTCTTCTTGCCTGATAACTTTCAAAGTTGCTGCATGAGGAAATCTCAACATATTTTTCATAGCTTGGCATCCATGCCTCTATATCATACGTCATGGCAGAACTAAAACCCAAGTCGCCGGTACAAAGCTTAACCACTCTGTAGGGAATCTTAAGTTCCTTAAGGACCTGTTCAGCGGCGAGCGTCAAGCTTTCAAGCTCCAAATAGGAATGCTCCGGTCTTACCAGTTTAACCAATTCCACCTTATTGAACTGATGCTGGCGAATAAGGCCTCTTGTGTCCCTTCCGGCGGAGCCCGCTTCTTTTCTGAAACAGGGAGTGTAAGCCGTATACAAAAGGGGAAGCTCCTCTTCATTTAAGATTTCATCTTTTCTAAAATTTGTTACAGGCACCTCGGCTGTAGGGATCAGGAAGAAATCCTTTGCGGGTATGTGGAACATATCCTCTTCAAACTTCGGTAGCTGCCCCGTCCCGATCATCGCATCCCTGTTGACCATAAAAGGAGGCAGAACCTCGGTATAGCCGTGCTTCCTTGTATGAAGATCCAGCATAAAATTCATTACGGAGCGTTCCAGCCTTGCCCCGAGTCCCTTATACACAGTGAAGCGGGTGCCGGCTATCTTTGCAGCCCTTTCAAAATCTAAAATGTCCAAATCGGTGCCCACATCCCAATGAGCCTTCCTTGAAAAATCAAATGTTCTGATGTCTCCCCATCGACGTATCTCTTCATTGTCCCTATCGCTGTTACCGACGGGAACGGTTTCGTTTGGTGCATTAGGTATGTTTAATAAAACATCCCTTAAATGCTCCTCGACAGAGAGTATCTCCATGTCCAATTTTTTTATATCCGAAGAAAGGGTCTTCATTTCGGCCATTAAGGCCGTTGTATCCTTATCTTCCTTTTTCAGCTTGGGGATTTCCCGGGAGTTCCTGTTGCGCCTGCTTTTCTTGGCTTCAGCATCCGATAAAAGTTCTTTCCTCCTGTCGTCAAGCTCCAACACGGCGCCTATGCCCCAATCTCCCTGTCCCCGGGATTCTACGGCTTTTTTGATGCTATCAAAATCTTCTCGAATTCTTCTGCTATCCAGCATCGCTTTTCTCCTTCCGATTCCTGCTATTAAAACAGGTTCTTTTTATAGTCCGTATATATGTCAACCATCTGACCAACCTTCTCCTGCATCATTTTTTGCAAATCAGAAGCCAGCCGATAGTTTTTTTCATCCAAGGCCTGCTTAATTCTCGTAAGAAGGCATTTATCTGCGATCGTATCCTGCCCGATCATAACCCTAAGCTCATGAATCCGCTTCCAGTTTAAAATATCCAGATCGGTGCAGCCATCCTCCTTATGAAGCTTTTTGCACTCTCTTACCAGATCCATGTTATTTGGAATGATCCTGTTATGAAGTTCCATAGCCCAAAGCGCCAGTATGGCCTCCTTGTAGGATTCGATGGTGCGATCATCGAATATTCCGTTTCCCGTAAGAACGGACAATTTTTCAGGGTATTCATCAAAGGCTCTTATGCTTTCCCATACGGTGGCGGGGGCCTTGCCGAAATATCTGTCTCTTTCCTCCTCCGTATAAGCGAGATAAACATCCTTTTCGCTGCGATAGGCTCTTTGTTTTTCCATGTAAAAGGCCTCGTCGCCATGATCCTTTGAAAGGGCATTTTCCAAATCTATTATGGATTTTTCATTTGTTAAAGCCGCCTTTATTCCGTCGAGCATTGCAAGGTATGCCGCCGCGAGCACCAAATAGGTATTGCTTTTAGGATTGGGGGATCTGAGTTCAAATCGGGTGCTTAACGGATCCCTTTCGTCGCGGATAAGAGCGATCAGCACCGTACGATTTCTGGATGGACTTTCCGTTCTGTGCCCCAAAGAGGTTACAATACATACAGGCGCCTCAAAATGGGGTTTCAGGCGATTCAGCGCATCGTTTGTAGATGCGATGAAAGGGTTCATGATTTCGTAGTTTTTAAGTATTCCCATAAGAGCGCCAAGGCCTATCGGCGTCATGAACTCCTTCTTAATATCCGAAGGAGTGAACAGATTGATGATCCTGCCGTCTTTAAGCAGGGCGGCAACACCCATATGGGTGTGTTTCCCATTGCCAGCAACACCTTCAATAGGTTTTGCCATAAAGGATACATCCAAACCATAAAGGCGAAATACGTCTTTTACAACATATTTTATATGCATTTCGTTGTCGGCGGATTGCAGTAAAGTGCTGTAGCGCCAATCTATTTCCAATTGCTCCATTATATGATCATATTCTCCGGAGTTCCCCAGTTTCGCCTTTATCCCTCCGACTTCTTTATGTCCCATCTCAACTTCAAACCCGTAATGATCAAGTATCAGGATTGTCCTTTCCAATGCCGTTCGAACCGGCCCTCTCGTTCTTTGCCAATACTGCTCCTTCAATTCCTGGGATGTGGACAGCTGTTGTCTGTCAGCCCTGTCCTCCGGGGTTTTCACCCAAAATTCCAGCTCTGTGGCCCCTGTCATAAGGATTTTTTTGATGTCAGACGGGGAATCGATATCGTAATACTTAAGAACATAAGGATGTTCTTTTATCAGCCTTTTTACTTCACCTCGAAACAGCCCGGCGGTATCCCTTAACAGCACCCGGGATCCTACCTCCGATTTATCGCTGTGCTGCAGAAAAGACGGTATTCTGAGGGTCCCTATCGGCAGTCCAGTCCTATCGCAGACATGTTGAAAATTATAATCTACATACCAGTTTACATCAAGATCAGGTATTATATCCACTTTCGCATCGTTTAAAGATGCGATCTTGGGAAGCACAACACTTGATCCGTCGGTTTGAACTCCCTGCAGGAAAAACTGCTCCATTTCCCTGATAAACAGGTCCACCGGTATTTTTTCATCTGTATCGTGGCCTCCGATATCGACCCCGACGAGGGAAACAAATTTTACTTCCGGATGTTTTAGCAGGATTGCGGTTATTTCTTCTTTTGAATGCTCATCCGTAGGGATGGTAAACAGCATCCGGTTTAGATCCATGAGCCTCGGCTCCTTTCATGATTTATTCAATTTTCTATTATACCCCTTATTTCAACGGTTTGCCATCTCTTTTGCACAGGTAAAAAAGAACCGTTTCCAAATTCAAGAATCTTGGAAACGGTTCACAGTATTAAAACTTAAGCATCAGGCTCCGGGCTCTTCCAAATCGTCAGCAGGCACAACAACGCCTGCCCTGCCGCCTTTATTCAATTCATTAAGATATTTATTTAGATTCTCCAGGTGTTTGCCGTAGGACGCCCAATCTCCTTTTTGCTGAGCGGAAACCGCATCGTTATAGGCATCAACAGCCTTTCTGATTAAGGAATCAACGG
>CAYRNC010000104.1:0-5871 GCA_964425645.1 uncultured Oscillospiraceae bacterium | reverse complement strand
CATTTCATTCAAAGTTTCTCATTTTAGGTCTTGACTTTTAATAGTTAGTCTTTACTTCAGGCCTGTCCCAGTAAATCATAATCGAATGCATCGATGATATTTACATCGACTATATCGCCTGTTTTTAATTTCTTACACGATGTGAAAATGACAGAATTATCGATATCCGGTGCATCAAATCGACTTCTGCCGAAATAGCTGCCATCCTCAATTTTTCCTTCTGTAATAACCTCCAAACTTTTCCCTATTTTCTCCCTGTTGACAGATAGGGAGATTTCGCGTTGAAGGGCCATGATTCGTTCTTTTCTTTCGATCTTGATGTTTTTTTTGATCTGATCCTTCATATTTGCGGCTTTTGTTCCTTCCTCCGACGAAAAATGGAATACTCCCAAGCGCTGAAATTTCATTTCAGCAACATATTCATACAGCATGTTGTAATCCTGCTGAGTTTCACCGGGAAAACCTGTCATCAAAGTTGTACGCAAATGTATATCCGGCATCGCTTCCCGCAGCTTTTTAATAGTTTTGCCTATTGACGCTCCAGTGGATCTACGATTCATCGCCGCTAATATTTTATCTGAAATATGCTGAATGGGCATGTCAATATATTTACATATTTTATCCTGTTCTTCCATCACTTTTACAAGCTCATCCGTTATTCGGTCTTCGTAACAGTACATAAGCCTGATCCAAGATACACCGCGTATTTTGCACAGCATTTTCAATAATTCCGGTAAACAATACCGCCCGTAGATATCGATTCCGTATGCGGTCAGATCCTGGGCCACCAATATTAATTCCACCGTTCCGCCGGCGGCCAGGGCAGAGGCCTCATTGAGAATATCCTCCTTGCGCCTGCTTCTGTAGGATCCCCGTATCGATGGTATGGCACAATAGGAACACCTGTTGTTACAACCCTCCGCAATTTTCAAATAGGAATAATAGGCGGGTCCCAGAATCTTTCTCGGAAGCGGTTCATCAAATTTTTCATTGCAGGATGAAAAACAGACCATCTGGTGATTCTTCCTGTATTTCCTAAGCAATTCCGGAAGTCTGTGATAGTCGTTTACACCTAAAAAAATATCAATTTCCGGCATTAATACGGGTAGCTTATCTTTGTAACGCTCCGAAAGGCAGCCGCTCACCGCCAAGATCGCGCCCTTTGCCCGATATTCCGACAGTTCGAATATCCTGTTAATGGATTCTTCTTTTGCATCGGCGATGAATCCGCAAGTGTTCACAAGTATCGCCTCCGCCTCATCCGGATTATCTGTTATAATGTGTCCCGAGCTTGCTAAAACACCGGCGGCGACCTCAGAATCAATCATATTTTTCGGACAGCCCAAAGTATCGATATAAACATGCATATAATAAATTGTCCTTTACATTTTAATTATCGGGGTTCTCACTTGATTCCTGATATTGCTCTTCGGTTACTAAAACCTTCCTCGGTCGGCTTCCGTCACTTGGTCCTACTATTCCTCGCTGCTCCATCATGTCCACCAGCCTTGCGGCCCGATTATACCCGATGCGAAAACGCCTTTGCAGCATGGAGACTGAAGCCTGCTCCGCCCGTATAACGGTTTTTATAGCATCCGGCAACAGTTCATCCTTATCGTACTCCCTTCCCTCACCGAGGGGTTTTTCAATGCAATTTAGTACATCTTCCGCGTATTCATTTTCAGGCACCTGCCTTTTTATGTAATCTATAACCCTATGTACTTCGGTATCTGAAATAAACGCGCCTTGCACTCTGACAGGTTTTGATATGCCAAGGGGGTTAAACAACATATCGCCTTTTCCTACCAGCCTTTCCGCTCCCGCCATGTCCAATATTGTACGTGAATCAAATTGGGAAGAAACCGCAAAAGAGATTCTTGAGGGGATATTGGCTTTAATCACGCCTGTAATCACATCTACGGAAGGCCTTTGCGTAGCAACAATAAGATGCATTCCTGCGGCCCTCGCCATCTGAGCAAGGCGACAAATGGATTCCTCTACCTGAGAAGGGGCTACCATCATAAGATCTGCCAGTTCGTCGATGATAATAACGATTTGGGGCAGGATTAAATCCATTTCGGACTTGCTTTTTTTTGCTTTGTTAAAAGACTCTAAATCCTTGGCCCCTTCTTCTGCAAACTTCCTGTATCTTTCTGTCATCTCCGACACTGCCCAGCCTAATGCGGCAGCAGCCTTGGAGGGTTCCGTGACCACAGGGACAAGAAGATGGGGTATTCCATTATAGTTGCCCAATTCAACGACCTTTGGGTCAACAAGTACAAATTTAACCTCGTCCGGCCTGGCCCGATAAAGAATGCTTACGATAAGTGCATTCAAACATACGCTTTTACCCGATCCCGTAGAGCCGGCAATCAACAGGTGAGGCATGTCCTTTAAATCGGCTACGATTGCATCTCCTGAAATATTTTTACCCACCGCAAAACTGATCTTAGATTTGGTGTTTCTAAATTCCCGCGATTCGATGATGTCCCGAACCGCCACAAGGTTTATTCTTTCATTTTCAACTTCGACGCCCACAGCGGCTTTACCGGGAATAGGGGCCTCGATTCTTATGCTTTTTGCCTCCAAGTTTAATGCTATATCGTCAGCAAGCCTTACAATACTGGCTACTTTTACTCCGATATCGGGCTGTATTTCATAACGCGTTATGGCAGGGCCTTTGGTAACCTGTAGAACTTTAGCGCTAACGCCGAAACTTTGAAGCGTCTTCTCCAGCTTAATCGCCTTGGATTTCAAGTTGCCGGTGTCGGTGAACCTGCCTTCACTGGGCGCCTTTGATAACAGATCTACTGAAGGTATCTTATATGAGGCAATAGTCTGTGAAGGATTTATCTTCAATTCCTCTTCTTTTAAAGCGTCCTTCGGTTTTTGATCTTCTGCAGTGTTATCGGTTAAGCCCTTTCCTTCCTCTGCACCTGCAGCTTCATCGAAAAGCTGATCGTCTTTCATGTAATCTATTATCTTCATCTGTCCGGGCGAAATAGCGGCCTTTATCGATGGTTGCACTTTATAGGATTCAGTCGTCTCTTTATTATCAGCATGGCTCAAATCAATGCCGATGCTATCCGCTTCATCTTTTATTTTTAAACTGCCGAATCTTCTTCTCCAACCCTTCGTAAAATAGGAAAGAGGTGTATTGATAACCAGTAGTGCGGAAATAATTATTACCGCCAGACACATTATAACTAATCCGGGGATTCCAAACGCTTTCTTTAACAAAAATCCAAATGCCATTCCAAGCATTCCGCCGCTTTTCAGGTGTACGCCATCAGCAAATGAATTCTTTAAGAACTCCACGGACCATTTTACAGAACTGTCCAGATAACTCACAGAATTCAAAATGGCAAGCATCATAAATATGAGGGTAACGAAAAGAATTGATCTCCCGTTTATGTGTTGAGTGCGCTTTAAAAACAATAAAACACCATATAAAATAAGGTAATAAGGAAGAATATATGCAACTGCCCCAAAGACACCCTTTAATACATTTGAAAGAAGAAGCCCGAATTGTCCCGCCGCTTTCGTCTGAAAAGCAATTACCAAAAATACGCCTATAGCCATAATCACTATTGAAAAGATTTCATCTCTCAATCTTTTCTTTGCATTTTCTTCTTCAGCAGCTTTTTCAAGCTTCTCTGAATAAGACTTGTTTTTTGATCCCGGTGGTCTGCCCCGCCGTTTTTTTTGTTCTTCCACTTTTCTCTCCTTAAACAATCAGGGAATAAACCAGTATAAAGATCCCTACTGCCCATGTGTAAAAGGAAAAAATATAGAGTTTTTTCCCGGACACAATTCTTATCATGGTTTTAATGGCTGCAAAACCTGAAATTGCCGCCACTGCAATCCCCGCCATAACAGGCACAAGCAGATCCTTATCCATGCCCTGAGAGAATGCTTCCGGAGACTCAATTATGGCCGCCCCCAAAATAGACGGAACAGAAATCAGAAACGCAAATCTTACAGCTAAATCCTTATCAAATCCCGCAAAAAGTCCCCCTACAATCGTAGCCCCCGATCTGGAGATTCCGGGGGTGATGGCCAGTGACTGAAATATACCCACAAGCACAGCATCCCTAACCTTCATGCTGCCTATTCGCTTTCCTTTGCGCCCACTCATTCTTTCCGCCGACCAAAGAATAGTCCCGGTGATGATCAAACAGACGGATATGGCCCGAATCGAACTGTATAAACCGGTAAAAAAATCATTAAACAACAGGCCCGCTATCGCCGTGGGAATTGTGGCCACAATAATCATGACACCCAATTTCCTTATTTCATTATCCTCCATACGTAGCCCTCTGCCTGAGAATAAGTCCTTTATGACCATTCCCAATTCTAAAATCAGAAGCCAGAGATCTTTATAATAAACTGCAAAAAGCGAGAGCAATGTTCCAAGATGCAAAAGAACCGCAAATGAGAGAATCCTGTCACCGTCAATTCCAAAAAAGTATTGGAGTATGGCCAGATGCCCCGAACTGCTGACAGGCAGAAACTCCGTCAGACCCTGGACCAAGCCAAGAATGATGCCTTCAAATAGTGTCAAATTATATACCCCTCTTTCGACAATTGAAATAATCTTTATAATTATATCACTTATACTCATTGAAATGAATAGAATAATACGAAAAACCGGATTAACATTTGCCTAAGGTTATTATATAATATTCTAGTATTGTTATCCTAATAACTTGCAAAAATATACTATATCGATAAAACAGGAGGAACAAAATATGAAAAAACCAAACCTAGCTATCGTCGGAGCAACAGGCCTAGTCGGAACCACCTTGCTGAAGATTATTGAAGAAAGAAACTTTCCTTTTAATAATCTTTATATGATGGCTTCCGCTAAATCTGCCGGGAAAACGATAAATTTCAAAGGGAAAAAATACATTGTCGAAGAGTTATCTGAACAATCTTTTAAAAAACCTATCGATATCGCCTTGTTTTCAGCCGGAGGATCCACGAGTCAAAAGTACGCTCCCATTGCAGCAGCAGACGGGGTTATCGTAGTGGATAACAGCAGTGCCTTCAGAATGGAAAAAGATGTACCCCTTATAATTCCGGAGGTTAATCCGAAGGATATGGAGTGGCACAAAGGGATAATAGCGAATCCCAATTGTTCAACAATCCAAGCGGTTGTACCCCTTAAGCCCCTGCATGATAAGTACCGCATTAAACGGGTAGTATTTTCGACGTATCAAGCTGTTTCAGGAAGCGGTGTTAAAGGTATTAGGGAACTTGAGGCGGGCTTAAAGGGCAATGACGTAATGAAGGCCTATCCACATCCTATTGCAGGAAACTGTCTTCCCCATATAGATGTATTTATGGATAACGGATACACAAAAGAAGAGATAAAGATGATAAATGAAACAAAAAAAATACTGGGCGACGACACCATTAGAATCACCGCCACCACAGTCAGGGTTCCTGTATTTGACTGCCACAGTGAATCCATCAACCTTGAATTCGAAAAACCTTTTGTCCTTGAAGAAGTAAAAAAACTGCTTTCCGAATCAAAAGGCCTGGTTGTAGAAGACGATCCTTTAAAATGCCTTTACCCTCTTGCCCGAAATGTGGCAGGAAAAGATGAAGTATTCATAGGCAGAATTCGCAGGGACGAAAGCATAGATAACGGACTCAATCTTTGGGTCGTTGCAGATAATATCAGAAAGGGCGCGGCCACAAATGCCGTTCAAATTGCCGAATTGCTTATATGACAGAAGCAAGTGAGGTGTTATTGGCATGGCTTTATTCACGGGCGCAGGAACTGCGCTTGTCACACCGTTTGTACATGGAGAAATCGACTATCAAAGCATGGGACAATTGATCGATTGGCAGATAGAGCAGGGA
>CAYRNC010000103.1:0-5898 GCA_964425645.1 uncultured Oscillospiraceae bacterium | reverse complement strand
CATAAAGATGTCACAGAGCGCCTCCTGGAGATCAACCCGGCAATGGCTCAGGAAGTAAAGGTTATTCTGGAAAACAACAAGGCTGAGCGCCACATAAGAGGTGGATTGGCTACGCAGAAGAAATATAAAGGGATACGAAACTGCCACTTAAACGACCGTTAAAATTTAGCCGTCAGGGCAAAGAAAAACCCGGTTGTCCAAAACAAGACCACCGGGCAATTTATGCGACTGCTTAAAATTTAATGAGGCTTGCGGGGTCGATCGGCTGTCCCTTTTTCCATACCTCAAAGTGCAAATGAGGACCATCGAGAACTTCAAATAGGGCCGTATTTCCAACACCGCTTATCACCTGCCCGGCTTCCACAACATCGCCTTCTTCTACCATCTTATCGGTTGAAAGACTGCAATATCGGGTCATATAACCATCTTTATGGGTTATCTCAATAGTCATGCCCAGCTTATCATCCTCGTACACCTTTGTGACCGTTCCTCCCAATACAGCAACAACTTGTGAATCTGCCGGTGCTGTAAAATCAACGCCTTTATGAACAACAAACTGATCAAGTGTTTTCGAATATACCAATTCATTATCCGAATAACCCAAACTTACCTCTCCCCCATTTACAGGAAGCATATTGTTTAGTCGGGTGTCGCTTTTGGGTTTTGAAGGGGCAGGTTCAGGTGTATCTTTACTGTCAACGGTAGGGATGGGCTGCACCACATCGATTCCTCCGCCTCCTATTGAGCTGTCGGGATACTTGTCTTTAGTCACATCGGTTCTATTTATCTTACCCATCCATTGAGGGCTAGTCTGGAATCCAATTATCGCCCCTGCCACCACAAGTAAGACGAATATGACGGTGATCATGGTGTAGCGATATTTCCATTTTCTTTTATCGTCTTCCTTTTTATCGTATGCGCTGCCTTCGTCAACTCGCATAGTATCATCCACCTCCACATTTTATATAAATAGCTTTGTCGCTATTGTTTCCTTATGTGATGGATATAATACGAACATCGAAGTTTTTGTCAAAATTATTGCATGAAAACCACATTCATATTATAATATCAGCACTTGAAGCAATGGAGGGAAAACAATGGAAGATCTTATAATGGCGGAAGAAAACGCCAGGAACATACAAATCGAGGATAAAATTTTTGGAATAAATAAAAAAGCCCAGGAGATGGCAATTGCCTCCGGAAAAGAAAAAGTAGTTAACGCTACCATCGGCTCGCTTTTGGATGATCAGGGCAATCTAATAATTTTATCGTCGGTAATAGATGTTCTTAAGGGTCTTTCTCCCTTGGATTATGCAGAATATGCCCCGATAGCGGGTATACCATCTTTTTTGGAAGCTACAAAAAAGGCTGTTTTTATGGATTATGTTCCGCTGGGATATGTTGAAGCCGTATCAACCCCGGGCGGGACGGGTGCTGTCAGGAATGCTATTCAAAACTATACAAAGAGGGGCGATCAGGTTCTTACCTCGGACTGGTATTGGAGCCCTTATATGACCATAGCGCAGGAACTGGAAAGATCAATAAAGACATTTGATTTATTCGATGATGACTTTCATTTTAATATATCATCGTTTGAGCAGGCACTGAACCGCTTGTTAATGAAACAAAAGCGCGTACTGATCATCATAAACACACCTTCCCATAACCCCACGGGCTATACTTTAACATTAAAAGATTGGGACAGCATTTTATCCGCTGTTAAAACAGCGGCTGCTGATGATAAAAAAATAATTCTGTTGGTAGATGCAGCCTACCTGGATTTTGCCGGCGATTCAGCTGAAGCCAGGGCATTCTTGCCAAAACTAGATGCCCTTCAGGACAATATACTGGTTCTCATCGCCTTTAGCATGTCAAAAAGCTTTACCTTATACGGAATGAGAGGCGGTGCTTTAATCTGCCTTACCCAAAACAAGGGTATTGCCGATGAATTCAAACTTGTGAATTCCTTTTCAAACAGAGGGACCTGGTCAAACAGCACCAGAGCCGCTATGGTAGCGCTGAGTCGCATATTTGGCGACGGGACACTTCTTCGCAAGGTAAGAAAGGAAAGGGAAGCAGCCATGGCTATGCTGCTGAAGCGAGGCAGGACTTTTACCGAAGCGGCCAAAGAATTCAGACTTTCAATCTGTCCCTACAGCACAGGCTTTTTTGCGGTGGCACTCTGCAATAACCCGGAAGAAGCAGGTGAAATTCTGCAAAGGGAAGGCATATTCACCGTTCCCTTTAGCGGGCGAGGGTTAAGAATATCCATAGCATCTCTTTCACAGGCCGGCTGCGCCGCAATTCCCGAAAAAATGGCTTTGGCGATAAAGAATACAGACGACAGGGAAAGGAGCCGATTATGAACAGGCAGGAACATACCTGCAAATATCCTTTGAACGTGGAGGTAGCCCATCTAAACGAAAATTGTACCATGAAACCGGCTTCATACCAAAATCTTTTTGCAATGCTTGCCGAAAGACATCTTCAAAACTACCGGGCCGATTTCAATGAAACCACCAAATACGGCTATGCCTGGGTTCTAATCTCCATTTCTATTGAAATAGTGAAACCGATAAATTCCTGTATCAAGCTGCTCGCAAGTACGTGGTTTTCTCAGCGAAGAGGCCCATATTTCCGTAGAGAGCTTGTTTTTTGCGATGAATCAGGGGCAACCATGTTCCATGGAAGCACTCATTCCGTTTTGCTGGATATAGAAAAACGCAGTGTATACCGCAAAAAAGCAATGCCGTTCCCTATGACTGATCCCCATGAAGAATTTTGCATAGAAGCAGGTCCTACATTTAAAGAAACACGAGCATACAGGACTGCAGAAAAAAGAACTGTTAGAAACAGTCATTTAGACTGCCTTGGCCATGTAAACAACTGCCGCTACGGTGAATTCGCATATGACGCCTTAGATGCCAATGAAAAAAAGCGAATCAGGGATCTTAACCGAATGGATCTGTATTTTCTGTCAGAACTAAGAGAGAATGAAAAGTTTTTAATTCAAAAAGCCAAAGAGGATAATAGAATCATTATCCGAGGGCAAAAAATATCCGAAGAAACAACATTCTACATCAATTTTCATTTCAAATGAACCCCGTATCGGAGAGGCCGCTATGCAATTGCACGAAAGCACAATATCCATTTCAGAAGATCTTATCAACAGACAGCTGAAAAATCACATTTCCTCAATTATCGGAAAATATTTATCGAATTACAGCGTATCCTTTTCCGGAGGGACTATTTATGTTTCTCTTAGCATAAATGCTAAAGCCCTCGGAATGATATCCGCAAAATATCGCCTGAAGGTATTGGACTTCAAATTTGACCGGGATTGCCACCGCGTTAAATTAACTTATCGCGAAGATGTAAGCTCCAAAGAGGGGCCCATTCAGGCATTGATGCTGAAAGCCGCAGGCATGACAGGTGGAAATTGGTTACAAAGATTAATTACAGTCGCTAAACTATCCGGTATTACCGCAGATGAAAATAGCTGCTCAATCGATTTTGAACAGCTCCTTAGCTTTGACAATGAATGGATTAGACAAATAATCCTATACTATATCGATTCCAGGGATGGAATGTTAAAGCTGGGATTTTGCATCGCCCCAAACAATGATCATTTTTCCTTTGACGAACATATCTGCGACAACCCTACCACCTTATAGCCACGTTCTACCAACAGCATTGCCGATTCTTCCATCCTGTCTGTTTTCAGAACGAAATATGGCATGTCATTTTTAGTCATTACAAAAGAATAAGTGTAATCGATATTCATACCGTTATCTGATAGAAAAGCGAAAAGCTCATGAAGGCTTCCCGTGCGATCCTCCGGCTCCACAGCTATTACACTCCCGATCTTTGCCACAAATCCTTCCTTTTCAAGGATATCCAATGCGAGATCCGGTTCATCCACAATAGCCCGCATGATGCCGTAATCCACTGTGTCAAAAAGAACTATCGCCCTTATGTCTATATGATTATCCAGCAGTACCTTTGTGAGTCTGGCTAAATGTCCTTTTTGATTAGGCAAAAAAACAGAAAGCTGTTTGATAAACATATCATTTCTCCCCCCTCATATCGATGACTCTTTTAGCCTTACCCTCAAATCGAGCAAGGGTTCTTGGCTCAACCAAATTGATTTTGGCATCAATGCCCAAAACCTTTCTAAGCCTGCCGCTAATTCTTTTTGTAAGATCCTCTAACAGTCGAAAAGAATCCAGTATATCGGCATCAGCCAATTCCACATCAACCTCAATCTTATCGAGATAACCCTTTTTATAAACCCTGATTTGATAATGAGGACCTATTCCTTCACTGCTAACCAAAACTTCCTCGATTTGAGACGGAAAAACGTTTACACCGCTTACAATGAGCATATCATCGCTGCGTCCTTGAATCTTAGCCATCCTGACCGTTGTTCGCCCGCAATCGCAGGTTTCATAATGCAAAGAGGTGATATCCTTTGTACGATAGCGAAGAATGGGCAAAGCCTCTTTGGAAATAGCCGTTATGACCAACTCTCCCACCTGTCCCTCTTTTAGAACCTTCCCTGTTTCGGGATTTATGATCTCGGCGATAAAATGATCCTCGCATATGTGCATACCCTTTAATGCCTGACATTCCCCCGATACTCCGGGACCTATCAATTCGCTCATCCCGTAATTTTCAGTGGCAAAAATATTCCAGGTCTGATTTAATTCACGGCGCATAGCCTCAGTTGAACCCTCTCCGCCAAAAAGACCCCATTTAAGCTTCAGATCCTCCACGGGATCAAGTCCCATCTCTTTCGCAACCTCAGCCATGTGCAAAGCATAGGATGGCGTACTGATCAAAGCTGTAGTTTCAAAATCCTTCATTATCATGATCTGTCTTTCTGTATTGCCGCTGGACATAGGAATGACGGCCGCTCCCGTCATTTCCAGGCCTTGATGCAGACCGAAAGCTCCAGTAAAAAGCCCGTAGCCAAAGGCTATCTGGGCGGTGTCTTCGTCGGTTACTCCTGCCATCGTTACAATGCGGGCGATGAGCTCCTTCCATATCGCCATGTCCCGCCTTGTATACCCTACAACTGTGGGTTTACCCGTAGTTCCGGAAGATGCATGATATCTTACAATTTCCCTTCTTGGAACGGCGAACAGTCCGAAGGGGTAATTATCCCTAAAATCCTGTTTCACAGTAAAGGGGATTTTTTGTATATCCTCCAACTTCCTGATATCCTCAGGCGCCACACCTGCCTCATCCAGTTTTTTTCTGCCGTTTGGAACCCTTTCATAGATTCTTTTCACGGTATCCTTGAGACCCAAAAGCTGTATTTCTCTGTATTGTTCCCTGTCCAGAGTCTCGTTAGGGCTCCAGATTTTAAAGTCTGCCATATCCTTTTCCTTTTCTGTAACGCTAAGTAAGGCGCTTGATAATGAAGTATAATCCGAAACAGATCAGAAGAGCTGAAACCACCAGGCTTCCATGAATCCAAGGCACGTAAATGCGCATCAACAATATTCCTCCCAGAACAAGCATGACAACGCCTAAGATTCCGAGCCCCTTCCCTGTATCCCTTTTAGGTTCTACAGGATTTTCCCTGCCGATACCTTGGTCTTTATGCAAATCAGGCTGCCTTCCCTGATCGGGGCTTTCAGGAATGATTATGACGGCGATAATATATCCGATCAATCCGGCGCCCCCCATTACAGTGGTAGCCACCACCAGTAGCCTAATAATTACCGGATCTATTCCAAAGTATTCGCCGAGTCCGCCGCAAACCCCAAACAGCACCCGATTGTCTGGTGATTTATATAACTTTCTAACCATATGGCCACCCTCCCTTACAACAGCAAAGTATATCATAAGATAGACTTCTCTGAAAGCCCTTAATACCTTGAATAATGCATC
>CAYRNC010000102.1:0-6224 GCA_964425645.1 uncultured Oscillospiraceae bacterium | reverse complement strand
TACATTTAGAACACCCCTTTCCTCAAAACAACTCTTATAAAAAGCCTTCTAACTATATAGGTACAAAAAAATCAAAAACTACGCACCCAAAATCGAAAAAGTTTTAAAATATTTTTCCGCACAAAAAAAGGCAGCCGGATTGGCAGCCCTTTAAAAGGAATATCATCTGGTTATCCGTGTTGTGATTTGATTTGAATCAGCTTGATCGCGCCGATTCCGATAAAAATAGTGAGGATGGGCAGTGTGTAGGCAATATACTGGGCTGTGCCGCCGTAGGCAATCAGCAAATTGTAAATCGCATGGAAGGTGATGGTAGAGCACAAAAGCCCGCAGGTTCCCGCAACTCGAAGCCAGCCGCGCGGCCACACATACACAAGCCCGAAACCTATCACCGCCCCGCAGACAATGTGCATGGCGCCCGTGCCAAAGCCTCTGATTAGCAGGAAGGACAGCTCGGCCGCGCCGTTTTGGGTGAGGTAGCAGATGTTTTCAAAGGTGGCAAAGCTGGCGGCGACAATCAGTACGGCGGTGCCTATTTTCTCCGGCTTCGGTTCAAAGACCAACAGATAAAAGAGCAGCGGCAGCAGCTTCATAATTTCCTCCACCACTGGGGCTATCTGCGTTGCGGCGTTGATTATATCCGCACTATACAGTCGGGCAAAAAAGGTGTTGATATAAGCGGACAAGAGACAAGCCGCCATACCCGCAAAGCAAAAGAAAAAGACACGGTATTGTTTTTTGCCCATGCACAGTGCCGTCACCAAAAGCGGCGCCGCGATGCAGACAAAGATGTTTTCGATATAGGTCATGCCCACACCGTCTTTCTCGTGGCGGGCAACAGAGAAAAAAGCGAGGCAGACAGCATAAAGTCAAACCAGAAATAGGGGTTTGTGAGGGTATCGCTAACCCAGAAGCAGGATGCCGTCCACAGGCAGAACTCCAATGCGCAGATGCACAAAACGGCGATGTGAAAACACTGCATATCCCGTGGCTTTCCGCTCTGCCGCCTTGCATAGAGCAGCCCCCGGACAGAATACCACGCAGCGGCCATGGTCATGCCGCATATTAGCAGATTAAAAAGAATGTCGCCATGCGTTAGATATAACAGCAGCTGCGGAACGCAAATAATAGGAACCAGCCACATGGTGGGATGCTTAAACCTTCTCTCATCGGGTGTGGACAAGGTATATTCCAGCGTCAGCAAAAACATAGAGCTTGCAATCCATCCAAGCTCCGACACATAGAAAATCTGCGGCGTATGGCGGAACAAAAGAACATGGAGTGTCCAGTAGAGCGTAGCCAGCGAAAAGGTACCGAAAAAACAGGCAAGCAGAAAGTATGCCTGCTTGCGGCTTTTGTAAAACAAAAGGCCCGCACCGATTCCGGCCAGCAGCGTGGCCAGAAACTGGGAGGCATTGTCAAAGAGTTCAACCATCCCTATCCTCCGGATTTTCACGGCTCCTTCGGTTTCTCAGGCGGATACGATAACACAAAATCGTCACGCTTACACCGAGAGCAAAAGCAAGAAAGCCAATGAGAACATAGCCAAAACCATCACTTCCATCAAAGATGCTGGCAGCTACGCCGGAATATGTATACGCACCGCCCGGCATGCACGCCATTATTCCGGGCATGGCAAATGAAATCCCCACAATGAAGAGCAGACAGGCGGCGACAGATGAAATGCCGACGATGCGGCCCTGGCGTATCTGTTTTTGCCGCTGTATTTCTTTTGTTCGCCGCTTTACGGCAGCGACACGTTCCTCAGTACTCCGCACTGGTAATCCCCTCCTGCTCCAATCGCCTGCGCAGCGAATGTTTGCCCCGATACACCAAATCCGCCACCTGCTTTTCACTTTTCCTCATAACGGCGGCGGCCTCGGCATGGCGCATATCTTCAAAATAGACGAGGTACAGCGCCTCCCGGTAGTCGGGGTTTAACTGCTCCATACACAAATTCAGGGTGCGGCCAAGCTCCTCTGTCTGTACAACCTCTTCTGTCAGTATTTTGCTCTCTGGTTCCCGCTCTAAATCCTCAAAGCCAAAGCAGCGCTGCTGGCGCTTTTTGGCGACAAAGCGCAAAGCGAGGTTGCGAGCTGCTTTATAAAGATAGGCCCTAAAGCAGTCCTCTTTAATGCGGGGCTTTTTTACGGTAAGATAGGCAAACGCTTCAATCATCAAATCCTCAGCGTCATTCACATCGTGAAGATAACCGTTTATGTAAAAGGTCAAGCTGTTGCCATATTGCTCCATCAGCTCGGTCAGTTTGCTTTCATCCCCCTCAAGATAGCATCGCCAGAGGGTTTCATCACTTGTCATTGCCTGTGCTTACCACCTCTCAAGTAAGTATCAATGTATTAAAATATACCACAAAATCTGCATGTTTCCAATTGCATAATAATCTTGAGTTTCCGCAGATTCCTTTACCGAGCCTCAAAAACATCGTTATTCGTCTTAGTACCAAAAGAAAGCTATTTTTCCACAATAAATGGGTGCCCGCTACAGAACTGCGAAACCGCTGAAAAGGAAAAATCAAAATGCTTGCTTTTTACAAAGGCAAGCAGCGGCAAGCATATGTGTCCCATGTAAAAGTGCAAATCACTGCATCCAGGAGGGATATCTTTCTGGTGCTTGATTATGGCATCACAGAACATCCGATGATGCTGGCAACAAACAAAGAGCTGAAGTCTATGTATATGTCAATTGAAAGTGACCCACCTAAGAAGTTAAATTTTATGTTTCATCAGTTTCCAGGTGCAAGAGCCATATCCAAGTGCCACCTTACCAAACTGACTAATCTTCTTGCTACTGCATCCAAGGGACGCTACGGCAAGGAGAAAGCAATGGAAATTCGCAATGGCCGCGAAAGGGCTTGATAAACCTTTTAACAGGGGCTAAGGCTTATTTCCCTTAGAATTAATAAATACAAATAAAAGGAAGCTTGTACGAAGGATATTTTGCCAACGAACATTTGATACTAACGAAACAATGATACTTTTTGCCAACCAAAATGTTTTGTTGTATAATTAAAAAATGATCAGATTAATTATCACTGAAAACCAGTATGAACAAAGGCTGGATCGGTTTTTAAAAAAATATTTTCACAACGCGCCGCTCAGCTATATCTATAAGATGATCCGAACTAAAATAAAAATTAACGGGGAACGCGCCACGGCGAACAAAATGCTGCATTTAGGTGATGAGGTAATCATATATATCAGTCAGGAGGAGGCTGAATCTTATAATGCGGTATTTGAACCGGTATATATAAGGAAAAAGTTTGGTATAGCTTACGAGGACAAAAACGTTTTGGTAGTTGAAAAACCTTATGGATTATTGACTCATGGCACAGAATCGGAGCATAAAAATACCCTGACCAATCAGGTTATCAATTACCTAATAACAGCGGGATCTTACCGGCCTGCTTTGGAAAAGACCTTTACTCCTTCTCCGGCTAATCGCCTGGACCGAAATACTACGGGGCTTGTGATGTTTGGGAAGACCTATCAGGCTTTAAAGGGCTTGAATTTGATGTTGCGGGAGGGAAATTATATACGCAGATTCTATATGGCCGTGGTTTCAGGGCAGCTTAGAGATTCTCTTCACATTAAAAGCAGGATGAAGAAGCTGGTGGGTGAAAACCGTGTAAGCAATTGTCAAAACGGTGAGAAAGGCGTATCGGCGGAAACTGTTTTAACTCCGCGCAGGATAAGCGATGAATTTACTTTGATTGAAGCGGAGCTTATAACCGGTAGATCCCACCAAATAAGAGTTCATCTGGCAGAGGCGGGTTACCCGATTATAGGGGACAACAAATATGGGGATCAAAGAATCAATGAACGAATGAAACAGCGATTTTCGCTTTCAGCACAGTTTCTTCATGCATACTGTCTTTACTTTACGGACAGTATCCACCCTTTGGAAAATATGAGGGATAAAGAGATTGTCTGCCCTTTGCCCCCATTTCTTTCAAAAATAGAAAGGGATTTATTTCAAGGAGAGGCGATATATGAGTCAAAAAAGAAAGGACAGCAGACCTTTTCGTGACAGATACAGAATTTATATCGCTGCAGGAATATCAGCATGGATTCTTTTTATGTTCATTCATCCTATATCAGTAAAAGGTTCAGCAATGTCCCCGCTGATAATAGACGGACAAATAGTAATCGTATCTAAAGAAAACTTTAAATCAAAGGCCCCGCCCCTTTACTCCGTGGTGAATTTCAAGCGAGGATTTACCGGCGAGGCCGATATGGGTATAAATGCTGTGCGCCGTGTTGTTGGGGTATCGGGAGATACGATAGAAATAAAAAACGGGGTATGTTACCGCAATGGTGAAAGGCTGCACCCCCCTTATGATGCATGTCCAAAAACAGATAATCTGGAACCGACGGTTTTGAAAGCGGGGGAAATCTTTGTGCTGGGGGATAACCGTGATCAAAGCGTTGACAGCCGGACGGTGACTTCTCTTTTAATGAAAGACATAAGGGGTGTATGCAGTTTTGTTGTATGGCCCTTGAATGAATGGGGAAGGATAGAAAAGGCTAAGATAGAGGAGTAGCAGGAAATTATGAAAGAGTGGATAAAGGAAATTGCTATCGCGGTGGTGCTGGGGTTTTTAATCCTTCAACTTGTTAAACCGACTATCGTGAAAGAGCATTCGATGAGGCCGTCTCTTAACGAGAATGATTACATATTTTTAAGCAAACAGTCCTATCGATTTCACGATCCTGAACATAGGGACATCATAGTTTTTCATTCAGATCTGCTTCAGGCAAATGGGCGTGAAAAGCTATTAATTAAAAGAGTCATAGGGACACAGGGAGATACAATTTCCATTTCCGAAGGTGTCGTATACAGAAACGGAAAGGCTTTGTCTGAACCCTATATATTAGAAAATTTTACAATGTCCGAAATGGCAGAGATTACGGTCCCTGAGGGAAAATTGTTTGTGCTTGGTGATAATCGTCAAAACAGTATTGACAGCAGAGATGGCGCCATAGGCCTGGTTGATGAAAATCAAATTGTGGGAAAGGCCGTTTTTCGGCTTTATCCGTTTAATGAATTTGGACGAATTAAATGACAGGAGAAAGATCAATGCTAAAAACTGTAATAGGGTATGCAAAGACCGTTATTTTTGCTGTGCTCATTGCTTTCCTTGTTACCAGTCTTGTAAAACCCACTGTCGTTAAGGGTTCATCCATGTATCCTTCCATTAAACCCGACAGCTATTTGATTGTTAATAAAATACCTTATTTAATGGATGTACCAAACTATGGCGATATTATAGTTTTTAATACAAACATCTTTTCGGAAGAAAAGGAGGGAAAAAACCTGATTAAACGGGTTATCGGTATTGGCGGAGATACCATCGAAATTAAAGATGGAACGGTTTATCGAAACGGAAAAGCACTTGTTGAAAAATATATCAACGGGGGAAGCACTCCGGGGGACATGGACAAGGTAGTTGTTTCGGAAAACTGTGTCTTTGTGATGGGTGACAATCGGGAAGTAAGCCTTGACAGCAGGGACAAGGCCCTAGGTGAAATTTTGCTTCGCGACATAATCGGTCGGGTTGATTTGCGGTTATATCCGTTTAATGAAATCGGAGTAATTAAATGAGACAAAAAAAGATGATAGCAAATAACAAAAAGGCCCGCCACGATTATTTTATCGAAGAAGTTTACGAGGCAGGTATTGTATTGACCGGTACAGAGATAAAATCCATACGAATGGGTCGGGTAAATCTAAGGGACAGTTTCGCCAAATCAGAAAAAGGCGAACTTTATGTATACGGTATGCATATCAGTCCATATGATCAAGGCAATCGCTTTAACGTGGATCCGGTGCGTCCCAGAAAACTGCTTTTACATAAGCGGGAGATACGCAAGCTCATGGGGTATACTACACTAAAGGGCATGACGCTCGTCCCTCTCAACCTTTACATCAATGAAAAAGGCATAGCAAAGATAGAACTGGCTGCGGCACGAGGGAAAAAATTATATGATAAAAGGGAAGATGCTTCTTTAAGGGATGCGGAACGCAGAATGGAGCAAGCCAGAAAAAAATCCTTGTAGGTGAGATGACCAATAATTTTTAACATAAATTTAATGTTACAAAAGATAGATTTTACGGTATAATGTTGTTACAAGATAGTTTATGGGGGTGTAAAGGTTTCGACGGGGGTGTGGAAACCGGATAAGCGAGCCGAAGTTGCCAGTCTT
>CAYRNC010000101.1:0-6242 GCA_964425645.1 uncultured Oscillospiraceae bacterium | reverse complement strand
TTCATGCCGCCTTTCATAACTTCATCTATAGCTTCCGGTGAGGCCACTCCTTCAAATACTGTGAAAATTGCTTCATTTATCATCGGCATCAGTACACGATTTGATATGAAGCCCGGTGAATCATTAACCTCAACCGGATTTTTAGCCATTCTAATTGAAGCATCTTCAATAATCTTATAAGTATCATCGCTTGTAGCAATGCCCCTAATAATCTCTACGAGCCTCATTACGGGTACGGGATTAAAGAAATGCATTCCGAATACTTTATCCTGGCGTTTGGTAAACGATGCGATTTGTGTAATGGGAAGCGAAGATGTATTGCTAGATAGAATCGTTTCCGGCGGACAGATTTCATCTAACTCTTTAAATATTTTCTCTTTTAGTTCTAGGTTTTCAGAAACTGCTTCTATTACAAGATCTGCATTTTTTGCATCCCCCAGATTATTTGTTGTCGCGATTCTGTTCATGATCTCATTTTTTTGATCTTTGTTAATCCTTGCCTTTTCTACGGATCTATTCAAATTTTTTTCGATTAATAACACGGCATTTTTAACCCTTTCGGGATTTCTTCCATATAGGATTACGTCATACCCTGCTTGGGCCGAAACCTGAACTATCCCGGATCCCATTTGACCTTGCCCTAAAACCATAATTCTTTTAATTTCCATTGTCACAACTCCTCTAGTATAAATTAGTTATAATTTCTCTGATTTCGTCTTTTGATAATTCAACATAATTATTAGCCAAAAGTCTTTGTTGGTTTTGTACAGTACTGTCAGCAAACTCGTCGATCTGAGCTTCTGTCATACCATATTCTCTTAATGGTTTTTTTCTTAAAATTTTATTAAAAAAGTCTTCAAGACTAACATATAGATCCTGATTCGGATTACAGCCAATAGAATCACTAAAAATATCGTTTAGAAAGCTAATTTTACCTTCAGGCGACTTTTTTGAATACATTTTTAGTGTTTCAGTCAAAAACTCATAATTCGATTCACCATGGGGTACATGGAAGCTTCCCCCAAGAGCATATGAGATTGCATGTACTGCACCACATCCGGCAGTTCCAAAGGCAATCCCTCCATAATTGGAGGCTAATGCAAAGTCCTTCAGTAAGTTAAACCTGTGATCTTTTCCCTTTGCAACCAACTCGGCAAAGCCGCGCATGATTAATTTTATAGACTCTACCGCAAATAGATCTGTATACGGTGAAGACTTAGGAGAAAGAAAAGCCTCTATCGAGTGAATCATAGCATCGAATGTGCTAGCGACAAAAAAGTTGTATGGAAGTCCTTTAATTGTTTCCGGAATAAGTACCGCATAGTCAGCAAACATTTCTTCCAAGGGTAGCCCCTTCTTGGTTTGTTTAGATTTTAATTCAGCTACTGCTACGTTTGTAACTTCGCTTCCGGTCCCGCAGGTTGTCGGAATCGCAATAAGCTTCCTTAATTTAATGATAGGCACCAGCCCATCAAATAAATCTACTGATTTTTTAGGGACTTTAAGTGTCAGTATTTTAGAAATATCAATGATAGAGCCTCCGCCAAAAGCAATAATACGATCGAATATAATATTCTCTATATCTGCTGATATCGCATCTATCATTTCATCTGTTGGTTCTCCTTGCCCATATCTTTCTTGAAATATGTAGTTTGCTTTGATTCCAAGCGGTTTTATAAAAGGCTCGTAAAGAAATTCGTTGGTAAGAACTAAATCCGTCTCGCGTAATTTGAATTCATTATTAAATTCCTCGAAATTTTCAAACATATAAATTTCAGGTACAATCCTAAATTTCTTCATCATTTTTCTCCTTTTCAAAAGCTGGCATTAAATCTTTTCCCAAATTCAACAATAAGTTCTTCCTTAAAGGCAGGATGAGCAATATTGATTAAACTTCTTGCTCTTTGCTTCAATGTTTTACCTTTCAAATATCCAACGCCATATTCAGTTACGACAATATCTACATCGTTTCTTGATGTTGTTACAGCAGCCCCATGCCCAATATAGGGTTTTATTTTTGATATTATAGTCCCATCTTTTTTTTGTGTTGTTGAAGCCAAGGCAATAATTGAAATACCCTTACCATCTTTAGACATACTGGTTCCCCTTACAAAATCAACTTGTCCGCCGACTCCGCTGTATTGCCTTGTGCCGATGCTGTCGGAAACAACCTGGCCCATAAAATCAATTTCCAAGCAGGAGTTTATCGATACCATTTTCGAGCACTCAGCTATAACAGAGGGATGATTTACATAATCTACAGTTCTGAGTTCTAGGGCTGGATTCTTGGTTGCAAAATCATATAACCTCTTTGTTCCCATAAGGAAAGTAACCGTCATCTTACCTTTATCAATTGATTTAAGTCTGTTTGTTACAGCACCTGCTTCGTAAAGATCTATCAGTGCATCGGTCATTAATTCTGAATGAATCCCTAAATCCTTCTTGTCCTTTAATGCTTTGGTTATCGCCTCAGGAATAGCACCGATACCAATCTGCAGAGTAGATCCATCTTCAATCAGATTAATGCAATGTTGACTGATTTTCTCCGCTGTATCTCCTATTATTGCTGGTTGCACTTCATGGATCGGTTGGGATGCTTCCACAAAACGATCAACTTTACTGACATGTACGAAAGTATCACCGTAAACAACAGGAATCTGATCATTTACCTGTGCCAATACGATCTTTGCTGATTCAATTCCTTGCATTGTGTAATCTGAAGATACCCCTACACAGCAATATCCATTCCTGTCGGGCGGTGACAATTGCACCATAAAGACATCAATTTGGAAGATTCCTTTTCTTAAATAACCTGGAATCTCGTGGAAAAAAACAGGTGTGAAATCTCCATGTCCTTCCGCGATAGATCTTCTCGTATTTGCACTTGAAAACCAACCATTGTATGTAAAATTGTCTTTTAGTTTACTATCGGAATATCCACCTGATCCGGTAGATATCATATGACAGACCTGTACACCTTCATATGCTGCCGCATTGTCTATCATTGCATCAACTAAAATCGAAGGTTCTGCCACAGCGTGAGCAAACAAAACGCAATCCCCTGATTTTATTAATTGTACCGCTTCCTTAGCACTACATTTTCTGTTGTTGTATATTTTCTTCCAAGCCAACTTAATCACCGTCCCTCTTAGCTTTTCATTTGTCTAGGAATTTTGGTATTCGCTTTTCGATAAATGCCGTCATTCCCTCGATTTTATCTTGGGTCCCATTGATTAATCCAAATAGCTCTGCCTCGTGTAATGCGGCTGTATGGGCGTCTGTTTCTAAACCGAAGTCTACTGATTTTTTTATAAAGTCCAATGCAATCATACTTTTATCCGCAAGTTCATCTGCAAGCCTTTCCGTTTCTATCATTAGAATATCTTGTGGCACGACCATGTTAATCAAATTCAATCTGTACGCCTCTTCTGCATTAATCATTTTTCCTGTCATGAGTAATTCTTTTGCTTTTGTTTTCCCAATAAGACGGGGGAGCCTTAAAGTTCCACCAAATCCACAAATTACTCCTATTTTGATCTCCGGGGTGCCAAACATAGCATTATCAGAAGCTATTCTGAGATCGCACGCAACGGCC
Organism: uncultured Oscillospiraceae bacterium; assembly: GCA_964425645.1. Taxonomy (GTDB): domain Bacteria; phylum Bacillota; class Clostridia; order Peptostreptococcales; family Anaerovoracaceae; genus CAYRNC01. The sequence goes on along the minus strand of CAYRNC010000101.1, from coordinate 2,647 downwards.
AATTCGCAACCACCTCCCAAAGCATATCCGTTAATTGCCGCGATAACTGGTTTTGGACTATGTTCGATCGTTGTCATTAGCTTATGTCCGGTCAGACTCCATTTATATGCTGCCATACTACCCATTTTCAATTGTGCTTTAATATCGCCCCCTGAAACAAACGCTTTCTTTCCTGCTCCGGTGATTATAATGGCTCTAATTTCATTGTTTTTTATTGCCATTTCCATTACATTCTGCAATTCGGATATGGCAGCTTCGTTTAATGAATTTAAAACATCCGGCCTGTTAATTGTTATAATGTATTTATTCTTTTTTATCTCCACTTTAATTGATTGATACATCTGATATTGTTTCTCCTTTATTAAAAGCCTTACTGAATCTAACTATGCCTGTCATGCCACTATTCATATTTATGTACAGGTTTTGGCAAGCATTTACTAGTCAACTCTTATTAACATTGCATCTCCTTGAGCAGCCCCGCTACAAATACATGCGATGCCATAGCCCCCCCCTCTTGTCCTTAAGGCATAGGCCAAATGCATTAGTATTCTGGCACCACTCGCTCCTATTGGATGCCCATAGGCGATGGCCCCGCCATCTACATTAACTTTATTTGAATCCCATTTTGTGATACTTCCACTAACGAGCGCAACTGCGGCAAATGCTTCATTTGCTTCAAATAAAGCTATATCGTTTACGTTTAATCCATATTTGCATAACAGTTTATTGGTTGCTAATCCCGGTACTGTAGCAATATATTTAGCTTCCTGGGAAACCTCCTCATGCCCTATAATCGTTGCAATAACTTCTAAATCTAATTCCTTAGCTTGCGCTTTTGACATTAGCAACAGTGCCCCTGCTCCATCATTTACCCCAGGTGCATTGCCAGCAGTGACAGATCCTTCTTTTGTAAATACGGGTTTCAATTTAGATAAACCTTCTAGTGTTGTCTCCGGTCTGGGGCCTTCATCATGATCAGCCTGAATCGGGCCTTTTCTGCTAGTTATTTCAATCGGTATTATTTCCTCCTTTAACCTTCCTTTACCCATCGCGTCTGCTGCCTTCATTTGGCTATTGTATGCATATTCATCCTGCGCTTCCCTGCCGATATTGAACTCCGCACTTACTTCAGAACCATGTACTGCCATATGTCTATCGTAGAATGGGCACCATAGCCCATCATGTACCATTAAATCAACCAACTTTGTATTACCCATTTTTGAACCGTATCTTAACTCTCTGTTAAAATAGGGTGCATTGCTCATACTTTCCATGCCTCCTGCAATAACAATGTTAGCATCGCCACTCCGAATTTTTATATCAGCCAATGCAACACTTATAAGACCCGATGAACATACCTTGTTGATTGTTATGCTTGGCACTTCCCAAGGGAGTCCCCCTTTTCTTGCCGCCTGCCTTGAAGGAACTTGTCCACATCCCCCTTGCAATACCTGACCCATGTATACATATTCAACCATTTCAGGAGTTATCTCTGCTCTTTGAATTACATCTTTAATTACAATGCCACCTAAATCTGTTGCAGAAAAACCTTTTAGTATACCTCCCGCCTTACCAAACGGTGTTCTCCCTGCAGCTACTATTACTGTTTCATTCACTTTAGTCACCTTTTAACCTTATGCCTTAACAACCTTAATTTTTTTGTATTTCAACGATTTATTCATGTTATATCTTATAACTCCTTACTGAAATATGGTGTAATATACTACAGGCACAACATGTTATAAATCAGAAAGGAGCTACAAACAAAAGACCAGATCGAACCAACATTGGGCATCAATGCTCAATATTTCGAACAATCAATTTTCCATGTTATTAAACCAGAACTTATAATAAACAAATAATTCTAGCCTCCTTGCTCCTTGTCGGAACCACACAATGTTTTACTGTTTTACTAAGGGATAAGATCAATCGGCCTGTCAGATATTAACTCCCAATCCCCTAATTCTTAATTTGTACCCTTAACACTTATTGCGACTTTAGCCGCTAATTCTTAAAAAGCATCTCTTTTGCCTGGCTTAGAATGTCGTAATTATGTAATGATTTTTATATTTATTGTTCAATGTTCAAAATGTACTAATTTACGCTTATGTGCTACAGACAACATATGCGTACCTTTTTATTCTTTGATTTTAGCAAGCGATTTTGCCAATTTCTTTTTCTCAGCGATATTTCCGTATCTTTGAATTAAAATTCTTTGAGCCTGAGGACTTCCGGCACCATGCATTGACTCAGTTCTATATCCGACAGCAGACGTCCCTAAGGTTAAATTTTCAATTAATCTTAAAGCTCTTAATCTTGTTTCTGCATCAACATTCTTTCCAACCAAATATTTTTCGACATAAGGGCCAACTACTGGATTTCTTAAATCCTTTTCGGAAGGTGCAGTAACCATTATTCCGCCCGCTATATCTTCAGCCAAACGGCATATTTCATAAGGAAATCGAGTTACATTTTGTTTGCATACATTTGCTAGCAGAGTATCGATATAATAATTCCCGGACTCTGTGGCGTTGCCCATTGCAGCGCTTGCAATCCCGCATGCAAATAAAGTTTCATTCAAGTGTGTCATTTCCACCAGTTTATCCCTAACATGGGATGCTTTTTCAACCCCGTTGTATTCGGCGAT
>CAYRNC010000100.1:0-6258 GCA_964425645.1 uncultured Oscillospiraceae bacterium | reverse complement strand
GAGGGCTTCCTTGCAGGTTTGGCGAAAAAAGTAATCAGTGTTTCTAAAAAAGCCTATCCTGAATTGGCAAAGAAGGAGGATTATATTGAAAATATCATCGATTTGGAAGAAAAAAGATTTTCAAGCACTATAGATCAAGGATCTGTTTTGCTTGCAGAACATATGGAAAAAATGGAGGGCCGGGGCAGTAGGGTTTTATCCGGAAAAAGCGTTTTTCAACTTTATGACACCTTCGGCTTTCCACCGGAGCTGACGCAGGAGATCTTAAAGGAACAAGGCTATAGGGCCGATGTTGATGGCTTTGAACAACATATGAAGCTTCAAAGAGAAAGCGCAAGATCAGCAAGGAAGGCGCATGAAAGGGAGGGATGGATGGAAAAAGGGATGCTGCCTTCAACCGTCAAATCCACTGTATTTACAGGATACAAAAACCTTTCCGGGACTGGAAGAATCATCGGAATCTATAAGGATAATTTGATTCTTGATGCTTTGATGGAAGATGAAACGGGATTTTTGCTTCTTGATGAGACTCCGTTTTATGCAGAAGGCGGAGGCCAGATCGGCGATACGGGATTTATATTCAACGATGAGGCGCAGGCATCCGTAAATTCCGTTATAAAGCACACGAATGCAATTCTTCACCTGATAACGGTTGAAAAGGGGACGCTGCATGCAGATAGTTTTGTTCACACAAGGGTGGATCCGATAAGCCGCAACAGAACAGCCAGGAATCATACAGCCACGCATTTACTCCATAAAGCTCTTAAGGAAATTGTGGGTCCTCATGTAGAACAGGCCGGTTCCTACGTATCTTCTACAGGTTTGCGTTTTGATTTCAATCATTATGAAGGCCTGAATCGAGAACAGTTATGTAAAATCGAAGATCTTGTCAATGAAAAAATCGATGAATTCCTGCCGGTGCAGGCGAAGGAAATGTCGCTATCGGAAGCATTAAGGACAGGTGCTGCTGCACAATTCGGGGAGAAATATGGGGATACGGTCCGTGTAGTTTGCGCAGGTAAATTCAGTCAAGAGCTTTGCGGGGGAACCCACGTAGAAAACACAGGACAGATAGGGGCTATAAAAATTTTATCGGAGTCCGGAATAGCTTCCGGTGTAAGGAGAATTGAAGCAATAACAGGCACCGAGTTGAATCATCGCCTGCATGAGGCGGAGTCCATTATTACAGCCGCTTCACAGACATTGAAAACGACCCCTGATAACTTTCTTTCCAGATTTGAACAAGTTTTTAAAGAATGGAAGCTGCAAAAGAAAGACCTTTCGGAGCAAAGAGAAAAAGAATTATCAGATTCCGTTGAAAAGATTATCGATGGGGCAAAACAAATAAATGGTGTCAATCTCATTACGTGGGAGTATTTAAATTGCAGTGTTGAGGATCTTAGGTTATCATCTGACAAAATACGGGAAAGAATTAAAAACGCTGTAATCATCCTGGCTTCAAATAATGAGAACAGGGCAAATTTCATCGTTGCTGTGACTGATGATCTTGTAGAGAAGGGTTATCACGCAGGCAGGCTTATTAAACCTATTGCAAAAGCGGCCGGCGGCGGCGGGGGAGGGAAGGCCGACCTTGCCCAGGCGGGCGCAAAGGATCCTGCAAAGATAGCTGGGGCTTTTGCCGTTGCCGAAACATTGCTTTAATGAATATTACAATAGTATTAAATATTGGCAGATATCTTGTATAGCCTTACTTTTGTTTGCTATAATCTCCACATAGGAGGGATGGAAGGCCATGGAAAGGAACACCATACTATTTAACAGTCCTGACAGAGGAGAGCTAAAGACGACAGAATCTATATTAAGAGCTGTCTATGATGCTTTGGAGGAAAAAGGTTACAATGCCATAGATCAAATGGTGGGCTATATATTATCCGGCGATCCATCATATATAACCGGGCATAATAACGCCAGAAATATCATACGCCACATAGAGCGGGATGATCTTGTGGAAGAACTTCTTAGAGCATTTCTGAAAAAATAGCGGGATTTAACGTCTTATTCTGATTTATTTAAATGTTGTATGCGGATGAGTAGCAGCTTAATATACTGCTTTTCTTTTTATTTAATACCTGGGGGGATGTAAGTGAAAATCATGGCCTTGGATATAGGTGACAGCACTATAGGGGTTGCCCTAAGCGATGAGCTAAGAATCACATCCCAGGGGTTGATGACGATTAATCGTATCGGCATCAGAAAGGATACCGGGAAAGTCCTGGAGTTAATAAAGGAACACGGCTGTTCGACAGTGGTTGCAGGCCTGCCGCTAAATTTAGACGGAAGCGACAGTCTCCAGACGGCGAAGACCAGAGAGTTTATGAAACTTTTAAAGAATAAGCTGACAAGTGCAGGCATGGATAAAATAGAGGTGGCTTTTCATGATGAACGATATACTACGATCATAGCTGAGCGGGTTATGATCGAGGCGGATCTTTCAAGGAAAAAAAGAAAGACATTGATAGATAAACAGTCTGCTGTGATAATTTTGCAGGATTATCTTGATATTGCAAGGAGAAATGAGTAAGGCTGTGTATAGAAGGAACCAAACCAAACTATTCCTTAAATATTCATTTTAGGAATAGTTACTATTATTGCGGTATCTCTATGCTCATACCCGGGTATAAATTTCCCGGTGAAATATTATTAATTCTGCAGATTGTATATACCGTTCTTCGAATGTCCTGCTTCTTTGGTCCATATGTTTTGGATAATTGCCATAGTGTATCACCGCTTTTAACAGTTACTTCTTTGTAGGCCTTACCTGTAGCCCTGCAGCAGTCACCAGCCTGTGCTGCAATCAATATGAAGGATGCAAGTAAAAGTGATAAAAAAACTGTAAACCTTAATTTAGATTTGATGCGATAGCGTTTCTTCATTCTATTCGCCCCCTCTGTGAACGTATGTTCTCTATAACAGGATAATCGAATATATGTTCGATGTCAAGAGGTCAGCAGCTATTTATTTTGTCAATTTTCTATAAATGAAATCGGTGTATTCTGTAAGATGATGTCTGTTTAAGAAGCAAAAAATAAAGGCTAAAACAGCCCCTATGCCGAGCATGATCATGCCGAAATAACTGCCTTTATGAAGCATGCTGCCCATCATAATCGTTATCATTAAAGCAGGTGTGCGGCCTGTCAATGAAAGTATGAAAAAGATTCTGAATCGAAACTCAGACACTCCGGCAGCATAGACTATAAGATCCTTGGGTATACCGGGTATTACAAATAAGATAAGAATGACGGCGAATGCCTTTTTACTGTTGAGTTGATTTATAAACTTTGTAATTCTCTCCTTTCCGAATATGACATGCATTGCATCTCTTCCAAGAAAGCGAGCCAAATAAAAGGACAATACCGTACCAACCCCGATCCCAAGTATTGCAAGCAGATATCCGAGCCAGAATCCATAGGCATATCCACCTGCAAATTGTACAACTTGACCCGGGATTATCGATACCAAGACCTGTATGATCTGGAGGCCTACGTAGATAAAAATACCTATACCTTCATATCGAGCCAGAAAATCATTTGTGCTTTCCATTGTGCGAAATTGCCCAATTAATTCAGGATATTCCAGATATATATATAAAGGAACCCCTATAATAAAAGCCAGCATAATTATTAATTTAAGGATGGACAAAATTTTATTCATAGAATATTTTTATGACGCAAGGCCTGCAAGGCCTTTATCACACCGAAGCGTGAGTGTTCATAAGTAAGACCTCCCTGGAAGTATACTATATACGGAGGACGTATGGGGGCATCGGCAGACAGTTCTATAGAAGAGCCCTGTATAAACGCTCCTGCTGCCATTATGACGGGATCCTCATATCCCGGCATATCCCATGGTATTGGGGTAACATGCGAATCAATTGGTGCGGCTTCTTGAATACCTTCACAAAAGGCAATGACGGCCTCAGGAGAACCAAGCTTTACACACTGTATGATATCGCTTCTTTCATCTTCCGGCAAAGGGCAAACTTCCATCGAAAGGTCCGAAAAAACCTTGGCACAGAGTATTGCTCCTTTTACCGCTCCGTTAACCGTCTGTGGGGCCATAAATAATCCCTGCAGCATGGTCCTGCTTTGACCGAACATCAAGCCGCATTCTCCCCCTATACCCGGGGATGTCATTCGATAGGATATGCTTTCAATCAAATCCTTGCGTCCGACGATATAGCCTCCTGTCAGTGCAAGCCCTCCGCCGGGATTCTTGATCAGGGAGCCTGCCGCCACATCCACACCTACCTCTGTCGGCTCTTTCGTCTCTAAAAATTCACCGTAGCAATTATCCATCATCAATATGATGTTTTTATCAATGGATTTGACAAAGCTTGCCCACCGTTCTATTTCCGAGATTGTTATGGCTTTTCTCCAGCTGTAGCCTGTCGCTCTTTGAGCGCATATCATGCGGGTTTTTGATGATATAGCGTTTTTTAAGGTTCCCAAATCGATGGATCCGTCTTCCTTCAGTTCCACTTGTTTATATGTGATCCCGAATTCCTTAAGGGAGCCCATGCCCTCCCCTCTTATCCCTATTACCTCCTCTAAGGTGTCATAAGGCCTTCCGGTGCAGTAAATCATTTCATCTCCCGGTTTTAATATTCCTGCCAAGGTTAAAGTTAAAGCGTGGGTTCCGTTTACTATGGTAGGCCTTACTAAAGCCTCGTCTGTTTTGAATATTGCGGCGTAAACCTGTTCTAAAGCATTCCTTCCGGGATCGTTATATCCGTAACCGGTATTCCAGTTAAAATGCATATCAGTGATACGGCACTTCTGAAAAACGTCCAGAACTTTGTACTGGTTATATGCCATTATGTCATTCATTTTGGTAAATATATCGGCCAGATTTTTTTCGGATTTCTCGACAATGGCAAGCACATCCGCTCCTATGTTAAAGGATTCAGTCAACAGTTTATAAGTATATTTCTCCATAATGCACTCCTCTTTATTCTCTGATTTTATTAAGACATTATTCCTTTGATCCCGGTTTTTTTGATCCTTCATCTATGCGATCCTTTTCCCATTCCATATTTTTTACAAGGTCACGCTTTGTATTTAACCGATGGGCTGCATACAGCTGGGTTGTGGTCACGTTATCATGATCCATCAAGGCCTGTACATCGTAAATGGAATTCCCTCGCCCTATGAGGGATGTCGCAGTTGTCGCCCTTAGTTTATGGGGGCTGTAGCCTGAATTTCTTGAGGATGACAGGCCTATCGAAGTGTATTTCTTTACGAGTTCACGGATTTGCCTTTCGGTTATCCTACGTTTTTGCAACGAAAGAAAAAGGGCGTCTCGATGCTCTTCGCTTATACTTTCATCGTTCGGACGTTCTAAATTGATGTATTTGGATAAGGTCAATGTTACCGATTGGTTCAATGGCATTGTAGATTCTTTACCCCTTTTTCTATATATTATGAATTCTTCCCTGTTGAAATTGAACGAGGAAATATTTAATTGATGCAGTTCAGAAATTCGAAGCCCATATGTCAGGAAAAGAATTAAAATAGCCTTATCCCTGTGCTTGGTTCTTTCCCAAAATTCTTTTTCCTTTTTAGTAAGGGAAGACCCTGTTGTAACGGCATCCAGCATTATCATTACTTCGTGATCCTGCAAAGCTTTTATTTCTTTTTCTCCGGGCTTGGGAACCCTGATAGGATCAAATCCGTCGGTAATATTTTTACTTAGAAGTTCATCGCGATAAAGATGTTTAAACATTACGGATAGTGAGGACTTTTTTCTAGCTAAAGATCGATTATTGTTTTCATAAACTACGGTAAGCTTTTTAGTGTCAACCTTGTATCGTCTGCAGTAATCTAAAAAGAAGTTTACGTCCCGCGCTTTAATTCGGTTGAATTCCTTCAGGCTGATTTTTGATGCATTTTCCGCTTTTAAAAGATCGCTTTCATTAATTAAGTAGTCGCAGAAGAATTTAATATCCCTTAGATAGGCCAGCCTTGTCATTGGAAGCACATTATTTTTTAAATAAACAAAGAAGCTTTTCATAAAGACCGGGAGTTGTTTCTCTATCAAAACACATGCCTCATAAATATCATTTTCTTTAACAATAATATTGTTAGGCTTGCCGCTTTTATTGCGGATTATTTGCGGTTTTTTAGTTCCTTTCATATAATATCCCCCCGGAGGCGTTTTTTTACGTATTCTGTTATCTCTTCCGTGGCAATATAACGTACTTTATAATTTGAAATATTAAACCAGCAAATGTCCTTATTT
>CAYRNC010000099.1:0-6333 GCA_964425645.1 uncultured Oscillospiraceae bacterium | reverse complement strand
TTTCAAAACGATTTTACCATAGAAAGCTAATTTACAGAGTTTATTTCACACACTCCATGATTGTTTTTAAAGGTTTTTTATGCACTTAAATACCACCATTATGGTGGTATTTTGACATTTGGAAGGAAGTATTGCATCAATGAAATGCAATCTGCCTATCGAGTGTCATCATTCAATGTAAATTGCCAGGAACAACTGCATGTATTATCTGTAATATCCGGGTAGCAGCTTAGGCATTTACAATCAATGCGACTATCGATAGTCTTTGCAAAACCCGAATACTCAATTATTCCCACAGATTTACACGGATGAAACCCCAGATTCTTTTGTTTTCTTGCACTTTGGACCCGGCATTCAAGCACGCGGTATGTAAGCGAATCATCATTTTCGATGATTTCATCGCTGTTTATATTCGCATAAAGTCTTAAGGATAGTGCATTTTTCAGCCCTTCTAAACCCGGATGTTCAGGCAGATCCAGGTACCTTTTTATCCTTTTTGCTTCTATTACCGTAAATGACTTCCAAACTTCTTTATCGTGATAAATTGCTTTATCCATACCCAGCTCTTTTTCTACCGACTGAAACCAAAGGCCATCCATTGCCAGCCAGTTTTTTGAGTAAATCTTTATCAGTTCAGTTAATTCTTCTTTAGAAAATGTGTTTAATATTTTATTACTTTTCATGCTGAATCTTGTCCTCCTCATAATTATCCCTATTGTAAAACAATTCAAAGTGAAATACCATACAAACAATACAAGGAAAAATGTTTTATCCGATGCAATGGGGGAATAAAGTGTAAAAGCGGGCAGGCTCTGTGAAAAAAGGAACTCCTTTCTGCTATCCGGAGTGTACATATCAGGCATCATTTGGTATACTGGCAATAACATTCTTGTTTCAAGAGATCTGTTCCTAAAAGGTAGGTATTACATTTGATGATTAAAAAGGAGGGGTTTTTATGACCTACGAACTTCCAAAGCTGCCTTATGATTATAGTGCTCTTGAGCCTCACTATGATGAGCAAACAGTGAGATTGCATCATGATGTGCATCATAAGGGTTATGTTGATGGGCTAAATAACGCCGTTGCAAAGCTTGCAGTAGCACGCAAGGCCGGTGACTTTGCTTTGATCAAGCATTGGGAAAGAGAACTGGCCTTTCATGGGTCGGGACATATATTGCACAGCCTTTTTTGGGAGAATATGTCGCCCAACGGCGGAGGTATGCCCCAAGGCAATCTGTCCAAGCAGATTGACAGGGATTTTGGAAGCTTTGAAGCCTTCAAGAAACAGTTTAGTGCGGCAACTGCTGCAGTTGAAGGATCGGGTTGGGGGTTGCTTGTTTGGAATCCTTATTCGTCCGGATTGGAAGTAATGACAGCGGAAAAGCATCAAGATCTGACTGTTTGGGGTGTTACCCCGTTGCTCGTATGTGATGTTTGGGAGCATGCTTATTATCTGAAATATCAAAACAGAAGACCTGCCTGGATTGAAGCTTGGTGGAATCTTGTAGCCTGGAAGGATGTTGAGGCGAGGCTTGCTGCAATTCCAAAATAAATAACAGTGCATAAACAGTAAACCCTGTCGGTTTCGACAGGGTTTTTATATGTGCCCCTTATCCATTTGTGCTTTATGTTTTTTCCCTACATCGATATTTGATTCAAAAACAGAGGCCCTTACAATCGTTTTCGTTCCGTATTTTTTTCTAATCTTATCGATAACCTCATCCAATTTACGCTCCCGCTCTTTTTGCCCGTCAAAGAAAAAGGATTGCTGGATGTTTACATCCTTTGTAAGATCGGTAAGGGATATTCCAAGTAGTCTTAAAGGCATTTGTTTATCCCATAATTCTATAAAGAGCCTTTTTGAAATTTCGAGGATTTCAGCAGTAATATCTGTTGGAATAGATAATTTTGTTTGATGGGATCTGTTTACAAAATCATTGCCTCGAATGCTGACAGATATGCAATAGGCTCTTATTTTATCCGCTCTCATTCTGGCGGCAACACCGTCTGCCAGTGCAAGAAGAATCCTGTACGCCTCATCGGTCGTTCTTACATCCTCTTCCAGCGTTGTTGAAATACTGTATCCTTTTGCTTCTTTTGCGTATGCCAAGACAGGCGAATCGTCAATTCCGTTGGCATAATTATGAATTTGCAGACCCGGCTTTATACCGATAAGCGACTGTATTTTTGGAAGATCCTCCTTTGCCAGGTCCCCAATAGTTTTGATTTGTGCCTTCTTAAGGCATTCTTCTGTTGCCCTGCCTACAGAAAATAAGACTCCTATCGGTAAGGGCCAAAATTTTGATTCTATTTCATCGCTATATAGAGTATGCACCTTATCCGGTTTTTCGAAGTCACCCGCCATCTTCGCCAGAAGTTTATTTGGCCCGATACCTATATTAACGGTAAATCCCAGCGTGTTTTTAATTTCATTCTTTATTCTTACAGCGATATTAAAAGGATCAGGATAAATCCGATCGGTTCCGCTCATGTCAAGAAAACACTCATCGATTGAGTATTTCTCAACGACCGGAGCATATCTGCGGCAGATGTTAATGAAAGCATTAGAATTATTTTCATATAAGGTGAAGTCGGGTTTAACGAGTAGAAGATCAGGGCATTTGCGCAAAGCCATTGCAACCGGCTCACCGGTCTTAATTTTATATAACTTAGCCGGGATCGATTTTGCTAGGATGACACCCGTCCGCTTATCCTTGTCCCCGCCGATAGCGGAAGGTATAAGTCTGAGATCATCTTTTCCCTCTTTTATTTGCCTTACCGCCTCCCAGGAAAGGTAGGCGCTGTTTACATCCACATGAAAGATAATACGTTTCATAAGTTATTTTTCCTCCGGGATAAATCAATCGATGATATTACTGCCGCAAATGGATCACTTTATCTTTTAGATAGCGAAACCTTTGTTGAACTTGAAGTTTTTTTCCTGCACCTGCAAGGATATTGCGCGGATAGTATGGTGTATTGCGAAGTCCGTAAAATATTTTACGCGGTATATAGTTGTCTAAAATGTATTCATAACGTTTATATGCCTCTTTTACCGCCTCATTCCAAGGAAGGTAGACGGATTTAGATGCGTTTTCACCGATTTTTTTGAGGCCGTGCAGGTTTCTTCCAAAAAATAGCGTCGCTTCTGCCAACTCATAAGGGTCTTCATCGATTAGAATGCCATTTTGGTTTTGTACAATCTTTTCCGCTGCACAGCTTCCTTTAATAAGCAGACTGGGACAGGAGCATGCCGAGGCTTCATTTACAACAATTCCGTTGGTGTCATAGGTCGATGGGAAAAGAAACAGATGTGAAAGACTGTAATATGTACGAAGTAGTTCTCTGTCCGGTATAAGGCCGGTAAAGATGCATTTGTCGTTTAGGCCGATGCTTTCCGCATATTTTTTAATTGTCGGCAGGTCAATCCCCTCACCGACAAATATCATTCGAAAATCCAGGCCTTTTTGTTTTGCCACTTTCAACCCGTCTAAAGTCAAACGTATGCCTTTATACCACATCATGCGGCCGACATATAAGAAAATGGGTATTCCATCGGGTATTCCATGTCGACTTCTCTGTTCGATAATCTGCTCTGCGGAGGACCTACCCTTTAGAAAATCCGTACCGTTTTCCATAAGGATATAGTTACCTTTAAAACCCAGACTTCTCAGGTTTTCACCGGCGCCTTTCGATACCACCCAGACCTCATCACAGGCGTTAATATTAGCGATTAAAAGTTTCATGCTTGCGCTTCTTATGGCATTTCGATCTGTTACTTTTTCTATGTCGATGTTGTATTTTGTATGATATGTAAATATAATGGGCATTTTCTGCTGCAGCCGGAGGTTTCTTGCAAGAAGAGCCGAAGTGAAGGGGCTGTGGGCATGTATAATATTCAGGTTCATTTTTTTAAGGTAGTGAATAATATGTGGGTCAAAAGGATTTCCTGCCCTGTAGGCAAGTTTTTTGCTCACATAGGTACTGGGATAGCGTACGACCTCAAATGAATAGGCGTCCGTTACATCAGGATACCAGGGGGTAGCCACAACGACTTTTCCATGATTATGCTGTATGATTCGGGCATAGTTTAGCGCTACATTTGCAACCCCATCCACAGTCGGGGGAAAGCTGTCATTGAAAATCCCAACCTTTAGCATTTTGATCTCCTGCTTTGCTGAATTTGAGGTTCCCCTTCATAATATGCGGGAATACGCTTTCTTTTTCATTTTATCATAAAACAGATCTTTTTGAGCTTAGAGGTATTAAAAAAATAATAAGAATGATTTTTAAATAGCGGTATCATTGTTTATTGTATGAGCATAAAAAGCGAGCATGAGATCTACCATGCCTCCATAACTTTTACTCCCATCAGCCTGCGAATTGGCTGTCAGATACCGATGATTTGCAGTCTCAGCTACTGTAGTAATAGTCTTTGTATGAGATCGCCAATAATTACGGCCTTCATCAATCAGTTTAGACGCATGGTCAGGTAACATACTGTATAGAGATGAGAATTCTTCCCGGCTGACGGATTGATAAAATGCAGAAAGAGTATACGACAAAGCATTCATTGCCCCGCTGTACCGAAGAGCAGGCGATGCAGAATCTTTACAGGCAAGATAGGCGATAAATCCGGCCTCATCTTCTTTCATAAACCCTTTAAAGTGGGCAAATTCATGACATATGGTGTAGGGAATCAGATAGCCTGGGACATCTTTGTTGTAGTTAGCCTCCATGGTAAACGGCGAAAAAATACCCGTTATACCCAGGTCGGACATATATTCCGAAAGGACGACAGGTTTAGGGACAGGATAAAATCCTGACAGAGCGGGATATTTGCTGCCCAGATTTTTCATGGCTGCAATGCTTTCTTCTTTAAGTATTTGTTTCGAAAGGTTGAATGCTCCGGCATCATCAAATGCCACTTGATTCTCCAGCTTTGCAATATCTGAAATTAACAGTTCAGCTAAGCTTTTCAGCTCCTCATTTGAAGATTTTTTAACACTTAATCCGGCTGTTTCAGCGAATCCGACACGGCTGTAGTTAATTGAACCGCACAAGGTGAAAAGCAGAATAAGACAGCTTGCAAAGCATACAAAGCGCTTTAAACTGATTGCTCCATATTTTTTTAAATCCCCGGATCGTGTAATTGCAATGATCAGCATTTTAATAAAAGAAAACAGTAAAAATCCAAGGGCTGTATAAAGGCCAAATTCGAATGCTGAAAAAGGCAGAATTGAAAAAGCACGACCTAAAGTATTTTGAAACACTGGGAAAACTGAAACAGAGTACCATTTCGCAAATCCTTGCGTTGTTCTGGCCAGGATGATGAGGGTAGCGGATAAAATGAGCATGCATCCTGAAATCCATACGCAGCTTCTGTATCTTTTTCGTTGGTTGGTAGTCATAGCGGTCTCCTTGAAACTTTAGTGCATGTCCATTATAGGCGATTTTCGACAAAAAAACCTTAGTAAATCCATGGAAATTTTAATATTTCTTGATGATATGCTGAAAACAATTTATACTTCAAATGAGAACGGTGACTTTCCGAGTCCGGGAAGTCATTACTAGGTAATTGTGAAACGATATTAAAAAAAAGGTGAACGGATGATTGCTAGCACAGCGCCATCAAAAGAAGTGTAGCATCTTGAAAACTGAATAAGAAATTAAAAAATCTTAGAAGAAACGGGTTAACCCCAAGCGAAAATACCACTAAACGGAATTAGTGGCTTGGAGTGTGGTAAGAATGAAACCCAAAATCAAGCAATAAGCGGTTTGAGACTTCTTATGTATTGTCGGCGATTAATCTTATCCGCAAGTAGCACGGTGATAAGCTGTGTGATTCCGGCAAGTAGCAAGTCTGCATGCAATGTCTGCGCATTACGAGTTTTGCGTCCTGCGACAAGAAAGCTGTCTTTAAAATGAAAAATTGACCTTTCGACTGTTGTTTCTCCGGATAAATATAGAACATACGGCCACATGGTGAATCGGTGCAATGGGCTTTGCAAGAAGTACGGCGTTTATACTTACCGTCCACCAACCCACTTCATCTTAGGACAAACGAACTTTATGGATGGTTTGCCGCAACGAAGATGTGATTTGCTACCCTCGTGCTTCATCGGTAGCGATGAATCCTTGGGACAGCATGGTTGCCCTTCCTTGTTGATTGTGCAGTCAGGATATTTTAAGGCTGTTCTAGAATTAAGCGGAATGAAGGCTTTGTTGAACTTAATATCATTTAGAAGTTTTGAATAGATATCGATAGTATCGAAAGCTGAATCTCCCAAAAATACATCAGGTTGGATCTGAGGATGTTTTTTGAAAAAAGCA
>CAYRNC010000098.1:6027-6348 GCA_964425645.1 uncultured Oscillospiraceae bacterium | reverse complement strand
CATTTATTCCTAAAAGTTTTCCATGCCTTGCAGCCCTGCGAAGCAACCTTCTGAGCACATATCCCCTGCCCTCATTTCCCGGAAGAATACCATCGCATATCATAAATGTTATGGAACGTATATGATCCGTTACAATGCGCATGGATGTATCCGTTGCACTTTTTCCCCCTTCATAGGCAAGGGCAGACTTATCCTGTACTTCATTCAAAATAATGCGTATCGTATCCACATCAAAAATTGAATCCACACCCTGCATAATGCAGGCCAGGCGTTCGAGACCCATCCCGGTGTCTATATTTTTGTGCTTTAAGGGGGTATAGT
>CAYRNC010000098.1:0-6017 GCA_964425645.1 uncultured Oscillospiraceae bacterium | reverse complement strand
TGTTCCAGGGGAGTATAGCGGCCATCGGCCTCTTTGTTAAACTGGGTAAAGACGTGATTCCAAAATTCAATGTAGCGATCGCAATCGCAGCCCGGTTTACAGTCTTTTTTGCCGCAGCCATAGACTTCACCCCTGTCGTAATAGATTTCTGAGCAAGGTCCGCAGGGTCCTATTCCTATCTCCCAGAAATTATCTTCCTTCCCCAGACGCACAATGCGCTCCTTCGGAAAACCGATAACATTGTGCCATATGTCGAAAGCTTCGTCGTCATCCTCATAAATGCTGGCCCAAAGCCTGTCCTCTGGCAGCTTTAAAACATCAGTCAACAACTCATATCCCCAAAGCAGGGATTCCTTTTTAAAATAATCCCCAAAAGAGAAGCTTCCCAGCATTTCAAAAAATGTACCGTGTCTTGCGGTATGGCCAACATTATCGATATCTCCTGTCCTGATGCACTTTTGACAGGTTGCCATCCTTTTTCCAGGCGGTACGGAGGCCCCCGAAAAATAGTGTTTAAGGGGAGCCATGCCCGAATTTATAACTAAAAGACTTTTATCATTTTCCGGCACAAGAGAAAAGCTTTCACCGATATAGTGTCCCTTATCTTTATAGTATTCTAAAAAAATTGATCTTAGTTCATTAAGTCCGAATTTATTCATCTTATCGTCTCCTAAAAAATATCCCTAATATTATAACACAATTAGCGGTAACAATATAGCCTTACACAGGATTAAATGATATCATCATCTTAAAAACATAGCGAGGAAACCGGGTGAGTAAAATGGAAATGCGTATTCTTGGAAGATCTAATCTGTCTGTAAGCAGGATTGGCTTCGGAGTCCTGACAATGGGACCTTCACAACTAAACCTTCCTGTTAAAGAAGGGGCAGCTTTAATCAAATATGCCATGGAGGCGGGAATCAATTTTTTTGATACAGCCCAATATTACGACACATATCCTTATCTTCGTGAAGCCCTTAAGGGATCGCCCAAAGATCCGATAATAGCATCTAAATGTCTTTACGATAGTTATGAGGCAATGAAAGATGCTATAGAGGAAGCCCGCATTCAATTGGACAAGGATATAATAGATATCTTTCTTCTTCATGAAGTTCGCAGCGGTTATGACTGGGAAAGCCGCAAAAGCGCCTTCGAATGTCTAAAAGATGCAAAGCAAAAAGGCATTGTTAAAGCTATAGGGATATCAACACACCACGTGGATGTAATGGAAGACATTGCATCAGAACCGGACATTGATGTCCTGTTTCCTCTGATAAATTTCAGGGGTCTGGGCATTCGCAGAGGCCTTGAAATAGGGGAAAAAAAGGACATGGAAGTTGCAATAAAGCGAGCATCCGAAAGCGGGATCGGAGTTTTTGCAATGAAGGTGCTGGGCGGAGGCATACTTATCAACGAGTATGAAAAGGCGATGCGATATGCTATGGAGCTTGACGGTATCTCCTCTGTAATGTTGGGCTTCGGGGAGGCAAAAGAGATAGATACCGCTGTTTTAATGTTGGAGGGCCGGCTTACTGCAAACTACACACCTGACATGACAAGAAAAAGGATTTTTATAGATAAAGGGGACTGTGAAGGCTGCGGTGCCTGCAAAGAGCGCTGTCCAAATCATGCTATCGCCATGGACGAGGACGGCCTTGCCTTTATCAATTATGATCTTTGTATTACATGCGCCTATTGCGCGCCGGTGTGTCCTGTGCGGGCAATCATAATGCTCGGATGATACCACCACCGATCAGGCGGGTTCCATCATAAAATACCGCTGATTGACCCGGTGCTGGAGCTCGTTGAGGCATATGGAATTTGATACGTACGGAACCGTCATCGCTTTTAGCTAGAATGGCAGAATGGGGAACGGCGGCATAACGAATTTTCACATTTACCGGGCAGCTGTCATACCGCTTAGGCATGTTTCCTTTTCCCTCGGGTAAAACAGCAAATGTAGGATCAGCCAAATGAATTACATCCCTGTACAGATCCTTTTCATCACCTAAGACCACCTGTTTTGTAACAGCATCTATGCTGATTACATATCTTGGTTTTCCGAAGGATCGTCCTAAATTTTTTCTTTGACCGACAGTATAGTTAAATATACCGTTATGCTCACCAATAGTATTGCCCTCTATGTCCGTAAACTGCCCGAAACAATTGTCGTACCCCTTATTTTTTAAGAATTCCGCATAACGCATACCCTTTATAAAGCAAATTTCCTGGCTTTCGCCTTTATCAAATCCCGGCATTCCCCGTGTTTTTAAATATTCCCTCACTTCCCTTTTAGAAGATACGGTTCCAAGAGGAAGCAAAAGTCTTCTTAGAAAGTTTTGGCCCAGCCTGTAAAGCATATAGGATTGATCTTTTTTAATGTGGTCAGCTGTATGAATATAGTAATTTTGGTCTGAGGAATCAAAACATACTTTCGCATAATGCCCCGTGGCAATGTATGCTATGCCCATTTCGTCCGCAGTATCTGCAAGAAGCCGAAACTTTACATCGGGATTGCAGTACACGCACGGATTTGGAGTGATCCCTTCGAGATAAGATCTGCAAAAATAGTTTATTATTCTTTCTCTGAATAAAGAGGATACATCCTTACAGATATAGTTTATATTCAAGAGTTCAGCAATTTTTTCCGCATCTTCTGCAGGGCCTTCTCCTGTCACGTCAAGAAACAGTCCTGCCACTTCATAACCTTCTTCCCGCAACATCAAAGCAGCGGCCGTGCTGTCCACGCCGCCGCTAATCCCTAAAATTACTTTTTTATTCGTGATCATGTTGAAGTTCTTCATTCGGATTAAAACCCGAAAGGCCATCAAGCTCCAAATTGTTTTCCTTTGCATAATTATAGATTGCTGTCTTAATCGCCTGTTCAGCTAATACAGAGCAATGGATCTTAGGAGACGGCAGACCGCCTAATTCATCCACAAAATTTTTATTTGAAAGATCCAGCGCTTCCTCTAAGGTCTTACCTTTGATCATTTCCGTTGCAACGCTGGAAGATGCAATAGCGGAGCCGCAGCCAAATGTTCTAAATTTGGCATCGACAATTACATTATCTTCTATCTTAAGAGAAATCTCCATCATATCGCCGCAAACAGGGCTCCCATACGTCCCCAAGGCATCGGCATTTTCTATTGTGCCGGCATTGCGGGGATTGGTGAAATGGTCCATAACCTTTTCATTATACATTCCCATCATCTACACATCTCCCTTACCTAACGCTGCACTTTTGAGTGCTTTTCATTGTATTCTCTTTATTAAACGGGGAAAAATTTCTGAATTTCTTTACCGTTTCAACTATATATTTTACCGCATAATCTATGTCCTCTTCCGTGGTAAAATCCCCTATGCTAAATCGCAGAGTACTGTAAACTTTTTCGATGGGAAGACCCATTGCTGAAAGCACATGTGAAGGTGAAAAAGTAGCGGAAGAACAAGCGGATCCCGTTGATGCATATATTCCCTTTGTATCCAGATATAAAAGCAAAGCTTCTCCTTCTACGTAATCAAAGGTTATACTTGCATTCCCGGGAAGCTTATTGCCGGCATCCCCGTTTACAGTTACATCTTCAATTTGACGGGTAATTTCGGCAAGGAAGTAGTCCCGCAGCCGGCTGACACGGCTGATATGTTCGGCAAGTCCCTTTTCTGCCAGTTCGGCAGCTTTACCAAACCCGACTATACCCGGAAGGTTCTCGGTTCCCGGTCTCCTCTTGTTCTCCTGTCCTCCCCCGTAAAGAAGATTTGGGATTGCAAGGCCTTTTCTTATATAAAGAGCACCGACTCCCTTAGGCCCATATATCTTATGTGCAGAAACCGACATCAGATCGATCCCAAGGCTCTTTACATCGATAGGCACATTCCCCAAAGCCTGCACAGCATCCGTATGAAATACTATATCGTGTTGTTTTGCAATAGCCGCTATCTCACGTATAGGCTGTATAGTCCCCATCTCGTTATTAGCGAACATGATACTTATAAGTACTGTATTGTCCGTTATCTTCCTTTTCAGGTCTTCTACGGAGATCTTTCCCTTATCATCAACATCTAAATAGGTGAGATCATAGCCTTCCTCTTTTAGAAATTCGCAAGTATGGAGCACTGCGTGATGTTCGATTTTTGACGTTATAATATGGGACCCTTTATTTTTCCCGGCCTTTGCTGCGCCCATCAAAGCCCAGTTATTTGCTTCTGTTCCGCCTGAAGTAAAAAATATTTCCTCCCAAGAGGCTCCGATAAGATTTGCAAGCCGCATTCGGGCTTGTTTTAATTCATCTTTTGCCTCAAATCCTATATGATACAGACTAGAAGGGTTGCCGAATTTGACCGAGAAGTGTGGAAGCATTTCCTCAAGAACCTCTGGTTTTACAGGTGTAGTTGCGGAGTAATCTAAATATACCTGTCTCACTATAAAAGCCTCCTTAATAAAAATAGAATGGGGTTTACATTTAAATAGGCATACAATTATTGCAAACCCGACATTACCTGATTATTATACCATCAAATATGAGAATATAAACTGCAAATATTAAGATTAGATAAAAGAATAACCGAATTTTGTCACATATTATTTATATAATCAAATTCCTTAATTTTGTAAGCCTTGCCGTCATATTTCATAACCACATGATAGTTCAGGATTTCTTTATAGTTTCCTTTGGCTCCGTTCATATACCAACAAATTCGAATCTGGTACGTATGGAAGCTGTAAAGCCGTTTGATTTGCCGGATATCCATGATCTCCATATGAACAACCTTATCGATATCCGTATTTTTTGTTTCACGCAGGCTTAAAATATCTTCCCCCAATAAGGGTTGAGTTTCGATACGGACAAGATGGCGTTCAATTTCTTCTTCATCGGTGTTATCGTAATATGCCTGCTGTAAAACGGCCGTTCTTTCTGTCAAAAGACGCTTTACCGTTTCCCGCTCCGGTCCATACCTAAAGCCGGAGAATACCGACAGAACAAGGATCAGAAGAAGGGGAAGCGTAAATAGGGTTTTATATAATTTCATAGTACTACCTCGTCAAGTATATGTACCATTAGTATAAACCTAAAGACAGCGGGAAATTTGTATGTTCCCGCTGTCAAAAATAATAATGTTATGATATATGATATGAATTCTGCTTCAGCTGACCTTACGCTCAAGCCGTAGTTTGTCTGCAATTATAGCAATAAATTCACTGTTTGTTGGTTTGCCCTTATCGTTATGGACCGTATAGCCGAAAAGACTGTTAATTGTCTCTATTTTACCTCGGTTCCAAGCCACTTCTATCGCATGACGTATTGCTCTTTCCACCCTGCTTGGTGTAGTATTATTTATTTTAGCAATAGCCGGATAAAGCTCCTTTGTCACCGCACCAAGCAAATCGATGTCATCGACAACCATCGTTATTGCATTTCTAAGATACTGGTATCCTTTAATATGTGCAGGGACTCCTATCTCATGAATTATATTTGTTATATCAACTTCCAGGCTATTGGTCCTTTGCTCTCCACTTTGTAAAATGCCTCGTCCAATACTGTTTCTTGTTTCACCTTCTGATTGCAGGCCTGCCATCTGATGAATGCGCTTGACTAAAACGTTTAAATCGAAGGGTTTGACCACGTAGTATTCGGCGCCCAATCCTATAGCTTTCTGAGTAATAGATTCCTGGCCGACAGCCGAAAGCATTATCACTTTAGGGATGGGGTGAGCATCAAAAGATGCAAGGCGTTCCAGCACACCGAGCCCATCCTGGTGCGGCATTATCAGATCAAGTATAAGTATATCGGGCTTTTCTTTTATTACATTATCTATGGCCTGCATTCCATCGTGGACAACGAAAGCAACTTCTATATCCTTTTGGGTTTCAAAGAAATCCTTTAGGATGTTGCAGAAATCTCTATTATCATCTGCAATACCTAATCTTACCTTATTCATCTAAGTTCCCCCTTTAATGACGACGTAGTGTCTACTATTTTCTTAGTGGCCACCACTAATTTATTGATATTTCAATG
>CAYRNC010000097.1:1373-6604 GCA_964425645.1 uncultured Oscillospiraceae bacterium | reverse complement strand
GTTATTTACTGGAAAAAGTGATTCATATCACTTACAAAACTAATTATACGAGGAGGTTTTACTATGTCTAGTGTTGTTGAAATGGGTAAAAAATATAATTTATATTCATGGTCGGCCCAAAGCAAGCTAAATCCCATAAATATTATAAAAGCTGAAGGCATCTACTTTTGGGATGAGGATGGGAAAAAATATTATGATATGGCAGCTCAATTGGTAAACGTAAACTTAGGGCACGGCCATAAAAAACTTATTCAAGCAATAAAAGATCAGGCGGAAAGGCTGCCCTTTTTGTCGCCTTCATTTTCCTGCGACGTACGCTCGGAAGCCGCAAAAAAGATTGTTGAGGTATCCGGAATGGAGGGAGCAAAGGTGTTCTTCACCAATGCCGGGGCGGAAGCTAATGAAAATGCCATAAAAATGGCAAAGGCCTACACCGGTAAATGGAAGGTTTTTTCAGCATTTCGGTCATACCATGGAGCAAGCTACGGGGCAGCTAACTTGACGGGTGAAGGCAGGAGGTTTGCAAATGAACCCGGTATACCCGGCTTCATCAAATACGACGGCCCTTATCATTACAGGGCCCCTAAGGCTTGTCGGTTTAACAGTGAGGAAGAAATAACGGAATTTTATCTTGAGCTTCTTGAAAACCAGATACTTTATGAGGGACCCAACCTTATTGCTGCGATATTTATGGAAACTGTCGTAGGCACAAACGGCGTTATTATTCCTCCAAAGGGATATCTTAAAGGAGTAAGAGATCTTTGCGACAAATATGGGATTTGCATGGTATGCGACGAGGTCATGGCAGGCTTCGGCAGAACAGGGAAGTGGTTTGCATATCAACACTGGGGAGTGGAGCCCGACCTGGTAACATTTGCAAAAGGCATAACCTGCGGCTATATTCCGTTAGGAGGAGTCATCGCATCAAAAAAAGTTGCAGACTACTTTGACGAAAATAAAATGTTTTGCGGACTGACTTACAGTGCGCATCCGATCGGATGCGCCGTTGCCATAGCGGCAATTGATGCTTATTCCGAAGAAAAGATTTTTGATAATGTAATCAAAGTCGGCAAAATCTTGGGAAGAGGATTGGAATCGCTTAAGGAGAAACATCCCTGCGTTGGGGATGTCCGCTACATCGGTCTTTTCGCGATCATTGAATTTGTAAAAGACAAAGCAACGAAGGAGCCCCTGGTACCTTTTACAAAGGACCCGGATGGAATAATGGCTAAAATAATCGGAATGCTCAAGACAGAAGGGTTCTATACTTATTCTCATGAAAACATGATTCATGTCTCCCCGCCGCTTACCATAACTGAAAAGGAAATAACGGAAGCGCTGAGCATGCTCGACAAGGTTCTGGATTCAGTCGATAATATGATAAAATGAGTATGATAAATTTTTATGTCCCTAATAAGCCGCCTCGAACAAAGGCGGCTTTGCCGTATTAACAGCAGAACGGATGTTTACTTTTTAATTAAACCATGTTAAAATTTCTAAAGATGTTTATCAAATTTTTATTAAACCAGGAGGCATCCCCATGGAATCTTTGAAGGACAGAGAAAAAAAGATACTTGCCTATATGAAATCAGAAATTAAAAGAAAGGGATACCCTCCGACAGTGAGGGAAATGTGCAGTTCTTTGGGCATTAAATCTACATCCACCGCCCATAAAGATCTGTCAAATCTGGAGATGAAAGGCTATATACGCAAAGACCCATCCAAACCAAGGGCGATTGAAATACTTGATTTTGAAAATCCCGCCGCTAAAAAACAAGCCTCTTTTGGGGGCTCAGAAAGAACAGACGTAACAGATGTCCCCGTGCTGGGGCAAATAGCAGCGGGAATGCCGATTTTAGCACAACAAAATATAGAGGACAGCTTTCCTGTTCCTTCTCACTTCCTTGCAAAAGGCATTCACTTTATGCTCATTGTCAAGGGAGACAGCATGATAGATGCCGGCATATTTAATGGAGATTATATCCTTGTTTTGCAGCAAAACACCGCGAAAAACGGTGATATCGTCGCCGCATTGGTGGATGGCTTTGAAAGCGAAGCCACAATAAAAACCTTTTATAAGGAAAAGGAACATATCAGACTTCAACCGGAGAATTCTTCTATGAGCCCTATAATAGTCAATGATGTAAAAATACTAGGGATTGTAAAAGGGGTATTTCGCTATCTGTCCTGATTTTACCGATTTACTAATAGTCTTTTAATGCCGCTTTCCAAACCTTCCAGACTTAATTCATACATCGGAAACATATCTTTTAGCATCCCCAAAGTATAGCGCCCGAATATACTTTTCCACACAACTTCGGGAATTGGATTCAGCCAAATATGATGGGGATATTTATTTTTAAACCTATCTAGCCACTCTATCCCCGGTATCTCGTTATACAGTCCTACCAGGCAATTTCCCCCCCGACTTAAAAGTTCCGACGGAGCCATGGCCCCGTCTCCTACGAATATAAGTCTGTATTCGCTTCCTAAATTTTTAAGCACCCATTCGGTATCAATCCATTCTCCCCGCATACAGCGAGGCGCCGTATAAAGATGTTCATATATACAATTATGAAAATAGTAAACTTTAAGATCCTTAAAATGGTTTGATTTATTTACTGACTGAAACAATGTGCTGCAAAGGCTGCTGTAGCGTGCCATAGAACCATCTGAATCAAACAGAAGGAGCAGCTTTATCGTATTTTTTCTCGGTTTATCATAGACGAGCTTTAATATGCCGCCGCTGTCGGTAGTGGCGTCGATTGTTGAATCAATATCAAGTTCCGTTTTGGGTGCTTCAATAAGCGAAGAATGTTGACGAAGCCTGCGAAAAGCCAATTGAAACTGTCTTGTATCGAGTATATTGTCTTGACGAAAATCACGATATGACCGCTGTTCCGCAACCTGTAGGGCCGAACGATAGGTGCTTTTCCCGCCTACACGTATGCCTTGTTCCGAAAAGCCGCCATGCCCCAGAGGTGACGTGCCCTCCGTGCCTATCCAGTAGTTACCGCCGCTATGTCGGG
Organism: uncultured Oscillospiraceae bacterium; assembly: GCA_964425645.1. Taxonomy (GTDB): domain Bacteria; phylum Bacillota; class Clostridia; order Peptostreptococcales; family Anaerovoracaceae; genus CAYRNC01. The sequence goes on along the minus strand of CAYRNC010000097.1, from coordinate 3,575 downwards.
AGTGCTGTTCTTTAAGTCGTTCAGCCAACATTTCCTGCAATTTCTCTAACCCGTATAAAGGGACGTCGGGATCGATCCTGTCAAAGAGTTCGTCTTTGGTTTTGCCCTTTCCGGAAAGCCATTCCCAGACTTCTTTCGGTATGTCATCTGCAGTTTTTACATCTTTAAAATAGACTGCAAATGCTAAATCAAATTTATCGTAGTCGGCTTCGCTTTTTACTAAAACAGTGCGGCTAAGATGATAAAAATCCAAAAGGCTGGGCCCGCAGAGGCCCTTATCGAGTGCTGCCATCAGATCAAGCCATTCTTTCATAGAAACCTTAAGTCTGTTTTCCCTTAAAAGATAAAAGAAATCTATAAACATCAAACACCCCAGCGTTTTGGGCTGTAGCCCTTTTCCTTTATATCGCATACCAGGTCAATATCCTGGTTTTTCTTTAACAGCACGCCGATAAATGGCAGGTCATCTCCTATTCTGCTGATTGATATACCGCTTATAGACAGCGCTTTAAGCCAATCAAGCAGTTCCGAAGTGCTGGGTTTTTTCTGCACATCCTTAATTTCCCGTATCCAATAAAAGGCTTTGACGGCCTGTTCAAGCAGTTTCTTATCAAGATTATCGAAATGAACATCTATTATGTCCTTCATAGTATCTGTATTGGGAAAGTCGATATAATGGAAAATACAACGTCGTAAAAAAGCATCCGGAAGTTCTTTTTCCGCATTGGAAGTGATAATAACGATAGGCCTTTTTTTGGCCTTAACAGTTTCCTTCGTTTCAGGAATATAGAATTCCATCTTGTCCAGTTCCCATAAAAGATCGTTGGGGAATTCCAAGTCAGCCTTATCCACCTCATCAATCAAAAGCACCGGTTGTTCTTCCGCCAAAAATGCTTCCCCGAGTTTTCCGGGTTTAATGTATCGCTTTATATCGGCCACATCGCCTTCATTAAATTGGCTGTCGTAAAGGCGTTGTACGGTATCATATACATAAAGCCCATCCTTTGCCTTAGTAGTAGATTTAATGCTCCAGACGATAAGCTTTTTAGATAAGGCCAAGGAAATTGATTCTGCCAACATGGTCTTGCCTGTACCGGGCTCCCCCTTTACCAACAAAGGTTTTTCCAACGCTACAGCCACATTAACCGCATGCATAAGATCGGGACTGACAACATAGTTATCGCTCCCCCTGTAATGTGTTACACTATTATTCATTCAGTCGCTCCTTAATTCCAATTCCTATCTATTCTTCCAATGATGCATTCAGCGCATTGATAACACCCTTTGCAACTGCACCTGCATAGGCCTCGGCAAAGCCCTTGGAAAGAATGATTTCAAGGTCTGAAGGATTTGAAAGAAAACCCCCCTCAATTATAACTGCAGGCATCAGGCTTTTATTCAGCACCGCCAAATGTGGGGCGCTTTTGATGCCCCTGTCATTTAAACCTGTCGCAGATACCATTTCTGCATGAATGTACGAACTGATTGTGCGGCTCGAAAGACCATATTTATCCTCCCCGTCCTTGCTGAAATAGAGTACCTCCGTACCACAGGGCTTGGGGACCTCTGCGGCATTGTGATGAATGCTGATGTATAAGTCCCCACCCATAAGATTAGCCGCTTCGGGCCTTTCGTACAAGCCCATACTTACATCCTTTTCACGAAGCAAAACCACATTTGCTCCCGCCTGCTGCAAAAGATCATAGACGTGTAAGGCCACGGATAAGTTCAGATCCTTTTCCCATACTGCGTGTGCACCGTTCCTTTTTCCTTCCGCACCCGGATCCTTTCCTCCGTGCCCGGGATCGAGTACGATCAGTTTGCCTGAGACACGCCAGTCAAGTTTAGGCAAATCCACCGGGACTTCCCATCTTTCCCAATCACCCCGACTTTGCTCCGATTCGGTTTCAGGTCTCATAAAATCTATATAGATTGATGACCTTTCGGGTGAAAGATTTATTCTGCCTGCCACCTTATTATTCAGATCCACCACGATACGCACCGTATTGTTGTCAAATTGGGAAAAGCGCACTCCCCGGATTACGTCATTTTCAGCTGTTATCGATCCGGATTTTTCATGATACACAGCATTCTTCACATCTACACCGAATCGAAAAGGTTCTTCATAGGCAAAAGAGCTGACTTCGATTATTTCGGTATCTGCCCTGACAACGATCCGATAGCAGTCTTTTCCCTCTTCCA
>CAYRNC010000097.1:0-1363 GCA_964425645.1 uncultured Oscillospiraceae bacterium | reverse complement strand
AAATTTCTTCCACAGCTATGCATTCGTCCGCTTCAGGCGATGTAACTATCACTGTCCGTGAAATGTCTTCCCAGTCAACTTTACAATTCAAATTTTCCATAACAAAACGCAAAGGAATCATCGTTCTGCCGTCAATAATCCTTGGTGGGACATCCATCATCTGAACTCTTCCGTTTACAAAACCCGAGGTATTGTTTATGGTAACCTGTACTTTACGATCGCCAAGAACTGCGGTAGCCATCTTTGCCTCAGGTTCCCAAAATACATTCCCACCCATAGCCTCCAATAATGCTCTGTACGGCACCAGCGTCCTGCCGTTCTCGATAAGTGGAGGAACATCTGTTATAATTATATCTCCGTCAAGCTTTAATGTGACCTTTTTTTCGGCGGAGAAAGCCACTATGCTCCCTAAAACCAGCACAAGACATATCAGCAAGGCGTACCTTAATAGTTTTCTCATGACTTATCCCTTTCCGCATTATTTCGCTGTCGATTTTTAGACTATCATGTTGATTATAGTATAATCGGAAAGGTTCAGTAAGGATTTTCGGATAATGTAACCGAATTGTAAAGAAAAATCTACATGTATAAATCAAGGCGGCGACAGAGCTCGGCAACGGGCAGACCCATTACGGTATAAAAATCCCCTTCGATTTTTTTAACAAACAAAGCCCCCATATCCTGTATTCCGTAAGCACCGGCCTTATCCATTGGTGAGCCTGTATCTATATATCGCCTGATCAAATCTTCTGTCTTATTATCATAAGGATAAAATTCGATAGCTGTTTTTGTAAAAAACGTGTCGTTACAAGTTTCACTTTTAATGCTCACACCGGTCAAAACTTGATGTCGCCGCCCACACAGATTCCTCAGCATCTCATATGCTTGCTTTTGGGATTCAGGTTTCCCTATAATACAATTATCTAAAGTGACTATCGTATCGGCACCGACGATTACAGCATCAGCATATAACGGGAATACCGACTCGGCTTTTGCAGCCGCAAGCTCCATTACTATTTTCTCGGCAAGAACGCAAAACGGTAGTCCGGCACTGCTTGTTTTTACCTTGTTTACGATAACCTCTTCATCAGCTTCAGCAATGCGAATGCTAAAGGGTCTACCGCACAATTTAAGCAGCTCCTGTCTTCTTGGAGAGGCGCTGGCCAGTATAAGCCTGCGTTTTTTAACATTATGTGGTTTCATTCGCCCTCCTTTGGGTTAATTTTATGGATTTCAAAGCCTTGATTTTTATATATTTCTCGTTTATAATAAGGCACAGCGGTTGCGGGCGGTTAGCTCAGCTGGTTAGAGCACCTGCTCGACAAGCAGGGGGTCGTCGGTTCGAATCCAATACTGCCCACCA
>CAYRNC010000096.1:0-6618 GCA_964425645.1 uncultured Oscillospiraceae bacterium | reverse complement strand
CTGCAATCCTTGCGGGATTACCGTCGTGAACCGCACCGCAGCATAAGGATAATTTGTGAAATACAGCCTGATAACTTTTAAGTTGTTCCTTAACTTGTTTTCTGCCAGCCATCTCATAATATCTGTCATCCTGCCTGATATCTGACAGGCGCCTCTCAATCTCTCTATTCACGGGCCCGGGAACAGCCAGAAAAATCCCCGCTGCCAATAAAGGTTCATAGGTTGAAAAATACAGGCCCGGGTATCCTTTTAAAAGACCAAAAGCCAATGCAAGACCGGCAAAGCAAACCCCTGCAAATATTTTTCTTTGCCCTTTAAAAAATCCCGCAAGAACGCCGCAGCAACCGAGTATCCCTGACAAAGCAGGTGTTCCGGATGTTGCGAACATGATAAACAGACCGCAAACCAATCCTGTCAGCCCCCCCTCAAGAGGCCCTGTGGAATAGCTCAACGTCAAAGTTAAAAATAAAGCCGTCAAATTCAGAAGAGAAACAGAACCGATATAAGACATTCCAAGACCTGATACAGACAACATAGCAACGATCGAAAGCACAGACAATACTTCGCACGCTTTTTGTTCTTTTGCATCGGGGTTCTGATAAAAAAAAGATATGAAACTGTTAAGCACATAAATCAAAACATAAAGCAACATAAGATCCATCGCCACCGCAAGAACATCATACAGATAGAATAAACCCGACCAAAGAAAGTATATCGTTTTAAAAGAAACTAAAATCAGGCCCGAGATCACAGCCTTGTACATGAGTTCCATTTTTCCTGCCTTCGGAATAAGGAAGAAAATAGTGCAGGCAATTAATGCCACCATTTCAGCAGGATATATGACACCAACTTTTAATGCCGATGACATCCCAAGCAGTACAAATGGCAAGGCGTAAATGTGCATTCTTCCCCTTCCCATCAGCACCGTCATCCAAGCTATCGCACAAGGGCTCAAAGAAAAGCAAAGAGGCGCCCTGCCGAAAAGCACAGAAAGCACCCCTATGAGGATTATCCGTACGATAAGCTTTGTATCGGAAACATCCACTATCTTTCCATTTGATTGTTTCCCTTTTAAGATCGCATTTCTTAAGTTGTCCAACAATAATTCCACGAACATTTACCCCCTTTTTTTCCTCAATATATTTATTATAAAGGGGGAAAGTTGCGAAGGCTGTAGAACAGTGTCACACCATCCCATATATTATCGACATATTCAAAGCGATCAACTATATATACGTCAATAAACCCTGTTATTCGATTCCAAAAAACCGTTTGGCGTTATCGCAGGTTTTTGCGGCAACTTCCTCAAACGAAAGGCCTTTTATCTCTGCCACCTTTCTGGCCACATGCTCCACATATGGAGATTGGTTAGCTTTGCCCCGTAAGGGTTCGGGTGTCAGATAGGGAGCATCCGTCTCTATCAATAGGTGGGATACAGGAACCGCATCCACTACATCCAAAAGCCTTCTGGCATTTTTATATGTGACAGGCCCTGCAATGGAAATGGTTGCTCCAAGCTTCAGGTACTGCAACGCCATCTCCCTGCTCCCCGAATAGCAGTGTAATAGCAGGCGTGCATCAGGCAATCCATCTTCTTTGTTTGGGAACTTATCGATTCGGGCCCTGTCAAAGACCCCTTCCTCTTTCAATATCCGCATTACATCCGCATTGGCATCCCTGTCATGAATCACGACAGGCACAGACAGGTCCAGTGCCAATTGCAGCTGTCTGCGAAACCAGTAACGCTGTACCTCGGGATCAGATATATTGCGATAATAGTCCAGCCCTATTTCTCCAATGGCCTGTACCTTGGGTTTTTTTGCAAGGCCCCGAATGAACGCCAAATCCTCTTCGCTCATTTTATCAGCGTTGTGAGGGTGAAAGCCAACAGCGGCATAGCACCAATCGTATTTATTCGCATGATTACATGCCAAAAGAGAACTGCCTAAATCGAAACCCACATCCATCACATATGAAAGCTTCGAATCCTCGATGGCCCGGATAAGATTTTCTCTTTCTTTTTCGCTATATGCCTCGTTATTGATATGGGCATGAGAATCAAACAGCATCATCTTCTCCTTCATCCGATTCAATAGCATCTAACTTACAATTTCACCGTCCGGCGCATCGGCGGTCAAATATTCGTATCTGTCCTCGTTGTCGGCAAAAAGCAGCATACCGTTTGATTCCAATCCCCTAAGTTTTCTTGGTTTAAGATTGGCCACCACGATAACCTTTTTACCCGGCATTTCTTCCGGCTTGTAACAATCAGCCACACCGGAAAGAATTTGACGCACCTCGTTGCCCATCCTTACCTGAAACACCAACAGTTTATCTGCTTTTGGGTGCTTTTCACAGCTTTCCACAAGACCTACCCTCATATCGAGTTTTGCAAAATCCTCATAATCTATCAACTCCTTGATGGGAGGATACTCCTTGACCGGAGAAGCCATAGCCTCAAGTTCAATAAGTTCAGCCTCCACATCCATCCTCGGGAAAACAGCATCACCTTTTTTAACCTGCTCCCCTTCCATCACATCGAAAGTTTTCGCATCCGTCCACTTTGGATCATCGTACCAAAGACCAAGCTGTTTCCTTATTTCTCCCGAGGTATTGTGCATAAAAGGATAGATAAGAATCGTAACTATTCTAAGGGATTCAGCCAGATTGTGAAGGACGGTGTCAAGGCGCGCTTTACCTGACCTATTCTTTGCAAGAATCCAAGGCGTAGTCTCATCGATATACTTATTGGTTCTTCGAACCAATGTCCATACCTCTTCCAAGGCACGGCTGAAATCGAAATCATCCATATGATGTTCCACCTTTTTGGCTGCACTTACGGCCAGCTTCTTTAAATCTTCATCGGGACCTTCTTCGGGTCCAGCTCCCGGCACGACTCCCTCACTGTATTTTTCGATCATTGATGCAGTCCGGCTTACGAGATTACCCAAGTCATTGGCAAGATCCGCATTCATTCTGTTCAACATCGCTTCATTTGTGTAGATGCCGTCCTGGCCAAACGTATATTCTCTTAACAGAAAATATTTCAATGCATCCACACCGTATCGCTTGATCAACTTAACCGGATCAATTATATTCCCCCTCGACTTGGACATTTTTCCGCCTTCGAGCAGTATCCACCCGTGACCCAGCACTTTTTTCGGTAAAGGCAGGCTCAGAGACATAAGCATTGCAGGCCATATGATGGAGTGAAATCTTACAATCTCCTTGCCTACCAGATGAACATCCGCCGGCCAATAATGATCATATTTTTCTGGTTCGTCGGGATAGCCAAGCGCAGTCACATAATTTGATAATGCATCCAGCCAGACGTATATCACATGCTTCCTATCGATGGGAACCGGTATGCCCCAGTCAAAAGATGATCTGGAAATGCAAAGGTCATCTAGGCCCTGCTTTGCAAAATTCAGCATTTCATGCCTTCGGCTCTCCGGCTGCAAAAATTCCGGTTCGGTTTCAAATAATTCTACAAGCCTATCCTGATATTTTGACAAGCGGAAGAAATAGGCCTCTTCCTTGGCGATCTCAACCGGTCTGCCGCAATCCGGGCAGTTACCCCCTATTGCCTGGGTATCCGTCCAGAATGCTTCACAGGGGGTGCAATATCGGCCTTGATATTCACCCTTGTATATATCACCTTTTTCATACATTTTAAGAAACATCGCCTGAACCCTCTTCACATGACGTTCCTCTGTAGTACGTATGAAATCATCGTAGGAGATCTCCATAGTATTCCACAGCTCTTTTATGCCATCTACAATTTGATCCACATATTCTTGAGGGCTCATTCCGTGATCAAACGCAGCCCTTTGTATTTTCTGTCCGTGCTCATCGGTTCCTGTTAGGAACATGACATCAAACCCCGAAAGACGTTTAAAACGCGCCATGGCATCCGCCATTACCGTACAATAGGTATGACCAATATGCAAATTTGAACTGGGATAATAAATGGGGGTAGTGATATAGTATTTTTTTTGTTCCATAGGTGTTTTCTCCTGTTAATCCAATTTTCGGCAGGCCGCAAAACCCTGCACTTTTGCTGTGTTACCGTATAATCATATCACAGTTTAATTCAAATTCAAGTTGCAGGATGCCATCTTTTGGGAAGCCCGTCACAAAAATATAAATATTTTTATTATGTTTTTTGGGGGTAAACCCCAAGCAATCTGTGTTTACAATATTCCGGTTTAATCATATTCAGTATTCCCTCTTCTTTTTTGCTTTAATCGGCACTATATTGAAAATAGGCGTAAATCTAAGAAAGGAGCCAATCATGAAAAAATTAATATTTCCCCTTCTTTGTATAACTATAGCTGCAGGATTATGTGGTGCATGCAGCAGCAAGGATAAATTCACCGTCGAACCTATTCATATACAGGAAAAAACGGATTATGTGAATATAAAGATAAAGCTTCCCCTCATCTTCGGTTTTTCAAAGGCAGATGAACTCAATCAAATTATCGCAAAGAAAACTGAAGAATCCATTAAAGAAATCAGGGAAGCCGGTTTGGCCATGCAAGAGCAAGGATCGGAATTTGCCGCAGTATTGCACAGCGAATATAATTATTTTCACAATGACGACATCGTATCTTTATGGATAAGCTGGGATAACTACACAGGAGGAGCCCATGGATTGTATTGGGTGGACAGCTATACATTTAACACTGAATCAGGTAAAATATATGATTTTCCCTCGCTCTTTTCTGAAGAATCGGAAGGAGTGGAACAGGTAACGGCAGAAATGCTTGATGAAATTAAATCCGATGTATATTTCAGCACGGCCGCAGAAACGATCAAAAATTATCAGGGGCAATATAATTTTTTAATAAACGGTGATAAATTAATCGTTTATTTCCCCCTTTATGAAATCGCACCCTATGCTGCCGGGATCAGAAGTTTTGAATTCGATCAAAAAGAACTGGGGGATCTTCTGAAACCGGAAATTTCCCGGGCCATGGAAGGACAAAATGCCGTTACCCTCCCATTTTTTCAAACGGGGAACTGATCGGATTTTCTGCTGCAGTATTTGAGAATCATGTCGGTATCGGCGAGATTAAACAAAAAACAATGATGTAATTATTCTACAATACTTTAACTGAGGTGCTAAGGGTTATATCAAGTTTTTTTGCATAATCAAAATAGCAGTCTACCTGCTCCATAGTAAGCATATCGGACGAGATCAAACCCTTTTGATCAAACTTGTCATTTACAAACATCTTCGTAAACAAATATCCGCCCTGCCCCGTAATATACATTTCAGCTGAAATTCCCGCCCTTTTAAAGGACTCCGCCAACCCCGGAGCATTTACATGGGTTTCGACCAGGACCTCTTTATCATTTTTTACCCCATACGCCTCAACAACCATACAGCCTGAATCCAAAAGTAATCCCTCATCTAAAATTTCCTTAATTTCCTTTTTGGATTTTGGCGCCGGCGGTACATGAGCATATACCACATCAAACGGAGCTATTTCCACACCATTTATATTTTTCTTTTCATGGGACAGAAGGCCGGCCCTGTAAAGCGGCAGAGCAAAGTCGATACCCGGTCCCGCATATTTGAAATATGCATTTTTTACCCCCTTGAAGAATTTTTCCCTGTTGAATGAATAGTGGACAGGCTCGTCATGACAGTGTTCTACAAATGTAATTTCCTCATCCATATAATCATATCTCCTTTTAATGGGGAGCCTAAAGGCAGGTGTCCTCACCAATTTCCCGTCTATCAATGCGTAGGCTTCTTCACTCATATCATGAAGTGCCGTAACAGGCGACCACCAGAATGGCTGGAAACGCTTCGTTATAACGCCCTCCCATACTATATTGTAAATGGTTTCACACGTATCCAAATAGCGCATAGCGTCCCTTGTTGCCGCACACATGAGTCCCGGCGCAGAACCTGTACCGACGATAGCGGTTCTGTCTATCAATTTAAATTTTTGTCCGTATTCATCGTATTGGATGCGGATGCTTTCAACCCAATCTTCGTGAAGCGCAATCGTTGCCGCATAATCCTGATAGTTCGACCTTACTTCCAAAGCCGCATCCAAAACATTTTTCGTCCACTCCAAAGGAAGAGCATTCAGTATCAAATCTACTCCTTCGGCAGCTTTAATTATGCTGCCCTTATCAGCAGCATTTATCTTGATTCCTTTTGCTTTGCCAAGTCCGTTTATTACATTTTCAACTGCCGACATATCATAATCGGCACAAATTATTTCACAAACACCCGGGTCCTCGTTCAATCGTTGTGCTGCCGCACTGCCCTGGGCTCCGACGCCCAGCACCATTATTTTTTTCAATGCCATAATAATTATCTCCAATCCTATTATTAAATGTTTAACCATGTTCACATAATGCACTTTCGGGGTTTCAATACTATCAGTCTGAAAGGTACCATGGATTGATCATACCTCCAAACAGACACCATTTACAGAATTTAAAAAATCCCTGTAGTTAAACCAAAATCTACCGTTATACCTGCTCCGGTTATTGCTCCGGCTTTTTCTTTTGAGGCCAAAAAGATTACCGATTCTGCAATTTCTTCTGGTAGTATAAAACGACTACCCACAGTGGTGCTATTTGGATAGTTCTGCA
>CAYRNC010000095.1:5503-6622 GCA_964425645.1 uncultured Oscillospiraceae bacterium | reverse complement strand
ATTCTAAGGTTCTTAAAACCTTTTCTTTTTTTATCTGTTGAAGCTGTTGACATTTGTCCTGCACAAACTATTGCCTTTCTAGACATTTTTCTCCTCCTGTCAGAAAATTAATTCAAATTTAGACGATAAAATGCTATAACTGATTGAGCTCACAACACGTATTAATCATATAAATCAATACCAATCCCCGCCCCGTTGCATACTTCAAATAGTTTCATATCTGAAAGCATCTCCTTAACAGTATTAATATCGTTGAGCAAGTTTTCTTCATCGGATATCAGTTTAATACAATATAAACGCATGGAAGAACAACATATATACCAAATCTCTTGTGATTCGTTGATAGAATATGCAATTGCAGGTGCATTATTAATTTTAAATTCACCTATTTCTTGAACATTATTTGCTGGAAAGTCTGACATAACTTTTAGCATATAATCCTCCATAATGGAGTTATTTGTTCTGCTATCCATCTCATTCAATAATTCAGTGATAACTACTATTTTTCTTTCATTGTTATTGTCTTTAATACTATATGTCACGTCATAACCATCCAAGGACTTATTGAAATACTTCGGGTAAATCAGCTGATATCCAGATAACGGTTGAAAACTAAGATCTTTGCCTTCCCAATCTAATTCATCAAGAAACTCTTTGGATGGTTCTTTTGGTGGGCTGTTTACAGGTATGTATTCTCGTTGATGATACAAGTAATTAATTACTTTTTCATCCTGTGTATTCTTATATGAAGTACAAATATATAATGCTGAACCATCAAAATTTGGATATATGTAACTTTTCTGCTCCGTTGTAGCGTCCCAACCTACACATAATGCCTCGCCGAATATATTCTCAATTTTATATAATGGCTGGCCTATATATATTTTATCGACATCTTTAAATTCTGCTTGATTGCCCATCTTAGCTAATTTATTAACGTGTCTTGCCCATAGTAATTCAAATCTGTAGACCTTACCGCAGGAATCAGTATACGCTCTATAATTAAATGGGGCTTCTTTTCCGGTCCAATAAAGTGATAAACCTTGCGGTCCTGTCAACCTCATACCTTGCCAGTTAGCTTGGCCAAGTATTTTTTGAATGTCTGTCTCGCTAATGTTG
>CAYRNC010000095.1:0-5493 GCA_964425645.1 uncultured Oscillospiraceae bacterium | reverse complement strand
ATTTGAGAAAGCTTAGTGATATTATCATCAGATACTTGACAATTGGTCATAATGATGACAAATATCAAAACGAGCAAAATAACTAATCCCCTGTATATCCTGCTGATCGAAACTTTTTTATTACCCATTTTCATTACCTTGTTTGTACACCTTAATTACTTCTAAAAGCATACTTGCATTATTAGAAACATACTCCAATACGGTTAACTGTTCTGTTTTTACATATGATAATCAATATTAAGTTGTCAAAGTGCCTTAAAAGAATAATGATCATGTTATAGCCAAGCTTTCATTATTCATTTAGAATCGTTTGTAATGATGTATTTGCTATAGAGAAATCCAGTCTCTGATAATGTATCTTTTCAAAGCACTAACGTATTCTGAATGGTTTACGCTCACCAATTCCGTTAGTTTTTCTAATGACAATTTGATAAGCTTTTGGTGTTTATCGTTCTTTGATTTTTGCATTATAAAAGTGTGATAGGGGTTTGGCCGATGTAAATATCCGGCCATAGGATCGATACATAACTGCCAATCCCACTTAAATAATTCCCTACATTTTTTAAGCAAAATATCAATCCTGCAATCAATAAAAATCAACCTTACGTCATCGCTAACATTGATATTCAATTTCATCATGGGATTATTACTCAACAAAATAATCATTTCAGTACATTCATTTCGTTTCATCAAAATACTGTTTGGCTGTCTACATGTGTAGCCAAAGCATCAACTGCTCTTCTAAGCAACTCAACTCTTGCTTTTCTTTCGCTTTCACGATCTGTTTCAGGGTATCCCGTTGGGTGTGGGATAGATACTCCGGGAAGTATACGATTAGCCCCTATCATTTTAGAAATAGGCACAACTGTTGCTATATGAACAATCGGAATACCTAACGCTTCAATTTGTTTAACCATTGTTGCACCGCAACGCGTATCGGTTCCTCACGTCGATGTTAAAATAACACCGTCAACTTTTCCTTTCAATTCTTTCCCTATAGCATCCCCGAACATTGTAGCGCGGTCAATGGGCATTCCATTTCCAACTGTTACATAAAAGCTATCATAAAGTTGTCCTATATACCCTTCTTTTTCTAACTCGGCTAAAGCATCCACAGGTAAAACTCTGTTAGCATCTTGATTCGCAAAACTTGGATCATATCCACCATGGGCAACTTCTGTATCAGGGATACCTACACCACCGAATGAATCAACATTATATTTTTTCCATTTTGTACAGGTTAACGATTCCAATCGATCCGGATTTCCTTTCGGCACTATTCCTCCTGATGTCATAACAGCAATTGTGGCCGTTTTCAAATCTTTTATCGCAGGGCTTGGGTCAACACGGTTAAATACAGGCATTTGTAATTCTGTAACGAAGTGTTCCCCCTTAATTTTTGCTAACATCATATCAACCGCTCTTTGCGCCCCGGTCTTAGAATCCAAAACATTTTTCCTAACACCGCGCAAAAAATATCCTTCTTCCTCGGGGCTTCCGATTTTTTTATCTGAAAGTATTTTTTTCGTAAATTCAATTAACTTGGGCATTACATCTTTCATACCCCTGGCATTAATTGTTGTCGGAAATATGTATCCATATAATTTATACATATCAACCCCCGGATTCTCCGGATACATTGCAGATATTGCCGGAATGCCAATATATTGCTGGGCAATTTTCATAATTTCACCGCATGCCAAACCGTACCGGCCTGCATTGAAGGCCGGACCGGCAACAAGTATCTGTGCATTATATTTCTTAAGTATATTTATTATTTCTTCTCTGACATTTTCAAGATTTTCCGCAAAATAATTATCCCCGCAAATAATTGTTGCGACTACTTCCCCACCGGCTTTGGATACTCCGGATGAAAACGGTATGACAGGACCAATACAAGCCTCTCTCACTTCCAAAGGATAATTTGCCGCCGATTCACCACCTACTTGTGCAAAAAATTGATTTATGTAATATACAATATTCATTTTGACACCTCCACAAAGTTGCTAATAATATGTTGCCCTGATCTTTGAGAAACCCAAATTGCTTGCAGAATCAGTTAAAATTGCCATACTTACTTTAATGCCACCATCCTCAAGATAAGGATCTGCGGGAGCACCGGCCAAATTCTCTAAAGCTTTAAGATTCCCGATAGTTTTATCCATTTTAGGCAATATCATCATTTCATTAATATTACCTACACTAATAACCGCAGTTGCCTCAGGGGTGGTATTTGTTATCCCATGGGAAATGCCGTCACTTCCTGCATTTTCATGTAGCATTAATACTGTTCTGATTCCCGCCTGTTCAACGTTTGCACAAATCATCATCAAGTCGGTTTCCGGATTACCTCCACCCTCTTCTGAAATAATTAATCCATCTGCATCCAGTATCTTCGCCAGATTTAAAACCCCCATAGCACATCTCTCTTTATCTTTTAATACCGGGCTAATCGGAGATGCTATAACACCTATAAAGTCAAGATTTATACCATCCTTTTCATATAACTCTTTAATTACCGGGTTGTTGACATGATCGTAAGTGGTATTTTTATCACAGGCAGATACACAGTTTCCCGACACTATTGCTCCATCATATAACTCATTTGGATGCAATAACATAGGATGAAGATCCCTAGCATTTTTCCCATAAACATAATTATTATGAAGCAACCCTTGCGATAAAACCAAATAAACGTAGGCAATTCTCGGAAGCCCTTTTTTTGATTCTTTCAGTTTATACGTTTCTACTTTATCTGGTTTTACATTTTTGACCGAATTCGCTAAATAATTTGCCGCCTTTAATCCCGCTATTCGAATGGCCTTCTCATGTTGCAATGCATCTATCCCGCACGACGGTTCAGCTACAATTACCACGTTATTTAGACCTGAATAATGGGTAAAACTTGCACCAGGCCCGCTCATATCAATTATACCTTCTTGGAATCCAACAATACTGCCGGTAGTTATTACACTACAACCTTTAAGAACCTTTGTTCTGCCTGTTCCTATTTTATCGTAATCCGCTAATACCCCCGGGAAAAATGTTCCACTGTCAACCTTTATTCGAGGCTCTATTACATCTTTTACAGGTATTATTCTGATTGATTCGCCGGGTTTTGCTAAAAAGATATCGATAGATTTAAAATCCTTATCTTTAATATTCTCAATCAGCTCATCCTTATTAATAGTAAGTTTACCTTTTTCAAATGCAGTATCTGTCCCGAAACAAATATCATTTACCTTTAATATTTCTAGCTGTAATTCATTCACCAGTCTCATCCCCCTTGTTTCTTATTAAACCTTTCCTTTTATTTAAGATAAACAATGCTATTAAAATAACTATCCCCAATGAAATACCTATAAAATCTGTGGTTAATCCCGGTTTCATTAATCCGAGAGCTGAACCAATCAAAATGATGCGCAATAATGGATTTACTTTGTTCACAAAATAACCCTGCATTCCAACAGATAGGAAATAAACACCAAACAACGCTGTAAAAAATGCTAAAATTATATTTCCAGTTGTCCCAATGAGGAGCAACTCATTTCCATATACAAATAAGTAGGGAACGATAAAGCCTGAAATGCCCAATCTCGTTGCATGGAAAGCGGTCTTCATCGGATCCGATCCGGCTACCGATGCACCTGCATATGCTGCCAAAGCTACAGGAGGAGTTATAGATGATATGCAGGCAAAATAGAGGCAAAACATGTGGCCTGCTATCGGTTCAACGCCCAATTGGACCAAGGCCGGCACCCCAAGGGATGCAGTGATTATATAGGCAGCAGCTGTTGGTACACCCATCCCAAGAATAATGCATGCAACCATGGTTAACATTAGCCCTAATAATAAATTTCCGTTTGCCAGGGAAATAACCAGATATGAGAATTTTAACCCTAATCCAGTTAATGTGATGACCCCAATAATTATACCTGCTGCAGCGCAAGCAATGGAAACTTGTAATGCATTCTTTGCCCCATCTGCTAATGCAGCGATAATGTTTTTGGGTCCCATGTTGCTCCGGCCAACCTTCCGTATAAGGGTCACTGCAACCATTATAGCGATGGTCCAGCAAGCACTTTTTGTAGGTGTCCATTGCAACACCAATAGCAAATATACTAATGTAAAAATAGGCACTATAAAATGAAATCCTTCAGCTAAAGTTGCCTTGACATCCGGTAATTCTTTTCTGGACAATCCCTGTAGGCCCATTTTGCACGCTTCCAAATGAATCATCATACCTGCGGCGAGAAAATATAATACCGCAGGAACTGCTGCAGCTATGGCTACTTTTGAATAAGAAATCCCAAGCATCTCTGCCATTATAAAAGCTGCTGCACCCATCACCGGAGGCATGAATTGACCCCCACTGGATGCAACGGATTCAACGGCGCCGGCAAAAACGGGTCGGAAACCGACACGCTTCATCAATGGTATCGTAAACGATCCGGTAGTTACTACATTTGCAACCGTACTACCGTTTATTGTCCCCATAAGAGCGCTTGCCAATACTGCACTCATGGCGGGGCCGCTTCTAACCCTGCCGGTAGCGGCAAAAGCTAAATTCACAAAAAATTTCCCTGCACCGCTTTTCTCTAAAAACGAACCCAGAAGTATAAACAGTATAATGTAGCTTGCGCTTACCGCTAGAGGCGTTCCGAATATACCTTCTGTTGAAAAGAACTCCATATCTATTATTTGTTTAATGGAATATCCCCTATGCATCAACATTCCCGGCATATATGGGCCTAATAATGCATACAAGATCGAGCACAATGCTACTACTAATAATGGAAAGCTAGTCCTTCGAGTTGCTTCCAGAATAAAAAGAACAATTATCCATATGTATTCGGTCCTGTAATTATCCTGGTCATTAATGCACTCGGCAACATAAATATAAAGGATAATAAGCCGGTTATTAACGTTAAAAAGATAATAATTAGGTTTACAATCTTAAAAATCTTATTATCCGCATGCTTTTTTCCAAGCGGCAACACTAAAAATGTTAACAATAAAGCAAAGATAAGATGTATTCCTCTTTGAGAATATGCGGGTAAAAGACCAAAAAATCCAGTATAAAGATGAAATGTTGACCAAATAGCACCGACAACTAAAATAATATTTTTTTTATTTATTATATAAATTGAACCCTTATTATCAATACGCATTTCATCATTTGCCATAATAGAATCCTCCCTGTATTGATATCTTATGATATCTTGACTTTGCTGTTAGTTAAAATTGCGGGACGTTGTTCAATTTTTAACTCCAATAAACTACCTGTAGTGGAAAAGGAATTCAGCATGTAGTATTCACCGTTAATCTCTAATTTTTGAGGAACTACCCCAGTTACCCTTATTGAAATCTTATCCCATATCTCACCATAATTTTTGTCGATATCCTTTATAATCCCCATCCCATTGTCAACGGAATATCCGATTGGATAAGTGAGATCTTTGTTATCGTAACCAAAGGCTTTAAAACGCAGCT
>CAYRNC010000094.1:0-6820 GCA_964425645.1 uncultured Oscillospiraceae bacterium | reverse complement strand
CCACTATGGTATAGGGGAAGCGTTAGAAAAATATATGTGCGCTTCATATGTTATGGAAGTGACGGAAAAGGTCCTGCAGGAGGATTGCCCTGCACCTGAGATATTTGCTGATCTTGTCGACTTTTTGAATATGATGGAAAGTCGCAATAAAAAGCATGAAACCCTGGTAATTGCTTATCTGTTTAAGTTGCTGAAACATTTGGGATGTGCTCCCTCGCTCAATTCATGCATATTGTGCGGTTCAAAGGATGATCTTTGCTGCCTGAATGTATCTGAGGGAGGGCTTTGCTGCGGCGTATGCAAGGGCAGATTTCTGTCTAATGAGCGATTGATTTATCCGATGGAGTTTGCTATAGTAAATGTGCTTGGGTATATTATGGATAACCCGTTACAGGTCCTGAAAGGCCTGGCCTTGGATGACGTCACCACACGTGAACTTTTGGCGCTTCTTAAAGACTATCTGGTATGTCATTTGGACATAGGCGGGCTAAAAAGCGAAGAATTTATAAAGACTTTGTGATGGTATATAATCTATCCCTGTAAATATGGAAAGGTAAAGGTGGTGTTAGTATGGAAATCACTTTAGAAAAAATCGAACTTGTTAAAGACAGAACCGGCGTAAGTTACAAGGAGGCCAAGGAGGCCTTGGAAGCAGCAGAGGGTAGCGTAGTGGATGCCATTATAGGCATTGAAGAATCCATTGATCTTAAAGCAAAAAATAAGATCGGCGATCAAAGTGCACAGATCATGGATAAAATTAAAGCGGCTATACACAA
Source organism: uncultured Oscillospiraceae bacterium (assembly GCA_964425645.1). GTDB lineage: Bacteria > Bacillota > Clostridia > Peptostreptococcales > Anaerovoracaceae > CAYRNC01. Next base: position 6,044 of record CAYRNC010000094.1, on the reverse strand, counting down.
AGGCAACGTTTCAAAAATAATAGTGAAAAAAGATAGCGATATTCTTTTGAATCTACCTGTAAATGTGGGTCTTATAGGAACCGTGCTGGCCCCCTGGGCAGCTGTGGCCGGTGTTATAGCTGTCTTTGGCACCAAATGCACTGTGGAATTGGTTAAGGATAGCGGAGAGATAATAGAAGTAAGTGAAATTGCCCAAGATACATTTGAGGTGGTCAAGGAAAAAGGTTCAGCATTAGCAGACGAGGTCAAGGAAAAAGGAGCCGACGTCATCGATTCTGTGCGAATTAAGGCCAATGATGCCATCAACCGCTCTGCCTGCAAGGATGAAGATTTTGACTGCGCTTGCGGAACCGATCGGGAATGTGATGATGACTGTAATTGCGGTTGCACGGAAAATAAAGAATAATTACAACAATAAAATAATCTGGATGGAGTAAAAACAATATCATGAGCAATAATGTGTCATTGGACTTGATTGTTTCCTTGGCTAAGTCCAGGGGTTTTGTGTTTTCAGGATCTGAAATATATGGAGGTTTAGCTAATACGTGGGATTACGGACCTATTGGGGTTGAATTAAAAAATAATGTAAAACAGGCCTGGTGGAAAAAATTTATTCAGGAATCTGAATATAATGTCGGCCTGGATTCTGCTATCTTGATGAATCCCACGACATGGGTGGCATCCGGTCATGTGGGGGGATTTGCAGATCCTTTGATCGATTGCAGAAACTGTAAATCCAGATTCAGAGCTGACAAGTTGGCGGAGGATTACATTAAAAGCAAAGACGGTATAGAGGCAACTGTTGATGGGTGGTCCGGCGAAAGACTGGAAAGCTATATTGCAAAAGAAAAGATTAACTGTCCCGAATGCGGTAAAAATGACTTTACACCGATTCGTAAATTTAATCTTATGTTTAAAACCTATCAGGGAGTTACTGAAGACTCCCAGTCTGAAATTTATCTTCGCCCTGAAACCGCTCAGGGTATCTTTGTTAATTTCAAAAATACGGCAAGAACGACGCGTAAAAAAATACCTTTCGGTATAGGACAAATCGGAAAATCATTTCGCAATGAGATTACACCTGGAAATTTTACATTTCGAACCAGGGAATTTGAACAGATGGAACTTGAGTTCTTCTGTAAACCGGGGACCAGCGGCGAATGGTATTCTTATTGGAGGGAGTTTTGTATTGAATGGCTGATTTCTCTCGGTATGAAGAAAGAGAATATCAGAATGCGTGACCATGAAATAGAGGAACTGTCTCATTATAGTAATGCCACCACTGATATAGAATACAGATTCCCTTTTGGATGGGGTGAATTGTGGGGTATTGCTGACCGTACAGATTTTGACCTAAGACAACATATGGATCATTCAGGTGAAGATATGTCATACCGTGACCCTGAATCCGGAGAAAAATACATTCCTTATTGCGTTGAGCCTTCACTGGGTGCCGACAGGGTTACATTGGCTTTCCTTTGCGATGCTTATGATGAGGAGACCCTTGTTGACGCATCGGGAAAAGAGGATAAAAGGGTTGTGCTTCGCTTGCACCCCGCACTGGCGCCTATGAAGGCAGCAGTTCTTCCGCTGACAAAAAAACAGATTGAGACGGCACAAGCTATCAGAAAGGAGCTTTCAAAACATTTCATGGTGGATTTCGATGTTTCCGGCAGTATTGGTAAAAGATATCGAAGGCAGGATGAGATCGGAACCCCCTTCTGCATAACTGTAGATTTTGATTCTGCAAAGGACGGTTGCGCGACTATCAGAGAACGGGACAGTATGGAACAAATTCGCGTTCCCATAACCGGCATTTTAGGACATTTAACCCAAAAGTTATTTTTTTAGGGGGTCAGAAAATAAAATGAAAAAAAAATACGTTTACACATTCCAAGAAGGTAAAGGATCCATGAGGGAACTTTTAGGTGGAAAAGGGGCTAATTTAGCAGAAATGACAAACTTAGGAATGCCGGTTCCTGAGGGCTTCGTCATCACTACGGAGGCCTGTACAAAGTATTATGATGACGGTGAAATCATTGCAGATGAAGTGCGTGATGAGATATTGACAAATATTAAAAGGCTGGAAAAGGCCACCGGTAAAATATTGGGTGATGTCAATAATCCCCTGCTTGTTTCGGTGCGTTCAGGCTCAAGGGCATCTATGCCGGGCATGATGGATACAGTACTTAATTTAGGGCTAAACGATGAAGTTACGGCTATATTCGCCAAGAAGACGGGAAACTCCAGGTTTGCCTATGATTCCTATCGTCGGTTTATTCAAATGTATTCCGATGTAGTTATGGAGATTGAGAAATCCTATTTCGAGAAACTTATCGATGAAATGAAGGAGAAAAAAGGTGTTGTACTAGACACTGAATTGGATGTTGATGATTTTAAGCAACTGGTTTTGCAGTTTAAAGAAAAATACAAGGAAAAGATTGGTGAGGAATTTCCCGCAGATCCGATTGTTCAACTTTTTTCCGCCATTAAGGCAGTATTTCGTTCTTGGAACAATCCCAGAGCTATTTATTACAGACGGATCAATGACATTCCTTCGCATTGGGGTACGGCAGTTAATATTCAGTCGATGGTCTTTGGTAATCTGGGTGGAAACTCAGGTACAGGTGTGGCTTTTACGAGAAGTCCGGCCACAGGAGAACCTAAGCTTTATGGAGAATTTCTTATGAATGCCCAAGGTGAGGATGTTGTTGCAGGAATCAGAACGCCTATGCCTATCGAACAACTTAATAAGACAAATCCAAAAATCTATGAGGAATTCCATAATATCGCCTACACACTAGAAAGACATTATAAAGATATGCAGGATATGGAGTTTACCATAGAGCAAGGCAAGCTTTACATGCTGCAGACAAGAAACGGTAAAAGAACTGCTACAGCGGCACTTAAAATTGCATGCGATATGGTGGATGAAGGTATGATAGATCAAAAGGAAGCAGTATCTATGATAGAACCGAGGCAATTGGACTCACTCCTTCATCCTCAATTTGATATAAAGGCTCTTAATGCTTCGAAACCCATCGGTTCTGCCCTGCCTGCATCCCCTGGTGCTGCAACAGGTCAGGTTGTCTTCACCGCTGATGATGCCACAAGATGGGCAAAAGACGGGGCTGATGTTATACTTGTTCGCCTTGAAACATCCCCGGAGGATATTGAAGGAATGCACTTTTCCAAAGGAATTCTGACGGGAAGGGGAGGTATGACATCTCATGCTGCTGTGGTGGCAAGAGGTATGGGCATATGCTGTGTATCCGGTTGCAGTGAAATGATTATCGATGAAGAGGCAAAAAAATTTAGTTTGGGAAACCGCACATTTCAAGAGGGTGATTTCATTTCACTTGATGGTTCCACGGGTAATATATACGGGGAAAAGATTTCTACTTCTGATGCTTCTATTTCAGGATATTTCAATCGATTGATGATATGGGCTGACGAATATCGTGTTCTGAGGGTGCGTGCAAATGCCGATACAGCATACGATGCCGCGAAGGCTAAAAGGTTTGGCTCTGAAGGAATCGGACTTTGCAGAACGGAGCATATGTTTTTTGATGCTGATAGAATATCGGCCATGAGAGAAATGATCGTTTCAAACTCATCCGAGCAAAGAAAATCCGCCCTAGCGAAGCTTCTATCAATGCAGCGAAAAGATTTTGAGGAAATATATGAGGCAATGGGGGATCTTCCTGTAACCATAAGATACTTAGACCCACCTCTACATGAGTTCCTTCCCACCGATTTGGAAGATATCAAGGATTTGGCAAAGGAAATGGGAATGGGTGCAGCAGACTTGAAAGCTATTATCAATTCCCTCCGTGAGTTTAATCCTATGATGGGGCACCGTGGATGCCGCCTGGCCGTTTCATATCCGGAAATATCTGAAATGCAGACTAAAGCTGTGATCGAAGCTGCCATCAATGTGCAAAGGAAGCATCCGGAATGGAATATTGTCCCGGAAATCATGATTCCTCTGGTAGGCGATGAAAAAGAGTTGGCTTATGTTAGAAACACAGTGACAGAAGTTGCCGATGCAATTATTGCCCAATCAGGGATTAAGATGAGATATCAGATAGGCACTATGGTAGAGATACCCAGGGCTTGTCTTGTGGCTGATGCTATTGCAAAAGAGGCTGATTTCTTCTCCTTTGGTACTAATGACCTTACTCAGATGACCTTCGGTTTCAGTCGCGATGATGCAGGATCATTTTTGGATTCTTACTATGAAAAGAAGATTTATGACAGCGATCCTTTTTCCAGACTGGATGAAAAAGGTGTGGGTAGATTGATAGAGATGGCGGTGACTTTAGGGAAAAAGGAAAAGCCGGACCTTAAATTTGGTATATGTGGTGAACATGGCGGTGATCCGTCAACCATTAATTTCTGTCATAATGTTGGGCTAAATTATGTTTCATGTTCCCCTTTTAGGATACCTATTGCCAGATTAGCGGCCGCCCAGGCAGCAATAAATTTTGAACGTTAATTGGCCACGTTCTACAGTTTAAATAAGATGTATATATAAAAGTCTAGATATATATGGGAAAATGATGGTCCCTTTAGCGGGACTATAAGCTAAAATAAAAGGGGCGTTGCATTTCAATTATGGTGCAACACCCTTTTTTATTGCTTATAACCATGGCAATAGGATGATATGTTATAATGAACATCAGTAGTAAAATGCGAAAGATAGGAGGTTATTTAAATAAAGTGAAGAAACAAGTAACTACTAGAATTCTACTTATTTTAGTTTAATGATTTATAGTGTTATTGCTGTTATTGATCATAGACGGGTATATCATAATTTTGAAAAACCTGTTTTTGCGATACCTAAAACAACACAAGACGAAGATACCTAAATAACAGTCCAAACATTTAGCGGGAATGATAATTTGTTTTAGTGAAACTGCCAGGTGAAATAAAAAAGGTGTTGTACTTAAGTTTGTGGTGCAATATTTTTTTGTTTGTTTCCGACCAGGCCAACGGGCAGATATGTTACAATTAAAACTATAATAACTCAGTTCATGCAGAAACCGAAAGGAAAAGTTAATGAATAAAAAAATTCGCATAGTACTTATTTTCTTAGGCACTATACTTTTAGTTTTAACAGGATGTGGTTCCTCAGATAAATCTGTCGATATTATCTTTCCAAATATGGCGGAGTTTTATGGAGAATACACATTCGATGAAGTAGCATATCTACATAAAACTTCAGGTGTAAGTGAAGAACAATACCAAAGCGATTTAATGGCAGTAACGGATACTTTCATAGATGCAGAGTTCATAATCGATGAGGGCTATTTTTACGAAACCTCAGGAACATTTGGAAAAATTCCGTCAGAAGGGTTTGATTTTATCACTATGGACGACTACGGTGACAAATACTATGATAAATTAGCCGGGGAGAATCTTGAGAACTTTGAGGGATTGGGCTCTATATTTGACTATGATGACATTAAAAAAGAATTAGGTGTCAACGAAATTAAGCATTATATCATGTACGAAGAAGACGGGATATTGTCAAACCCTGCATTTTATATAACAAAAGATCATATTTTTGTTGCCATGGATACTATATCCTGGGGAGAAACGGAATACGAATTAAAAGGATATACCCATTATTTATTAAAACTTAAGGAAAAACAATAATAATTTATATAATGGAAATGTGTCTTTAAGTTATGTATGAATCAGAAAGTGTTTCATAATGTGGAAAAACAATGGCTGGCCGATTATGACTCTCGCCCACAGGTAATTCATTTTAAGCGTTAATTGACGGATTTTGCAGCTTTAATGATTTATACAATCAGTAAATCCACCCAAAGAAAGAGGAAAGTCTTGCCTACTTTAACTGAGCTTGAAAAGATTGTTCAGAATTGCACAAAATGCTCCTTGGCAAAAACGAGGACCAGTACAGTTTTTGGAGCAGGAGACCCCAACAGTATTATAATGTTCATAGGAGAGGCCCCCGGCTACTATGAAGATAAGCAAGGTAAGCCTTTTGTGGGTAAAGCCGGAATATTATTTGACAA
>CAYRNC010000093.1:0-7000 GCA_964425645.1 uncultured Oscillospiraceae bacterium | reverse complement strand
ATTGATGGCGAGAATCTCTATAGGGATAACATGGATGATTATTTGGCGTCGGTTGACAGAGCCAGCAAGGACTTCCCCGACTTGGTGAAGAAAAACCATGTTTACCTCCTTGTGCGCGGAGACGGCCTGGCCTATGAAATGCCCGCGCCAAGGATGCCTTATTCTCAACTGTGGAATGCCTATTGCCTTTTGATCGAGTTTCAAAAAGAAATTTCCAGCCTGTCCTCCCTATCACAAATAGATGCCCGGGACATTAACGATGCGTTGAAGAAAGGCAGGCCGATGGACAGAAGCGATTGACACACAACGCAATACGCAAATGGTCAAGAAAACACCTCTGAATTCGTTGCGTTGCCATAAAAGCATACAAGATAGGCGGGATTCATGGGAATCCAGCCTATCTTGTATATCCCGCATTCAGTTTACCGGTGGGTGGGTTCACAAGTTGTCTTTATGACTTCCCGCCTTTTAACACGGCCTCTTTTTCTAAGACTAAACGGAAGGCAGTTCCCTTTGGCTCTTTTGAAGTTCTTCGTCCGTAGGTACATAATCGCCCATCGTACCTTCATTATATTGTGTAAAGGCATGCATGTCGAAATAGCCTGTTCCCGAAAGCCCTACGAGTATTGATTTGGCTGTCCCTTCCTCTTTGCATCTGTTTGCCTCTTGTATTGCCGTATAAATGGCATGGGCCGATTCGGGGGCCGGCAGTATCCCTTCTTTTTTTGCAAATAAGACGGCTGCATCGAATACTTTTGTTTGGAGTACCGATGCAGCTTCCATATATCCGTCATGGTAGAGCTTTGAAATTATCGGTGCCATACCGTGATAGCGCAGCCCTCCCGCATGGTCGGGCGACGGAATGAAATTGCTTCCCAGGGTATACATTTTGGCCAAAGGTGTGATCTTGCCGGTATCGCAGAAATCGTATGCATATTTCCCTCGTGTCAAGGATGGACAAGAGGCGGGTTCCACTGCAATAAAGCGAGAATTATTTTTCCCGGCCAGTCTGTCTTGCATAAAGGGTGACATAAGGCCTCCCAAATTTGAGCCTCCTCCGGCACACCCTATTATTATGTCCGGGTATTCGTCTAATTTTTCCATGGCAAGCTTGCTTTCAATTCCGACGACAGATTGGAACAGCAGGACTTGATTCAGTACGGATCCCAGGGCGTAACGGCGGTTCTCGTTTTCCATAGATACCTCAATGGCTTCGGATATAGCGCAGCCAAGACTTCCGCCGGTGCCGGGATTATCTGCAAGTATTTTTCTGCCTATTTTTGTGGTGTTTGAAGGACTGGGAACGATTCCGGCTTCAAATGTCTCCATAACCGCCTTGCGGAAAGGTTTCTGCTCGAAGGATACCTTGACCATATAGACTGTGAGGTCAAGGCCGAAATAGGCACAGGCCATTGAAAGAGCAGTTCCCCACTGTCCTGCTCCCGTTTCTGTTGTAAGGCTTGTTAAACCCTGCTTTTTAGCATAATAGGCCATGGGAACGGCAGCATTTAATTTGTGACTTCCTGAGGTGTTGTTTCCTTCAAATTTAAAATAGAGCCTTGCTGGTGTATCCAGCGCTTTTTCAAGATTATAGGCTCGGATCAAGGGTGAGGGCCTGAAGGTTCTGTAATAGTCCCTCACCTCATCTGGGATATCGATATATCTTGTTGTTTCGTCCATTTCAAAGTCAGCCAGAGTTTTTACGAAAATCGGGTAAAGGTCGTGAGCTTTCATAGGCTCAAGGGTCCCGGGATTTCTGTAGGGATCATGCTGCTTTTTCATGTCGGCTCTGATGTTATACCATTGTTTTGGCATCTCCTGTTCTGTCAGGTAGGTTTTGTAGGGTACATAGTTTGACATTTTTGTTTCTCCTTTCATTTGAAATCGTGCATTGGGACTCCTGCGAAATAAAAAAACTCCTGTCTCTATTTTAATAGGGACAAGAGTTATATCTCCTGCGGTACCACCCCGGTTGGCTGTAAGCCCACTTTCGCCGCACACCATCATGTACGCTTCCTTGGTAACGAGTGAAGTTCCCGTCAGACACTACTTTGCATTAGCATTTTGCATCTGCCCTCGCAAGGCCATTCGCCCGGTACCTCTCCGCCGCTGTCTCACCTTTTGCGGCTCTCTGTGGAATCTGTTTTCCTGGTTACTTTTCTTGCTCATCGGTTTTGCTGTTGAAAATATCATACCCTCACAAAAATGAATTGTCAATCGGTTCTTTAAAAATTTCTTTTTTACATTTCTGTGTCAGTTTTTCGGCCTCATTGCAACAACCGAAGCAATTGTGATAATATGAATATGTTGGAGTCGCCTTATTATTATTCAAAAAGGGGGAGAAACATAGATGAAAAAAATAACGGCATTCATATTGACGTTGGCGCTTATGCTTTCACCGGGATTGGCGTTCGGCGCCGGAATACCAAAAGATATTTCCGGAATGAAATGCGAAGCGGCGGTATCATATCTTATAGACAAGGAAATCGTCATAGGTTATCCGGACGGTACCTACAAACCCCAAAACACCATAAGCCGGGCAGAAGCCTGTATATTGGCGGTTAAAAGCATTATGCCAAGCGAAGAGGACCTGATCAAAGCTTCCGACAGCGGGTTTTTGGATACAGCCGGGTATGACTGGGCGGCAGAGTATATTAACTATGCGCACAGCAAGGGAATAATTGCAGGATACCCGGATGGCAGCTTTCGGCCGGCAAACAAAGTAAGCTATAATGAAATGGCCAAGATGCTGGTATGTTCTTTGGGATTTTATCCGGATGAACTTGAAGGGACATGGCCCGATAATTATGTTTCTAAGGCCAAAGAGCTGGGCATGTTCAAAGACTTTTCCTATTTTGGGGAAGATCAGGCGTTAAGAGGGCATGTAGCCATGATGATTTATGCAGTTTCGGAGAAACCCGGGGAAGAGGAATCAAAGATTCCGGGAACCGATTACAGCGAACTTGCTGGTCCCTTGGCAGCATATAGCGGAAGGGCTTACGGTATGATTCTGGATGCTGCAAGCGCTCTCAATGAAGACGGTGATGTAGTAAAGCAACTGGAATTTTTGTTTGGAAAAGATGCTTTGTTTCTGAACACGGTAAAAAACTTTAAAAATGATATGGAGGGGCTGTCGGAAAACCTGCAAAAAGGCAATTTATACGGGTTAAAGATACAAAATGGCATTGTGCGGGATCTTGATGGTTCATCGAACGGCTTCGCCGCCATAGGTCAGCCTTCGGGCTATGAGGATTTTACAGCGGGTTCCTGGGCAAAGGTTGCATCTGTTAAGAATTCAGTGGTAAGGGTGACTGTAGGCGGAGCGGCAGTGGAAAAAAGCATTCTTGACGATGCGAGCATTTATGTGGCCACATATGATAAAGGTGTTATTGACAGCTATGAAGGAGGAACGGTAAGGGATATTAAAGAAGGCTGCTACGTAAGGCTTTACTCTGTAACCGGCAAGAATCCCAAAGTGGTGGAGGTTGCGGTGGTGGCGAAAGAAGTGTCTGATTGATATGAGGTTTTATATTATCGATGCCTTTACAAGTAATGTTTTCGGAGGTAACGCAGCCGGTGTTGTGATTCTTCCGGAAGGATCGAAGTTTCCTTCCGAAGAATTGATGAGAAAAGCGGCTATGGAACTGCGTTATTCCGAGACCGCTTTTATCAGGCGTGAAAGCGAAGGCAGCTTTGAGATTCGCTATTTTACTCCGGCAAAGGAAGTGGAACTTTGCGGACATGCAACAATAGCCTCCTATTTTGCCCTTATGGAAGAAGGTCTGGTGTCAGCTGGATCTGATTACCGTACAAAGACCTTGGCAGGTGATATAGGGGTCAGCGTTAAGAAGGATTTGGTGGTTATGGATATGGCTCCGCCCAGGGTTATAACGTCGATAGACAGGGAGGAGGATATAGATGAGCTTTATGAGGCAATGGGTCTGTCCGAATCGGAAAGAAATACGGTAATCGATGATGAATGGGTGCTGAACCCTGAAGTCATATCCGCCGGGCTTCCGGATATATTGCTTCCTGTGGCAAATCCGGCTGTTTTGGAAAACATGAGGCCGGATTTTAAAAAAGTGACAGCCCTGTCTGATCGTTACAAAGCGGTAGGCGTTCACGCCTTTGCTCCGGGAGAGGCTCTGCTGGGAAAGGAATGTGTCGCTTTAAGGGGCTTAGAAGGGCCGTACACAGCCTACTGCAGGAACTTTGCCCCATCGGTAGGCATCGACGAGGAGGCAGCGACGGGGACCGCAAACGGGGCTCTCACATATTATCTTTATAAAAATGCTCTTATAGATGGCGGAATGGATTGTCTCTATATGCAGGGACAGTCAATGAACAGACCCTCAAAGATTTTTGCGCAGATATCCCGTTTAGGGGATATGATACGGGTCGGCGGCGCCGCAGCGGTGCTGGCTGCAGGAGATATGCGTATCTAGCCGAAGAACAGGCTTCCTGCCCGATAGACGAGAAAAGCTATTATCCAGGCTGCACCGGTTTGAAATGCGGCAATTGAAAGCGCTCCCCATATGCTGCCCACTTCCTTTCTTGTAGCTGCCAAAGCCGCTACGCAGGGCATGTAAAGCAGGCTGAATATAAGGAAGGTGTAAGCTGTAAGGGGAGTAAATACGGTTGACAGCATGGTTGAAAGGGAAGCGGTGTCCGTGGCTCCGAGCAAAATAGCAAATGTGCTTACTACGGCCTCCTTGGCGGTAAGTCCCGTTACCAGAGCCGTAGCGACGCGCCAATCCCCCATGCCGAGAGGTGCGAATACCGGAACTGCAAGAATGCCGAGCCTTGCCAACATGCTTTGATCGCTGCTTTCCACCATATTGAGACCTGCATCAAAGCTTTGAAGCAGCCAGATTATTATGGTGGCGATAAAGATGATTGTAAAGGCCCTGCGGATAAATCCGATGATATTTTCCCACATGCGAAGCCATACGCTTTTAAGGATAGGCATGCGGTAGTTTGGCAGCACCATCACAAAAGGTACGGGTTTCCCGCTGAAAATAGTGCTTTTTAAAAGCAGTGAAGAAATAACGGCTACAATAATGCCCGTTATGTAAAGGGAGAACATCACAAGGGCCTTATATTCCTTAAAGAATGCCGCTGTAAACATGGCGTAAATGGGCAGTTTAGCGCTGCAGGACATAAAAGGCACCAATATTATAGTCATAATCCGGTCTCTTTTACTTGGCAGCGTTCTTGTGGCCATAATAGCCGGCACAGAGCATCCGAACCCCAACAACAAAGGGACGATTGAACGGCCTGAAAGCCCTAAGTTTCTGAGAAGCTTGTCCATGAAGAAGGCAACTCGCGGTATGTAACCGCTGTCTTCCATTATTGAAAGCAGGAAGAACAAAATAGTTATGATAGGCAGAAAGGACATGACACTTCCCACTCCCACAAAGATTCCGTCTATAATGAGAGAGTGAAGTGCGGGGTTTATATTTGTTCGGCTCAGCGCTGAGTCTGTGATATCCGACAGATGGTCGATGCCGGCGCCTAGCAAGTCGCTCAATCCTGTGCCCAATGCGCCGAAAGTTAGCCAGAAAATAAAGAGCATTATTCCAAGGAAGATGGGCAATGCCAAATATTTATGCGTAAGAATTTCGTCGATATTGACGGATCTTTGGTGTTCTTTTGTTTCTCCGGTCCTCGTTACAACTTCGCGGCAGAGTCCCTCAATGAAGGTATAGCGCATATCCGCCATCGCCGCTTCATTGTCCGTTCCTAAATGGAATTCCATATCCCCGACGATATGCTTTATTATTTCTTCGTCGGGTTCATGGAGGTTTAGCCGACTCATCACAAGTTCGTCGCCTTCTACGGATTTTGTGGCGGCGTATCGAAGAGGCAATCCCGCCTCCTTCGCCGCATCTTCGATTAGATGTGAAATAGAATGGATAGCATTATGAACCGGACCGGAGCAGAAATCAATTTTCTTCGGCAGTAAATGTTTTTCCGCAACTTCTATTGTGCTGTGTATCAGTTCATGGACGCCTTCGTTCTTGCTCGCTGATATCGGAATGACCGGTATGCTTAAAGCATCGCTCAATTTTCGAATATTGATAAATATGCCGCTGTTACGAATTTCATCCATCATATTAAGGGCGATAACCATGGGTGTTTCAAGTTCAAGAAGCTGCAGGCTAAGATACAGGCTTCTTTCTATATTCGTAGCATCGACAATATTGATTATTGCATCCGGTTTTTGCTGTATTATGTAATCCCTTGCAACAACCTCTTCAGCGCTGTAAGGAGCCAGGGAGTATATGCCGGGAAGGTCTACCACCCTTACTCCTTTATGCCCCTTAATGGGACCATCCTTACTTTCAATAGTGACCCCCGGAAGATTGCCAACCTTCTGATTGCTGCCTGTCAATTGGTTAAAAAGTGTGGTTTTTCCGCTATTTGGATTGCCTACGAGGGCTATGCTCTGCTTCATTCAACTGTCCCTGCCTCGGAGGACTCCGCTTTTTCATCTGCCGGATTGTCCTCCTTTGCGTCTTTAACCTGAATCAGTTTGGCATCCTCCTTTCGGATGGACAGTTCATAGTTCCTAAGGCATAGTTCGATGGGATCCCCAAAGGGGGCCACCTTTCGAACCATGACAGGGGTATTCGGGGTCAGCCCCATGTCTAAAAGGCGTCTTCTCAGGCCACCTTCACAGCCTAAGGAGCAAATTACCCCTGTTTCACCGGGTCTTAGATGATCCAGCGAGAGGGGTCCGGACCTTCTGCAGCCGCAGCAGTTTCTGGCGCATTGTCCGCGGTGTTTTCTGTTTTGTCTGTATTTAAAACGTGCCATCGTTAGTACCTCGTTTGTTATGATATAGTATTGATTGTAAAGCAGTATACACGGCCGTTGAATTGATCTGTTAAAAGCTTGTTAGCATATGCTAATAATATTATACCCGAACTTTTAAGGTGTCAACATAATGTTTATAATTTTCATAAATTGGCGATAAAGTTGACGGTAATATGTAGAG
>CAYRNC010000092.1:0-7041 GCA_964425645.1 uncultured Oscillospiraceae bacterium | reverse complement strand
CATTGAAATATCAATAAATTAGTGGTGGCCACTAAGAAAATAGTAGACACTACGTGTTGTAAACGGGGGGAAGATTGATGAAAATAAATTGGGAAGATAAAAAAGCAACATTTCCTGTAATCGATGTAAGAAGTTTAACCGTTAATTTCCTGCCTATGATTTTGAACAAAGCCTTGCAAGTGAATCTGCATAACGGCTTATGCATTGTTCAAACATTTGAACCAAAGCCTCTATATTCTGCGCTTGAAGATTTGGGGTTTGAGCATACGACCGAAAAGATATCCGCTTATGAATACAGAACATATTTTTACAGGACTGAAATGAAAGAGATTACCTATGACAGCGGGGCGGATATGCCGTTTAAGCCGACTGCAATGTTAAATTATAAGGTAATAGACGATATACTGGCAGGTACGGTGGTCGATTTCTGGGAGCAAATATGGGGTGGGAAGGATTCAGCGATAGATTTAAAAACTAAATTGCTGCTGTCCATGAGCAATGCGATAGGCGCCTCAAGATTCAGGCAGGCCACCAGAGAACTCATTAAAGCCTATTCCCTGGGTGTTACGGTAAGCGAATTAGATGAGCTGTTTTCGCTTTTTGCATGGAATCAGGGCATTGGATACTTTTCATCCGAAATAGGACCTTCAGCAACTTTTGGAGCCTATAAACACATAAAGAAAAGGGAAAAGGAAGGCTTGGACAGGAGTAAAATAACAGATGAGTTAATGGAGGCATTCGGAGATGCCAATCCTGATGTAAATGTGCTGTATAAAAAGAGAATCAAATGTTGTGAAAGATAAAAAGTGTTTGACAACAAAAGCTCTAAGTGATACGATACAAAATTGGAGAATAACTAAGCAGAAAGAGAGAGAAAATGATCGGTTTCCAATTTAAATCTATGATTACCGCATGCAGCGGCGGCACTTTTCCGATTCTTCTGCCATTGATATTGAAAAACAGCCTTCCCTTTTCGGAAGGTTTTTTGTTATGCAAATGAAAGGGGTGACCAATAATGCTGAAAGGGAGATGTCTTCTGGAACCTATGGATTTCAGCAAAACTGAATTTGAAGAGATTTTCTCATTGACCGAAAAGATTATGCTTAATCCTTCTTCATATACCCATGCCTGTGAAGGAAAGCTGCTCGCCACCCTGTTCTATGAACCCAGCACCAGGACCAGATTCAGCTTTGAAGCTGCTATGTTAAGGCTCGGCGGTAAGGTGATAGGGTTTTCTGAAGCCGGATCCAGCTCGGTAGCAAAGGGTGAAAGTATAGCCGATACTGTAAAGGTTGTTTCATGCTATGCAGATATTGCAGTCATGAGACACCCTAAAGAAGGCGCACCCAGGATAGGTGCGGCGACTTCCGATATCCCGATAATAAATGCGGGCGATGGGGGACACCATCATCCGACACAGACGCTGACCGACCTTTTTACAATAAAAAATATTAAAGGTGGATTTGATAACCTGACTGTAGGTATATGCGGCGATCTAAAGTTCGGAAGAACGGTTCATTCTCTTATGAAAGCATTGTCAAGATATGACAACATGAAGTTTGCCCTTATTTCACCAAAAGAGCTTGAGGTACCGGAATATGTCCGCAAAGAAATTTTGTCGAACAATAATGTAAGGTATAAAGAGGTAAGCCATATGGAACAGGTCATCAAAGAGCTTGATGTTCTTTACATGACAAGAGTGCAGAAGGAAAGGTTTTTTAACGAGGAGGACTATATCCGGCTTAAAGATACCTATATTTTGAACATGGAGAAGTTGTCCATGGCAAACGATGATATGATAGTGTTGCACCCCTTGCCCAGGGTGAACGAGATCGCCGTGGAAGTGGACAAGGATAAAAGAGCGAAATATTTTGAGCAGGCGAAAAACGGCATGTACGTACGGATGGCTTTGATCATGAAGCTTTTAGGAGTGGAAGAAGGGGGGATCAATCAGGCATGTTAGTTATAAACAGTATCGAAAGAGGAATAGTAATTGATCACATAACAGCGGGAATGGGCGCTAAAATTCTTTCTTATTTAAATATTGATACTTCTAAGCATACCATCGCTTTTATTATGAATGCCGAAAGCAGCAAATACGGGCGCAAGGATGTGATCAAAATCAAAGATGTGACAGACATAGATCTTGCTAATCTGGGTCTTCTTGATCCCGATGCGACAGTAAATTTCATAGATAACCATAAGGTGGTTAAAAAGATAAAACTGGAGATTCCGGACAGGGTTGTTGATATCATACGCTGCAGAAACCCCAGATGCGTTACTTCGGTAGAAAGGAATGCACCCCACATATTTCATCTAATCGATGCGGAGAATCGGGAATACCGCTGTGAGTATTGCGATGATATTGTCAGTACGAAAGGGGATTTTCAAAATGAGATTGTGCGTAAAGAACGCCTATATACTTAGTCCCGTAAATGAACTGGAAGGTCTCTTTGACATTCTCATCGAGGATGGGATCATAACCGGGCTATCAGGAGCCGAAGAAGCAGAAGGCAGTGAAGGCTATGATATTATAGATGCAAAAGGCAATTTAACGGTACCCGGACTCATCGATTTGCACGTGCATTTCAGGGAACCGGGCGAGACGCATAAAGAGGATATCGAAAGCGGATGCAAGGCGGCCGCCAGAGGGGGGTTTACTACGGTTTGCTGCATGCCTAATACACTGCCGCCGATAGATGGTGAAGACGATGTTCTTTATGTCGATGAAAAAGCAAGACAAAACCGAATCGGTGTAAACGTTTTGGTGGTATCAGCTGTCACAAAGGGACAGCAGGGGCAGGAGATTGTAAATATTGAAGGGCTGTCATCCCTTCAATCTACCCGTTGCGCTGCACTTTCAGGCAGAGGAATTGCGGCTATAAGCGAAGATGGAAAATCAGTGGCAGATGCAGGATTAATGATGAAGGCCATGGCAAGGGCAAAGAAATGCGGGTTGCCCGTGTTCTCCCATGCCGAAGAGGCTTCTTTGTCAAGCGGCTTTATAAATGAGGGTGTGCGAGCCGAAGAGTTAGGTATACCTGGGATACCGGCTGAAGGAGAAGAAATCATCATGGCCCGCGATATTCTGCTTTCGAAGAACACCGGATGTCAGCTGCATTTATGCCACGTCAGTACAAAGGGGAGCGTGGATCTTATTAGGTTGGGGAAGAAGTGGGGACTTTCTGTCACTGCTGAAACCGCTCCCCATTATTTTGTTTTGACAGACGAAAGTGTTGCAAACGGCAATCGGAAAATGAACCCTCCTTTGAGAAGCGAAGCAGATGTTCGTGCAATAAAAGAGGCTCTTTACGACGGGACTATCGATGCAATAGCTACAGATCACGCCCCGCATCCTCCGAAGGAGAAGGAACAGGCCCTCGATAAGGCTCCGTTTGGAGTAATTGGACTTGAGACATCCTTTGCAGCAAGCTATACTTATTTGGTAAGGGAAGGCTTGCTGACCCCAATGAAATTAATTGAAAGAATGAGTGTGGTGCCTGCAAAGATTTTAGGTATAGATCGCGGTATTATAGAAATAGGAAAAGCGGCCGACTTGGCCGTTATCGATATAAAAAAGGATTATAGGGTCGATGCGAAGGACTTTGTATCAAAAGCCCGTAATACTCCTTTTGAAGGGATGAGGCTTTGGGGTAAGGTCAGGCATACAATAGCGGACGGGAAGGTGATATACAGTGATAGATCGTCTGATTGAGAAGATAATAAAGACAGGAAATCCCTCATGTGCAGGTTTGGACCCCATATTGGAAATCATGCCTGAAGATATAAGGGATGAGATGTTTATGCTTTACGGTAAAACTCCAAAAGCAATTTCTGAAATGTTTTTTTCATTCAACAAAGGGATAATCGACCATATCTACGATATCTTGCCCGCCGTTAAACTTCAGATAGCCATGTATGAAAAATATGGCTCGGATGGTATAGAAGCGTACATGAAGACGGCACGCTATGCAAAAAATAAAGGACTTTTGGTCATAGGAGATATAAAGAGGGGGGATATAGCATCTACCGCCTTAGCCTATGCTGCACACATAGGGGGAATTGAAATTGATGGGGAATATTTTGATCTTTGGAATGAGGACGCCGTAACCGTAAATCCCTATCTAGGTACCGACAGCGTAGCCCCCTTTATTAAATACTGCAAAGAAAAGGATAAAGGGATCTTTGTTTTGGTTAAGACCAGCAACAAAGGCAGCGGAGAACTGCAAGACAGGCTGATTGACGGGGAAGCCCTTTATATTCATGTTGCTGATCTGGTGAGCGGATGGGGTCAAAATATCGTCGGAAGATATGGGTACAGCCGCGTGGGGGCGGTCGTAGCCGCCACACATACTGAACAGGGAAAAGCCCTGAGAAGAAGACTCCCCAAAACCTTTTTTCTTGTGCCGGGATACGGTGCTCAAGGGGGGAAAGGGGAAGATCTCAAAGGCTATTTTGACAAGGAAGGCCTGGGTGTTTTAGTTAATTCCTCTCGCGGTATCATAGGGGCACATTTAAAGGATACGAATGAACATTTTACAACGGCCGCCAGGAAAGCAGCCAAGGCCATGAAAGAAGATTTGAATATGGCCATGGAGGGATAAGCGTTGGGGAATATAATGGAGTCTCCGATTTTAAAAAATACGCAGATAGCGAAGGACACATATGCTTTGGAATTGGATTATTCCGAGAACGGAAGCAGGGCCCTGCCGGGACAGTTTGTAAATGTCTACCTGCCCCGCCGGGACATGTTGCTTCCCCGTCCTTTGAGCATATGCCGACATGAAGGGGAAATACTGCTTTTAGTCTATGGGATTGTCGGTAAAGGTACAAATGCGTTAAGCCTGTTGCGGAAAGGACAGTCTTTACGTATATCGTCTCCTTTGGGAAACGGCTACGATATAGATGATATTAATGAAAAAGAGACCGCCATGCTCATAGGCGGAGGATTGGGTGTTCCTCCTTTATTGGAATTAGCATGTGCTTTAAGTGCACGAGGAGTAAAGGCGGAGGCAGTTTTAGGGTTTCGTGAAAATGCGTTTTTAATCGATGATATGAAAGAAGTTTGCCGGGTACATGTAGCCTTAGAAGATTCAAAAGGGAATCCTTCGGTCTTCTGCGGCAATGCAATCGATCTCATAAAGCAAAAAGATCTCAGGGCGGACCGATACTTTGCCTGCGGACCGAAATCCATGCTCATAGCTGCTAAAGATCACTGTATGTCTGTGGACAGTGACGTGCAGATATCTTTAGAGGAAAGGATGGGCTGCGGCTATGGCGCCTGTCTCGGATGTGTTTGTAAAATCAGAACTCCCGGAAGCGAGGAGACAGTATACAAAAGAGTGTGCAAAGACGGACCGGTATTTTGGGGAAGGGAAGTGGTCTTTGATGCATGAACCTGACCTTTCGGTTAATATAGCAGGCATAAGCTGGAGAAACCCTGTCGCAACGGCCTCGGGCACTTTTTCCGTAAGAGACAGCCGGGAGTTTTATGACATAGGAAAGTTAGGCGCCATAGTTACAAAGGGAATTTCAATAGATGAGTGGTCGGGAAACGAAAGCCCGCGCATAGCTGAGGTTTACGGTGGAATGCTCAATTCCGTAGGACTTCAAAATCCGGGTGCAGAGGCTTTTATCGAGGCCGATCTTCCTTTGCTTAAACAGTACGATTGTCCTCTGATCGTCAATGTGGCAGGCAGAACTACAGATGAATATTGCAGGGTCGTTGAAAGGTTATCTGAAACCGATGCGGACATGCTTGAAATCAACATCTCCTGTCCTAATATAAAGGAGGGGGGCATAGGCTTCGGAACCGATGCGAAAATGGCCTTTAAAGTAACAAATGAACTTAGGGAAATAACAAAAAAGCCTTTGATAGTGAAGCTTACACCTAATGTTACGGATATCACGGAGATTGCACGCGCAGCCGAGGCGGCAGGGGCAGATGCTCTTTCTTTAATAAATACCTTGCTTGGAATGCGAATAGATGTCCGTAAAAGAAATGCTGTGCTGGCTTCAGGTATGGGAGGGCTTTCCGGGCCGGCGATTAAACCTGTAGCCGTAAGGATGGTGTATCAGGTAAGAAGGGCCGTTAAACTTCCCTTGATAGGCATGGGAGGCATCATGACAGGAGAGGATGCAATGGAATTTCTTATGGCCGGAGCCGACGGAGTGGCTGTAGGTACCGCAGCACTTATAGATCCCGGTGCTCCTGTTCGCATAATAAATGAACTGGCATATTTAATGAAGGAATGCGGATATATTTCCATTCGCGAATTGAAAGAATCTTTTTCGGAACAGGAGAAGTAATGGGCTATAAAAGAGAATTTATAGATTTAATGATTGATGCAGAGGTTTTGACCTTTGGGGATTTTGTTACGAAAAGCGGAAGGAAGACCCCCTATTTTATCAATACCGGCAATTACAGGACAGGAAGCCAGATGGAAAAGCTGGGTGGCTTCTATGCAGATTGCATTGCGGAAAATATAAAAATCGGCAGGATTCATCCGGGTATAAAGGCTTTATTCGGCCCTGCCTATAAGGGGATTCCCCTGGCCGTATCAGCTGCCATGTCTCTTTTCCGATCCTATAACATGGATGTGGGCTTTTTCTTTAACAGAAAGGAGACAAAGGATCACGGAGAGGGTGGCTCCCTTGTCGGTTATGAACCAAAGGATGGAGATCGCATCATCATAATTGAGGATGTAATAACGGCCGGAACCGCAATAAAAGAGTGCATGCCCATTTTGAAAGCAGCAGCAGATGTAAAAATTGAAGCTCTCGTAATCTCAGTTGACCGCATGGAAAAGGGAAAGGGCAGCATTACTGCGATAGAGGAGATAAATGAGGAATTTAATATCCCCACATTCCCTATAGTTAATATAAAGGATATTATCGATGCACTTTGGGAAAAGGGTACAGATCAAAGCATAATAGAGCAAATGAAGGCTTATCTTTCATTGTACGGCGTCCATCGGTCGAAAACTCCTTCATTATGAGAAGGAGCTTTCACGTCTTATCTGTCTTTGAGACCATCTATTG
>CAYRNC010000091.1:0-7145 GCA_964425645.1 uncultured Oscillospiraceae bacterium | reverse complement strand
GGGGTAATTGTCTTTGAGGAAGGCGATTATAAGGGGGCTGCTGAGGAGTTCTTTGCCAGGTTAAGAGTTATGGATGATCAGCACGTAGACCTTATTCTAGTCGGGGCTCTGGATGAGAGTGATGATCTTGGTTTCGCTGTTATGAATCGTATGTTGAAATCTGCCGGCTATCGTGTTATAAAAGTGTAGATATTAAAAAAAGAGGTAAGGAGAAAAAAAATGAAGCTGGCTGTTGCTGCCGATCACGGGGGATATGAACTAAAAAGAAGTATTACAGCATATTTGGTCGATAAAGGAATTGAAGTGTTGGATTTGGGTACCGGATCCCCTGAGTCTGTAGACTATCCGGCCTTCGGGAGGTCATGTGGTGAGGTTGTGGCATCCGGAGAGGCAGATGCCGGTATTGTGATTTGCGGCACGGGAATAGGGGTTTCCATAGCGGCTAATAAGGTTAAAGGAATCCGCTGTGCCCTGGTCGTGAATGTATTTATGGCTGAAATGGCGAAAAAACACAACAATGCTAACGTTATAGCATTGGGAGGCAGGATGCTTTCCGATTGGGAGGCCCGAGATATCGTTGAAGCCTGGTTATCTGCAAAGTTTGAAGAAGGCAGGCATAGGCGAAGGGTGGATATGCTGGACCGCATGTAGGAGGAAAAGGATGGGGAATGTATATGTATTCGATCACCCATTGATTCAGCACAAACTAGCGATCCTCAGAAACAGGAATACCGGCACGAAAGATTTCAGGGAACTGGTGAAGGAAATTTCTATGCTGATGGCCTTTGAAGCCACACATCATCTTCCCCTGAAGGAGGTGGAGATTGAGACCCCCATTTGCAAAACTACTATGAAAATGCTGAAAGGAGAAGATATCGCCATCGTTCCTATATTAAGAGCAGGTCTTGGCATGGCAGAGGGTATACAGGCTCTTGTTCCAAATGTCAAGGTGGGCCACATCGGGCTGTACAGGGATCCTGATACACACCTTCCCATCGAATATTACTGTAAATTGCCGTCCGATATCGAAAGCAGAGAAGTATTTGTTCTTGATCCGATGCTGGCTACAGGGGGCTCCGCCGTTGCTGCTATCGATTTTATCAAAGAAAAGGGAGCGAAGAAAGTTTGTTTTCTCTGCCTTATCGCGGCCCCGGAGGGGATAGAGCTGCTGCAAAAAAGGCATTCGGATGTGGATATATTTATCGCTGCAAAGGACAGCCATCTTGATGAGAACGCATATATAGTCCCCGGACTCGGAGATGCAGGGGACAGGCTTTACGGGACAAAATAGGAATTATTACGGAGATTAAATATGAAAGAAATAGGCAACGTCTACGATGTTTTAAATGAAAGAGGCTTTATAAAGCAAACGACCAACGGGGAAGAAATCAGGGATCTGCTTGGAAAGGAAAAAGTGACATTCTATATCGGGTTCGATCCGACTGCAGATTCTCTCCATGTAGGTCATTTCATGCAGGTCATAATCATGATGCATATGCAAAAGTATGGGCATAGGCCCATAGTGCTTATCGGAGGCGGCACGGGCATGATAGGGGATCCTTCCGGCAGGACGGATCTGCGTAAGGTGATGACAAAAGAAACCGTTATGAAAAACTGTGCAAGATTTCAGGAGATTTTTAGCCGATTCATAGATTTTTCGAATGGAAGAGCCATTACCGACAACAATGCAAACTGGCTTTTGGATCTAAACTACGTTCAATTCATACGCGATATCGGCAGGTATTTTTCCGTCAATCGAATGCTTACGGCTGAATGCTATAAGCAGCGCTTGGAGACCGGACTCACTTTTTTGGAGTTCAACTATATGTTAATGCAGGCCTATGACTTTTTGGAGCTGTACAGAAGATACAACTGTAAAATGCAATTTGGCGGGGATGATCAGTGGTCCAATATTATTTCCGGGGTGGATTTGGTGCGCAGGGAGGAGCAAGCGAAGGTATATGGCATGACCTTTGCTCTTCTTACTACAAGTGAAGGCCGTAAAATGGGAAAAACTCAAAAAGGTGCTCTTTGGCTTGATGCTGATAAAACGTCTCCTTATGAGTTCTTTCAGTACTGGCGCAATGTAGAAGATGCCGACGTTGAGACTTGCCTTTCTATGCTGACATTCTTGCCCATGGGGGAGGTTAGAAGGCTTTCCTTAATGAAGGATGAGAAGATTAATGAGGCCAAGGAGATATTGGCATTTGAGGTAACGAAAATGGTCCACGGTGAAGAGGAAGCGGAAAAGGCGCTTAAAGCGTCAAAAGCCCTATTTGCCGGAGGGGATAATATGGAGGATGTACCGAAAACAGCGCTGCCCGCCGCTTTATTGGAAGGCAAAGGCATGGGTATCGTCACGCTTATTGCCAAGGTGAAACTCGTTTCCAGTAAGTCTGAAGGATTTCGCATCATCGAGCAAGGAGGTCTGCAAATAGACGGTGAAAGGGTATCCGACGCCAAGTTGATGGTGACAAGGGAGATGTTTCAAAATGGTTCAATTCTTCTTAAGAAAGGGAAAAAGACCTTTCATATGATTGTATTATCTTAAGTGCCTGTTTAGAATAATTAAATGGTTGTCTGTCAGTCAACCGACAATTAGTGACCGTTTGCGGTCATTTTTTGGCTACCGATATATACATTCCGGTAAAGGTTAAATCTTTATTAACATCGGAACTTTTACTGACATTGTGCGTCTAAATTATGTTATAGTGGCAAGGAATATAACCGGATTTAGGGGATGAAACATGAAGCCATTTATCGAGATGAAAAATGTAAGGAAAGTCTACCGTATGGGAGATGAAAAGGTAGTTGCACTTGATGATGTAAGCATAGATATTGACAAAGGAGAGATTCTTTGTATTGTAGGTACGTCGGGCTCAGGTAAATCTACATTCCTTAATATGTTGGCCGGTCTTGAGAAGCCAACCAAAGGGGAGATTTATGTAGGTGGTATCCCCATACATAAATTAAATGAAGAAAAGGTTACTTTGTTTCGTCAAAACAATATCGGTTTTATCTTTCAATCCTATCATCTTCTGCCCATTCTTACAGCCCTTGAAAACATCGGACTCCCATTGATATTCAAGGGCGTGGATAAAAAGAGCAGAGAGCCCATGGCTTTGGAAATGATGAATGCGGTAGGTCTTGCAGGCTTTGAAAGACGAAAGCCCGGAAGAATGAGCGGCGGTCAGCAGCAAAGGGTGGGTATCGCCAGGGCCTTGGCGGGAAATCCGAAGCTAATCTTTGCGGATGAACCTACAGGAAATCTTGACACAGCTACATCAAAAGAGGTATTGACCCTGATGACTGATATGATAAGAAAGCACAAACAGACTTTGATAATAGTCACCCACGACCATAGCGTGGCTGCTTTTGCCGACAGGGTAGTAACTATAGAAGACGGAAAAATAATTCATATTGAATGCCGGAAAAGAGACGATGATGTACCGGTGTAGGGGTAGATAGGAGGACATGGAAGAATATGAACAGGCGATACATAAAGTCATCGGCGATACGGGCATTTGTGCTCATATTTATGCTGGTAACCATAGCGGTGCCTAGCATGGTCGGTTTGGTTTTCGGAGCGGAAAATGTCCGTGTAAAAATCGAGCAGACGGGGGGTTTTTTTGCTACGCAGGGAGATTCCAACGTACCCTTGAAGGTGCGGGTTACAAATAACAGCAATGCAAGAATATCCTTTGCGCCCAGTATCGGCCTTTCTGCGACTTCGGGACCCTTAACCGAACAAAGACCCAACACAGGTACGATTATCCTGGAAAGCGGACAGTCCACGGAATTAGTTTTTACGATTAACGTGTCGGGAACAGCTTTTGCAGGTACCCACACGGTCGATATTACTTTGATTGATGATGGCCAGGTGCTCCGTTCCGGTTCAGCAAACATACAGGTAGGTAAAAAATTATCTGCTCCGATAACAGGAAACGATGAAACTTTTCTTCCTGCAGCGGATTTGATTCATTCCTTAAGCCCGGGGGATTCCATCATCGCAGGAAGCGACAACAATTTTTCTTTGACCTTTGTCAATAGAAGCAACACGGCGATGAAGGACGCAAAGGTGACTTTATCATTGCCGGAGGGGATTTCTGTAAATAATGCCTCATCTACACTTTATGTGGGATATGTAGGGATAGGAGATACAAAATCCGTAACATTCCCCATCACGGCAGATAGTGAACTTACAAGCAAGAACTACCCTATATCGGTCAGAATTGATTTTTACATAGGACTAAACAACTCACAAAGTATTGAACAGACCCTTTATGTCCCTGTAAGCGGAAAGGGCGGAGGTGCTTCGAATATTGCGATTACATCCGTAAATGTTCCTGTGCAGGTCGCTTCCGGTGATGATTTCAGATTATCCTTTAAAGTGGAGAATCGGGGAACCTCCGACACGGGGAAACTGAGAATTTTTACTGAATCTCAGGACGGACTGCCCAACAGAACCCAAAATATATTTCTTGATTCGGGAATATTAAAGGGTGAAAGCAAGCAGTTTTCTGTCACCTATTTTAGTGAGGCCTCGGCTGTAGAAAAAAACTATCCGATTAAGATTGTGGTTGAACCGACTTCCGGTGGGAAAGAAGGTGAAAGTGTATCCCAGTACACAGGGGTTTTTATTAAAAAAACAGGCAGCGGAAGTATCAAGACCCCTCAACTGATGGTAAGCAGTTATTCGTTTGGAGGATCTTACGTGCAGGCGGGTGATGAATTTAACCTGTCCTTGCAGCTTTATAATACAAGCGGAAATCATGATCTGGAGAATATTAAAGTAACGGTGGATTCGACTGACGGAACCTTTATTCCTGTTCGTTCCAGTAATTCATTCTATATTGAAAAAATAGACCATAAAGGCACGGCGGACCACAGCATGATATTCAGCGTCAAGCCTGATGCAGAGCAGAAGACCACTTCTGTAAATTTGAATATGTCTTATGAGGATATAAGCGGAAATGAGTATACGGCGAATGACGTAATATCTATTCCCGTTATGCAGGAAACAAGACTTGTAATAGATGATATCGTAGCACCCCCTGAACTGTATGCCGGCATGCAGACCGGACTAAATGTGCAGTTCTACAACATGGGAAAAACCACTTTGGGTAATTTAAGAATAAATGCAGAGGGTGACTTTGATACCATGGAATCCAGCACCTATTATGTGGGGAACATGGAGCCCGGAAGAAATGACTACTATAGCTTTTCGTTCATGCCGAGGACGGTAGGGCCAATGGACGGGAGGGTGGTTTTTACCTATGAGGATGCTTCCGGTAACGAGCAAAGCTTTTCTAAGGAATTCACTTTTGAGATTATGGATATGCCCCCAATGCCCGATGATTTTTATCCTCCCATGGATGAACCCGGTAGCGGAAAGATCCCTTGGATACCCATAGCGGTAGGGCTTGCGGTTTTAATCGCGGTTGCTGTCTTTCTTATACGCAGACGAAGAAAAAAGAGGATGCTTAAGGAGATGTCAATCGATGAATAGTCGCGATGTGCTTTCGATTTGCATAAGAAACCTTCTAAGAAGGAAGACCAGAACCATTTTGGCCATCATCGGTGTGGTGGTAGGGACCAGTGCGATCATTGTGATGCTATCCATAGGGTTCGGCCTTTCCGTAAGCTTTCAAAAGCAGATTGAAAGTTACGGGAATCTACACCTCATCAATGTATACAGCGGAATGGGAAGCTTTGGCCCTTATATGGAAATGGGAAGCAGCGGTAAGGCATCCGTTCTTGACGACAGAGCTATCGCATCTTTTGAAAAATTGAAGGGCGTGGATGCGGTGTCCCCGAGAATAGATGAGTACATGACTCTTGGAATCGATAAGCATATTGCTCAGGTGGGGATAATCGGAATAAGACCTGAGGTTATGCAAAAATTCAATTATGAACTACAGGAAGGCCGCCTGCTTCAGCCTGGCGATAAGGATGTCCTCGTATTTGGCAATCAGGTCCCCATATGGTTTTATAATCCCAAAAAGACCATGTACAGCGGATGGTCGGGGGAACCCCAAGTGGATGTTATTACCGATAAAATAATAATGACTGCCGATTATGAATACGGTCAAAACCGATTCGGTGGAGATTCCGGAGAAAGAATAAATTATAAGCAATACAGGGCAAGGGGTGTGGGCATTCTGTCCAATCCCAATGATGATTCTTCTTATTACGTATACATGGATTTCGATACACTAAAAAAGATACAGGACGAAAACAGAAGAGCAAGGAAGGAAATATCAACCGAAAGCGGCTATAATCAGGCCATGATTTACGTAGGCAATATCGATAATGTACAAAAGGTAAGTGATAAGATTCGCGAGATGGGATTTCAAACGAGCAGCTTAAACGATTGGCTTAAGGCTATGCAGGATCAGGCGCGCATGATACAAGGAATACTTGGAGGCATAGGTGCAATTTCACTATTTGTAGCGGCTTTGGGCATTACAAATACGATGATAATGTCAATCTACGAAAGGACTAGTGAAATCGGAGTTATGAAGGTAATAGGTGCTAATCTGCCCGATATAAGGAAGATGTTTTTAATTGAGGCCGGCATGATAGGGGTTTTGGGGGGACTGGCAGGAGTTATCCTTAGCTTTGTCATTTCTTTTTTAATGAACACCGTTTTTGCCGGCATGTTGGGAAATCTGCTTGGATCCATCGGCGGCGGGGGGTCTACCATTTCAATAATACCATGGTGGGTTGCCGCTGGTGCTTTGGTGTTTGCAGGAGCTATCGGAATACTGTCAGGGTATTCTCCGGCGAGGAGAGCCATGCGGCTTTCTGCCTTGGAGAGTTTAAGGAATGAATAAGGCAAAGAACCCGCCTGTTGAATGAGTGTCTTTGTTTTTCTGACGCCTAAAGGGTCGGGATTACGGAATGCTTCTACCCTTAAAGCCGCCATTGTATGAAGAATTTATTGAGAAGATCGGTTGCAACAACCGGTTCGAGGTGGTTCATCATCTGAAATCAGTCAAATAGTAAATCTCATGGCCGACTGATTTATTCTATCGCTTGAAAACTGGTTATAAAAGAGACTGTGAAAGAAAGTCTGTAAATATAAAAAATAATAGCCTTCTGTGGTAAAATCAAGTAACCATAGGAGGCTAATATTATGGCAA
>CAYRNC010000090.1:6047-7192 GCA_964425645.1 uncultured Oscillospiraceae bacterium | reverse complement strand
GACCATATCGTTCTACCGAAAAGGAGTTATTTGATATTGCTGAAGAACTGAGAGAAAATTACGGTGCGGAATTAAATGCACGTTTTATTGAGGAATCGGCAATAGTCCTTAAATCAAGAAAACGACTAAAAGGAGATAGATGATTATTCTGGATTATGCTGTCCAAATTCTGAAGGAAGCCGGGACTAATTACACCGTTGCCTCTGATTATAAGAAACCGTTTATTGGTTTAATCTTGCCTTTACTGGAAGCATCCTGCTTGATTAACTTGGAACAATCATGGGTGTATATATTGCTAACGCAGCAAACCCTTGACAATCCAAGTTAATCAAGGCAAAAATAATTATGCAGAATTAAGACTATTTTTCCACAAAAGAATATTCAAGATGTGCGCCATGACTGAATCCATTATTAAAGAAATGGAAATGTATTTTCAGAACTTATCAATCATTACTACTACAAAATAATACAAGAGAGGTTGAAGAATGTTAAAAAATGCTTTGCCCAAAATCGTTACACTACTTCCAGGCCCAAAGGCGAAAGAAATAATTAAAAGGAGACAAAAAGCTATCCCCAATGCAATCCGTTGTATATATCCCTGTGTTATCAAGCGGGGCGAAGGCGCCATATTCGAAGATGTCGATGGAAACATCTTCCTTGACTGGATAGGCGGGGTTGGAGTATTGAATATTGGCTATAGTAATCCAGAGCTTATTGAGGCAGTAAAAGAACAGTCTAATAATTATTTTCATGCCATGATAAATATGGTTACGCATGAAGGATATATCAAGCTAGCTGAAAAAATAAATAGTATAGCCCCTGTTCAGGGGAAAGAAAAAAAGACAATGTTTGTTAACAGCGGATCAGAAGCGAATGAGAATGCGGTAAAGATCGCAAAAGCTTTTACCGGCAGGCCTAACATAGTTGTTTTTTCAGGCGCATTTCATGGCAGAACAACTCTTACAATGGCGATGACAGCTAAGAAATCATATTCCGCTGGAATGGGTCCCTTCCCTGATGGGGTATGCCGAGCAGAGTTTCCGAATATGTACAGAAAGCCGGAAGGAATGACTTATAAGCAGGCGATCGATTATTATATCGAGAAATTAGAAAAAGTATTTATTGAAGCTTCTCCCGCCGATAAT
>CAYRNC010000090.1:4645-6037 GCA_964425645.1 uncultured Oscillospiraceae bacterium | reverse complement strand
TTTAGAACCCGTACAAGGTGAGGGTGGTTTTATTCCTGCTCCCATTGAATGGGTCAAAGCTGTTAGGAAAATTTGTGACGATAATGGAATCCTTCTCGTTGCAGATGAGGTCCAAACCGGATTTGCAAGATCGGGAAGAATGTTTGCAGCTGAATACTGGAAAGAAGGAGGATGTGAACCCGATATTTTAACTACAGCAAAATCCATTGCAGGAGGTCTACCTTTAAGTGCGGTAACTGCTAGAAAAGAAATCTTTGATGCAACTCCGGTAGGGACTATAGGGGGAACTTACGGGGGAAATGCTCTTTCCTGTGCATCGGCATTAAAGCTTATTGAAACTATGGAAAAAAAGAATTTGCCTAGAAGAGCACTTGAGATTGCCGACAAGCTGAATAAGGCATATAACAATTGGAAAGACATGTATGATGTTGTCGGTGATGTAAGAGGTATAGGCTGCATGATGGGAATAGAATTTGTAACCGATAAAAAAACTAAGAAGCCGAATGCAGCATTAGTTAATGCGATAATAGACGATTCTGTTCAAAGTGGACTTTTGCTTGAAAATGCTGGAACATACGGGAATGTAATCAGATTTTTAGCTCCATTGGTAATTACTGATGCACAAATCGAGGCCGGTTTGAAAATATTTGAGGATTCTATAAGAAAAAATATAATTTGAATTGTGCGGTATAAAACTTAATAAGTGTGTAGCGCGCAATTTGCATAGTGGGAGGAGTGGAACTTAAAAATGATCTTTGCTATTAGAAGTGAAGGGATTATCGATGGAGTAATAGCAGACAAATACGGGAAAAGGTCAAATGATGTAACAATGGGCATACCACAATTATCACTTCCCTTAGAATGGAAGAATGCGCCTGATGATGTGGTATCATACGCAATTGTTTTCCAGGATTTTGATAATATCAAGGAAGAGGGTTTTTCATGGATACATTGGCTTGTAGCAAATATACCCGAAGGCATAAATGCATTGAAGGAAAATGCAAGCCGAAAGATGAAAGAAATAGATGTAGGGATTATTCAGGGTAAGAACACATGGATAGTCCAATATGATTCCGAAGATGAAGCTTGCAACCGATATGGCGGTCCTGCACCTATTAGTAATGCCCATGAATACGAGATTCGGATATATGCACTCAATTCTTTCTTAACACTAGATGACGGATTTTATTTCAATGATTTATTAAAAGAAATGAGAGGAAAAGTTCTTGCTGAAGCCACAACATATGGGAAATACTATAGTAGTACAATGAAAGGGTGTGAATGATTTGGCAGCTACAAAGCGTTACACATAAGAAAAAAAGAAGTTGATAAAGATTTTATCCAACTCTTAGCAAGAAATTGGTTTTGCTTTTAGCAAATTCCATGCCATCA
>CAYRNC010000090.1:0-4635 GCA_964425645.1 uncultured Oscillospiraceae bacterium | reverse complement strand
GAATAGCAAGAAAATGGGGGAGTTTGCTGGCAGGTATTGGTTCAAAATTGAATGGATCTGGCATAAGTATAGCAAGCAATTTAGTTAAAGGGGAACCCTATTACATCAAAAGGGAATGTCACTTTTATTTAATTTGGAACTATCTTCCCAGACTCCACAGATTAATTAGCGATGTATTTAGAAGTATTGGCAATACCGCAGCAAAATATGCAAATAGAAAGGTTCCTAAACCAATCACTTCAGTACAAAGACAGGACTCTACGGCTTTTACGGCACAAATGGCAAATATCTGCTATGGTGACACTGGTTGTATATATTGCAGCGAAAAACGCCAGTAGAATTTGAATTTAAACCAGTGAAAGGAGAAAAAAGATAAAATATTCAATAATCTATGCGGGGGCATTTATTAATGGAGAAAAGAAGAGCTTTGATATTTTACCCCAAGTGGAAAACATTGAGGAAGTTATATTTGAAAATCTTCTAAACGGCGGGGTAGAAGCAGGTGACTGTCGTGCAGGCAGAAGTAAGCTTGCTGACTTAGGCCGAAAGTTGTCGAACAAAAATGTGATAAATACATGGTGTTAAATTTTCAGTGGGCAGCGTAAACGGTTTATATTGACGGCGATAGACTCATCAAAATATATAACGCGTTACGACCGTATAGATCTACAGATATAGAGCCAATGTCAATTGCTGAAGAGCTAAAAATAACTACGTCGCTGAGAAAACAGATCGTTTCGTAAAGGAAACCACTGTAGTGATTAAAAAGAGAAATAGACTAAAGGGAGACAGGTAAGAACTATGAAGGAAGTGATCATTGGTATAGACATCGGTAATGCGACGACTGAAGCTGCATTGGCAGAGATATTAGAAAACGGCAGTGTAAAATTTAGCGCAAGTAGCATCAGTAAAACCACCGGTACAAAGGGTACAGTAGATAATATAGATGGAATTCTTGCTTCGATTTCTAAGCTTCTTAATAACCATAGAAATCAAAGCATAACTATAAAAAAGATTCTGATAAATGATGCAGCGCCCGTTGTTGCAGATTTTGCAATGGATACGATTACGGAAACTGTGATTACCGATTCTACCATGATCGGCCATAACCCCGATACTCCTGGTGGTGAAGGACTCGGTGTTGGCTATACATTTTTCCTTGGTGAAACACTTTCTGTAGAAGGAAATTATATAGCTGTAATACCAAAGGAGTTTGAGTTTGGTGCTGCTGCAAAAAGACTAAATCAAATGGAGAAGGATGGATATACAATTACAGGTGCGATTGTACAAAAAGATGAGGGGACGCTTATTAACAATCGATTGCATAAAAAAATACCAATTGTTGATGAAGTGAAAAAAATTGAAAAAATACCATCGAAAATGATGTGTGCTGTTGAAGTAGCTGCGCCAGGCTACAGTATTGATTTTTTATCCAACCCCTATGGCATTGCAACAGTTTTTAATCTCAGTGCCAAAGAAACGGACTACTGCAAGTACATAGCAAAAGCTCTAATAGGAAACCGCTCGGCGGTGGTCATAAGAACGCCAAAAGGAGAAATACGAGAAAGGATTATCCCTGCAGGCTCTATGGAGATTGTGGGAAAGCGAATCAGTAAATCCGTAATGGTGGACCGGGGCGCTGCTAAAATCATGGGTACGATTAAAAACATAAATGGAATAATTGATGTGCACGGCGAGGCGGGCACTAATATTGGTGGCATGATAGAAAATATTAAAGTTAGTATGGCAAATAATTGTAAAGTGTTAAAATCTGATATCCGAATCAGTGATCTGTTTGCCGTGGATACACAGACGGCAATAGCTATTAAAGGGGGACTTGCGGAAGAGTACGCGATGGAAACAGGAGTTGCAGTGGCTGCAATGATTCGTGCAGACATGACTTTTATGGAGCGAGTTGCTGATAGCCTGCAGAAAAAATTAAATATTCCAATTGAAATAGGTGGTATTGAAGGCGAAATGGCACTAAGGGGGGCCCTTACCACACCCGGAACAGAATTACCGTTAGTGGTGATTGATATTGGTGCAGGATCTACAGATGCGGCATATATGGACATAGAAGGTAAAATTAAGAGTATACATCTTGCAGGGGCAGGGAATTTAGTAACTATGTTAATCGATTCAGAATTGAATCTAAACAATTTTGAGATGGCAGAGCAAATTAAAAAATACCCTTTAGCCAGAATAGATAATCTATATAGGATCAAATATGAAAATGGTAATGTGCGTTTTTTTGAACAAGCACTAGATGCAAGATATTATGGCCAAATCGTAACTGTTTTGGATGATGGACAATTGCTCATTATCGATTCAGATAGTACTGTAGAAAAAATTAAAAGAATTAGACAGGATGCCAAAAAAAAAGTTCTTGTGGCAAATGTGTTGCGTGCATTAGATCTGCTAGATATAGAAAGAGAACCCTGCAAGCATGTAATTCTCGTAGGGGGTTCATTCTTGGATTTCGAAGCACCTAACTTGGTTACGGAAGAACTGTCATTAAGAAAGCTTTCTGCAGGCAAAGGGAATATCCGGGGGACAGAAGGGCCGAGAAATGCAGTGGCAACGGGATTGATTACAAAGTTTGCGGAGGAAATCGTATGAAATACGATCAGGAAAAACCGACTATTATGGTCGGATATGAAGAAAAACACTATATGTGTAATTTAGTCGATGAAGTTGCCCATGGTATTGAAGAAGAAGGTTGCTTGTGTGAAAAATATATTTTAAAGGGACTTAGGGATATTAGGATGAGTATAGCGGGGGTTGTAGTTATTTTGTATGGGGAGAAAGGTTTCTTGCATGTATCAGATTTAAAAAATGGAGACTGCCTTTATTCTGTGCGGTTATCTAAGCCCGGAGAGTACAGACGGATAGGGCAGAATGCGTCACGATATCTAAAGAATATGAAGCTGAATCTTCTTTAATTGGATGTTAAAAAAATAGTGACATCAGATCATAATAATGGGCGATGGACGATTTCTATAAGATGAGGATATCGGCTATGAGGTCAAGATTATATTCCAAAGAAATTAATTTTTGGGGTAAATATAAAGAATAACCTTAACGACTTCAAAGAGGTGAACTCTGAGGATTCAATAATCTATAGCTGGTTTTAAGCTAAATTAAAAACCGGTTGGCGACGCAATATTTTATGAACAATACGAACAAAATTTCCAGAAGCAATGCCCCAAGCATTGTAATGGGATCGCCTTTTAGTAACCCTAAGGTTATAGTAGGCCTTAAAATATTCTCTTATTAAATGCGATGTTATGTGCCGCATTAATCAAAACACAACGTAGAACCGTTGAAGCAAGTTTCGACATCCGAGTGCGGTTAGCTTTATAGATGCCGATTTGATATACGGATGGGTCCAACCTTGCAAAGGCTAGTAACTTACTATGATATGAGAAACGATTGATATCTTCCTCTATCATGAATGATTATTGCAACCAAATCTAAAGACATCATAATGGATCCGATTCCGGCAAGTGTTTCTCCTATTTGTCTGTCATATGGTCTAATCTGTCCAATGGACTGGGTTATTTGTATAAAGATAGATCTATTCCTTTATCGACGGATTAACTTGCAAGAAGTCTCGAGTTTTCTGTCATATCCTACTTAAGATGGTCGGGGGAAGCTTTATTAAGATCGCTGGTACTAAATAGAATTAAGGGTCCACAGGTCTAAATCTATTATAGCAAGTATAGCAAGCATTTTGAAAAAGAAAGGAAAGTATGAGTATTGGCTTCTAAATACATCATACAAGGATAATATGGATTTTAATCTTACAAATGAACAGAAAAAAATACAGCAGATGGCCCGCGATTTTACTCAGGAGTACGTTGCACCTATTGCAGCCGAAATAGATGCAGATGCCCGATTCCCTAAAGACACTATAGAAAACGCAGGAAAGAAAGGATTTATGGGGCTGCCATTTCCACGAAAGTGGGGCGGATATGGGTCTGATTATGTATCTTATGTTATGAGTATTGAGGAGATTTCTAAGTTTTGCGCCTCAACCGGGGTGATTATACAGACCCACTGTGCAGTGTGTGCTTGGCCGATCATGACTTTTGGTACAGAGATACAAAAGAAAAAATATCTGCCGGATCTTCTGGCAGGCAGGAAATTGGGGGCTTTTGGTATGACTGAACCGAATGCGGGAAGTGACGTTGTTGGCATTGAAACTACTGCCGTAGATATGGGAGATTGCTATATCATAAACGGAAATAAAATTTTCATTTCAGGAGGAGGGGTAGCCGATGTTTATGTGATTATGGCTATGACAGACAAAGGAAAAAGGGCAAAAGGCATTAGTGCATTTATTTTAGAAAAGGGTATGAAAGGGTTTACCTGTCCAAACAGAACCAACAAGATGGGGATCAGGGCTGCTATTGCAACAGAATTAGTTTTTACAGATGTGAAGGTACCTAAGGAAAATATTTTAGGAGGGCTGGGTGAAGGTTTTAAAATAGCCATGAAATCTCTTGATGTGGGCAGATTAGGAATCGCAGCACAAGCCATCGGAATTGCGCAAGGGGCCTTTGATGAGACTGTCCGGTATGGCAAGTTGTAAAATGAATTGCCCAAACAAATAAAAAAAAGACCCATTCCGGG
>CAYRNC010000089.1:0-7221 GCA_964425645.1 uncultured Oscillospiraceae bacterium | reverse complement strand
CAAGGGGGTTTTTTGTTTTGGCCGAGGATAATCTGGCGCCGCCGATACTGGTGAAAATCGATAAAAAGCACGGTGTTCCATATATCGCAGTGCTGTCGGTTGGTATTGTAAATCTGATTCTGTGCATGTTTGCATTTAAAGTGGTGGTGGTTATAGATGTTTTTCTTTTGATTTCCGCGTACGTTATGATCTTTATTTCAGCACTTATACTTAGAAAAAGAATTCCTGACGAGGAAAGAAAATTCAAGATTCCCGGAGGTTATGGCTTTTTGTTGGTTATTTGCATAGTACCCATGTGCATTGCCTTTATTGCATTCTTTATAAACGGTACAGACTATTTTATCGGCGGAATGGTCGGTATAGTATCAGGCCCGATCCTTTATGTCTTATGGAGACGGATGTACGGAGGCCTTTCTAAAAAGGATCCCGTCAAATATCCCGGGAATCCAGGGACGGGTCTTGCGGTGGGGGATACAAGAAGAATGAGCATAATGTTCGGCATTCTCACCGTTATGGGCTTTATAGGCTGTTTTTTCCTTCCATGGTTTGAAGGGGAATGGGGCGATGAATGGTATGCGGAGCTTTACAGCATAGAAGGCTTTTTAGGAACGTTGATGATGTGGATTCGCGTTGCCACGGTCGTCGCTGCGCTGATAACTGTTGTTCTTTTTGCTGTATCAAAAAAGATCGAACCGGGAAAAGAAGCGATAGCAAAGAACCTGTGATTTTTCATGTATTATTTGCCCTCCGATCGGAGGGCTTTTTTTCAATCGTTTGGCATTTGTCCCCAAGTTGCTGAATCAAGTGTATGTATAATACAGCCACAATAATGTTCCGAGGGCGGAGGCTAAATGCTGAGCTCTTCCCGGTCGCTATTTTTTTCGCTCAGTACTATTATGTCTATTCGCCTGTTCTTTGCGCGACCCTCTTCCGTAGAATTATCGGCAATCGGCCTGTATTCTCCATATCCTACCGCTAAGAACTTATCAGGCAGGGCTCCGGTTTGATAGATAAAAAGCCTTACTACGCTTATGGCCCTTGCGCTGGATAATTCCCAGTTCGAGGGATAAATATCCGAGTTCATAGGAACATTATCGGTATGTCCTTCAATGCGAATATAATTATCGATGGTATTAACTATTGCCGCAATTCCAATCATGGCATTCTCATATTTTTCTTTTATAATTGCGCTGCCGGAATCGAACAGAATCGCATTGCTAAGGGTTATCACGAGACCCCTCTTATCGATATAGGTGCTTACAAAATCCGACATATTTTCTTCTTCCAGCATTTGATCCAGCCTGGTTTTTAAGTCCTCCAGCTGCTGTAATTCCACTGAAACATCACCGGAGGTTATTTCCTTTAATCTTTCCTTATTTATTTGCTCAGTGTGGCTTTGGGTCATCATGGATTCGCGAAATTCTTCGGATATGCTTTTGGCTTTTTGAACATCTATCTGGCTTACTGCAAAAAGAACTATAAAAATAGCCAGTAAAAGGGTTATTAAATCCGAGTACGGAAGCAGCCATGATTCTCCGTTTTCTTGTTCACTTTTAATGTGTTTTCTTTTTGACATTGCCTTCCGCCTATTCTTGCTTTTCCTCCAAGGTCGCGACTATTTTTTCCTGCTTTGATGTGGGAAGTGCGGCTAAAAGCTTTTCTTTTAGCATAAAGGGAGGATCACCCTTTTGGATGGACTGTACCCCTTCAATGACCATGCTTTTAAGAGCTGCCTCCCGCTGACTTTTCACTTTCAACTTTTTAGAAAAAGGATTCCAAAGCACATAGCCTGTGAATATGCCGAGAATGGTGGCTATAAATGCAGCCGCAATCGCATGGGCCATATATTCGGTATCATCGATGTATGACATTGCAGCTATTAAACCGAAGACTGCCCCTAAGACACCTAAGGTGGGAGCATACAATCCTGCCGAGGCGAATATGCCTGCATTGGTTTCATGCCTGATTTCCATTGCCGTCAGCTCTGCTTCAAGAATTTCTTCTATGACATCCCTTTCCGTACCATCGGCAACCATGCGGATTGCTTTCTTTATGAAAGGGTCTTCAATCTCATCAACTTTCTTTTCCAAGGCCAACAGACCTTCTTTTTTGGCTATAGCGGATAAATCTATCATCAGTTGGATGATTTCCAGTTCGGTGATTAATTTTTGCTTTGTAAACAGAATTTTGAACAAGACCCCTATTTTTTTAAGATCTTCCCCCGGATACGCATTTAAGACGGCGGCCGCAGTCCCTACAAATATTATTACCAAGGCAGCAGGGTTAATAAAAACGGTAAAGCTGATCTGCTTAAAAATCATAGCCGCGACCACAGAGAGCATGCCTACGGTTATTCCTAAAAGCGTTGTTAGTTCCATATGTACTCCTTATAATTGTTAAAATTATGTTTCGCCTTATATTATTATCGTAAATCTTGCAGTTAACTTGAGGGATACAGTGCAATTATATTATTAATTTGTTTGAATTATAATAAAACCAGCGCATTGCCGCGCTGGTTTATAATGTTTAAGGATTCAGAAAAATATTTTAAGCATTGTTTTTATTACGATGCTTCATTGAAATCGCAACCGCTGCGGCGCAGCCTCCCCAGAGGCCTCCACAGCCTATAATCATCATGATGATTGCACTGGTATTCATTTATTCTACCTCCTTGTGCCTGGACAGGTCTGCATAGCCTTCTTTGCCTTTTAGCGCGGTCAGCACTATGCTCACTACGATACAGACCAGGACGCTACCCCAGCCGAAAACCAAAAGGTCGCCGGTGGCATAGCCCTCATAGCCCGTTCTGATATAGTTGATTGTGTTGGAAATTATCATGAAACCCAGGACAACCACCGTGACGATTTTCAGCATATACGTCCACCATTTTCCTATGCTGAAATTGGAGAAGCTGTTCGCCTCTTCACGCAGAGATTCAGTGTTGAAGAACCATCCAAGCAGGAAGACTTCTAACACGCCTCCGCCTACTATGCCGATGTTGTTTGTGAAGGCATCAACTATGTCTAATATATGAAGTCCCGCTCCGGTTATAAACATCGAGCTAATTATAAAGGCCGGAACCAAAACTATGGTGGTAGCTTTTACACGGGCCATTTCGAACTTATCGGAAATGCCCGCAATTACAGCCTCGATAATGGATATAAGTGATGTTAACCCCGCAAAGAATAATGCGCCAAAGAAGCAGAATCCTATAAGACTGTTCAAAGCCGGAAGTGCATTTATAGCTTCTGGGAACACCATGAAAGCCAGCCCGACTCCTCCTGCGGCAACTTCTTCAATAGGTACGCCGTGGGAATAAGCCATATAGCCTAAAACACTGAAAACGCCGATCCCTGCAAAAAGCTCGAAGCCGTGGTTTGCCGTAGCTGTAATGAATGCGCTGTTTACAACGTCGGTTTTCTTAGGAAGGTAGCTGGAATAGGCTATCATTATGGCAAATGCAATGGAAAGGCTAAAAAATACCTGTCCATATGCTGCCACCCAGACCCTTGAATCCAGTATCCTGTCCCAATTTGGAGTAAATAAATAATTTAGCCCGTCTATGGCTCCGGGAAGGGTTATACCCCGGATAACCAGAATGGCGGTCAGGATCATTAAAAGAGGTAAGGATACTTTGCATGCGATATCTATACCTTTGTTAATACCCCTGTACATAATGATTCCGGTGATAGCCCAGACAATGAAGAACGGAATCACCAGATTTCCCTGGATGCCGCCAAAATCCAATGCCCTTTCGGTAATTCCCAGATAGTTTAGGAAGAAATCCGTAGGGTTGTCCCCCCATGCAGAATTAAAGGAGAATCCGATATAGCTAATTACCCACACCACGATAGCCACATAGTAGACTGTAATTGTAAAGGCAACCATGACCTGGAACCAGCCCAGCCATTCATATTTCTTTTTAATTCTTGCCCAGGTGACGGGAGCCCCCGCCCGATAGGTCTTACCGAGAGTGTATTCAAGAATAAGAATTGGAATACCAGCAGTAATAATTGCAAATAAGTACGGGAAAAGGAAGGCTCCGCCACCGTTTGATGCCGCAGTGTAGGGGAATCGCCAGATGTTGCCGAGTCCAACGGCAGAACCGATTGCTGCCAGCAGGAAGCCTAATTTAGAACCCCATAGTTCTCTTTTCAAAACATAACCTCCTTTTAAAAAAATATCGATAAGCGTTAAAATATGAATCTAAATACAAGCAACATTATAATGTCAGTGTTTACCTTTGTCAAACCGAAATGCCTTACAGCGAACAAGAAAAAAAACCGCAAAAAGCAGTTTTTTCCGCAATCCCATTTTTATGATAAAAGGAATATGATGTTATCTTTTTAGCAGAGGAACATATTCTTTGGATTCCTGTACATTTATATATGCAGGCCTCATTATTTTGCCGCCGGAGATTAATTCTTCGATTCGATGGGCGCACCACCCCGATATTCTTGAGGCTGCAAAAATGGGTGTGGCAATATCTATAGGTATATTTAAAGCGCTGTAGACGAAACCTGAATAAAGGTCAACGTTCGCAGGAATTGCTTTATCGATCTTTTTCATTTCTCTAAAAAGTT
The DNA here is from genome assembly GCA_964425645.1 of uncultured Oscillospiraceae bacterium. Classification (GTDB taxonomy): domain Bacteria; phylum Bacillota; class Clostridia; order Peptostreptococcales; family Anaerovoracaceae; genus CAYRNC01. The sequence goes on along the minus strand of CAYRNC010000089.1, from coordinate 2,638 downwards.
CCGAACCTCTGTGTTCAATGAAATCATACAGCATGAAATCGTCGATAAGCCCTGAATCTTCGGCCAGCTTTTTTGCCATCCCCTTAAGCAGCGTCGCTCGCGGATCTGATAGGGTGTAAACTGCATGACCAAGTCCATAAATAAGACCGGAACCATCAAAGGCTTCACCTTTAAGAAGTCGAATCAGATATTTTTCAACTTCTTTTTTGTTTGTAATATCTTTGACATTTGCTTTCAGATCCTCAATCATTCCGATTACTTCCACGTTGGCTCCTCCGTGTTTTGGTCCTTTTAATGACCCCACAGCCGCAGCTATAACCGAGTACGTGTCTGTACCTGTGGAAGTGATTACGTTTGTTGTAAATGAAGAATTATTCCCCCCTCCGTGTTCTGCATGAAGTATCATGGAAAGATCCAAAGTTTTCGCCTCAAGATCTGTATATTCGCCTGTGGGTCTGATCATGCGAAGAATATTTTCCGCCGTGGATTTTCCCGGTGCAGGGTAGTGTAAATGAAGGCTTTCGTTATTATAATGGGATCTTTTTGCCTGATATCCATATGCGATGAGGCTGGGGAAATAGCCGATAAGGTCAATTGATTGTCTAAGTACGTTAGGTACGGAAATATCGTCGGCGTTGTCATCGTAAGAATAAAGCGCTAATACGCTTCTTGCCAATTTGTTCATTACATTATTGCTTGGTGCAACCAAAATCATATCCCTTGCAAATCCCGCAGGCAGTTCGCGTCTAGCGGAAAGGGTAGAATTGAATGCATCTAATTGTTTTTTTGTAGGCAGCTCCCCAAAAAGCAGAAGGTAACTAGCTTCCTCAAAACCAAAACGATTTTCAGTTATTGCATTTTTAACCAGATCTTCTACGTCGATGCCGCGGTAGAACAGCCTTCCGTCCTTTGGTACCTTTGTATTGTTTTCGATGTCATAGCCCCGTACATCGCCAATTTTTGTAAGACCTACCACAACGCCGGTTCCGTTCGCATTTCTTAGGCCCCTTTTTACATCGTATTTGCTGTAAAAAGAATTGTCGATGTGGTTGTTCACGTCCAGTTGTTCAGACATTGTATTAATAAAGTTTTTTTCCTGCCTTGATCCCCGGATTTTTAACCCATTACCTTTTCCATTTCCGTTGTTTGCATTTTTATTGGAATTATACACTAAACTGTTTTCAGGTTTTGCAACTGTATTGAGGATACGCTGTACTAGGCCGAGTTTATCTCCATTGTTCTCTGTTCTGTTTTTTTTCAAGTTAATACCCCCTTGCTGCAAAGATATAAAACGGTGATACTACATATGGCAGCATCACCGAAGAATCACAAAACTATTATGCATAATTTGTATGCGTAACTGTGCTCTCCGATGCTTACGAGATTAGCTGTCGGGTTCGGGCTAGAGCTACCCGTCCGATGCAATCGGATTCACCCCTAAAATGGTTCTCCCGCTCCGGGCTGCCGGATTCAGCGTTTGTATTCCTTGGTATTATATATTAATTGCCGGAATTATACAAGGGTAATATTAAAAAAATATCCGATGTAACGGTTTTTGTTGTATAATAGCTCTGAAATCTACCTTCGGAAAGGATACCGTATGTTCAAGCTAAAATCAGATTATAAAATGACAGGCGACCAGCCGATGGCCGTGAATCAGCTGGTCTCAGGCATAAAAAAAGGTTTTAAACATCAGACTCTTTTAGGTGTTACAGGTTCAGGTAAGACGTTCACCATGGCAAATGTAATCAGGCAGGTTGGTTTGCCTGTTTTGGTAATATCGCATAATAAGACCCTGGCTGCACAGCTTCACGGGGAATTCAAGGAGTTTTTTCCCGATAATGCGGTAGAATATTTTGTAAGCTACTACGATTATTATCAGCCGGAAGCCTATGTGCCTTCAACGGATACTTACATTGAAAAGGATTCAGATATCAACGACGAAATTGAAAAACTGCGCCACTCCGCCACAGCGGCCTTATCAGAGCGCCGAGATGTTATTATCGTAGCAAGTGTATCTTGTATATATGGTCTTGGGAGTCCGGTGGACTATGAAAATCAAGTGTTGTCGCTGCGGCGAGGAATGATAAAAAGCCGAAACGATATTTTGCGAAAGCTGATAGATATTCAATACAGCCGAAACGATCTGGGCTTTGAAAGGGGAACATTTCGCGCCAGAGGTGATATCTTAGATATCTATCCTGTGGGCGGTGAACAGGCGATTCGCGTCGAACTTTTCGGTGATGAAATCGAAACTATTAAGGAAATCAACCCAATAACGGGGGAGATCCTGGGGCTTCGGGATCACGTTTCAATTTTCCCGGCATCCCACTATGTGACGTCCAAGGAAAAGATGGAGCAGGCGATTATATCCATAGAAAAGGAATTAGAGGACAGAATCCGCATTTTTAAAGATAATGGGCAGCTACTGGAGGCCCAGCGAATTGAACAAAGAACACGTTTTGATCTGGAGCTTCTTCGCGAAGTGGGAAGCTGCAAAGGTATAGAGAATTACTCCCGCCATATCAACGGTCTGCCTGCAGGAAGCCGACCCTATACCTTAATCGATTATTTCCCTAAGGATTTTCTGATAATAATGGATGAATCCCATGTAATGCTGCCCCAGCTTCGCGGTATG
>CAYRNC010000088.1:0-7223 GCA_964425645.1 uncultured Oscillospiraceae bacterium | reverse complement strand
CCAGCATTATGAAGTTTTGTCGGGGTTTTTTTCCCCATTCGGAATTAAAACGGGCTTTTTGTCCGGAAATCTAAGGCGCGGAGAAAGGCAGGAATTGATCAAAGCTTTAGCCGATGGTTCTGTTGACGTCCTAACCGGTACCCACGCTGTAATAAGCCCTGACGTTAAATTTTTAAAGTTGGGACTTGTAGTTACCGACGAACAACACCGCTTTGGAGTGAATCAAAGAAATTTATTAAGTGATAAAGGAAAAAATCCGGATGTACTCGTAATGACCGCTACCCCAATTCCCAGATCCTTGGCCCACATACTTTATGGAGATCTGGACATGTCGGTTATTGATGAAATGCCTCCGGGAAGAAAACCGATAATAACAAAATCAGTCGACAGTAAAGGCAGAAAAGCATCTTATGAAATGATGAGACGGGAAGTATATAAAGGCCGCCAGGCCTACGTTGTTGCCCCTTTAATAGACGAATCTGATTCACTTGATGCCCGATCTGTTAAAGAGCTGTATGAGGAAATTAAAAAGATATTTTCTGATTGCGCTGTAGGGTTGCTGCATGGAGAAATGAAGCAGGAGGAAAAAAAGCAGATAATGGATGGTTTCCGCGTAGGAAATATAAATATTCTTGTGTCCACGCTTGTAATAGAAGTGGGTATCAACGTTCCAAATGCTACTTTTATGCTAATAGAAAATGCAGAAAGATTCGGTCTTGCCGCATTGCACCAGTTAAGGGGAAGGGTCGGAAGAGGCGATGCCCAATCATTTTGTATATTGGTAACGGAGGGGAAGAGCGACCTTGCAAAAGAAAGAGCACTCGTTTTGGAAAATGAAAGTGATGGTTTTCGAATAGCCGAAAAAGATCTTTTGTTGCGTGGACCCGGAGAATTTTTCGGAGTGAAGCAACATGGTATACCCGAGCTGGATCTTGCAGATTTATCAAAGCATATATCCGTGTTGGATGTCGTATCCAAGGAAGTATTTATGTTGCTTAAAAAGGATCCTTTACTTGAAAATATGGAGCATAAAAATTTAAAACAAAAATTACATAAAAGTTTTATAAACCTTGAAAATGCGGGAATATGAGACCGTGGCAAATAGGTCCATGTCATGAAATTATTACATCGAATACTTTAACTTCTTAAGGTTAAATTATAAATGTAATAGGAGGTGAATACAATGGCATCAAGCAACACCATAGTAGTTACAGGCGCAAAAGCAGGGTTGAAAAATATGAAAACTGAAATCGCCAATGAGCTTGGCCTGACAAATTACGACAATATGGACAAAGGTAATCTGACAGCCAGACAAAACGGTTATGTAGGCGGATATATGACTAAAAAGCTGGTTGAAATGGCAGAGCAGCAGTTGTCCGGCGGAAGCAACGGTTAAGAAAAAGAGTCGGGATTGATATCCTGCATAGGAACAAGTCTGTAAACTTTGTTTACAGACTTGTTTTATATTGATATTTATTGACTATATGATAAAATAAATCAAATGAAAGAGGGTACGAATGAGGATAACAGCCGGAAGCTGCAAAGGCAGGCGATTACTTTCGCCGGACAGCCGCAGAATCCGACCCACGCAGGGAAGAATTAAAGAAGCGATGTTCAGCATGATTGCTCCGTATGTTAACGGGGCCACAGTAGTTGATTTATTTTCGGGAACCGGGAGTTTAGGGCTTGAGGCTTTAAGCCGGGGCGCTGAATTAGTATACTTCGGGGACAACTCTAAAGAAAGTCTTGCGATAACAATTAAAAACATTGAACGTTGCATGGCTTCAAACCGTTCTCTGGTGCTGCAGGGGGATTGGAGGAATGTCCTGCGCCGAATAAAAAATAAAGCCGATATTATTTTTTTGGATCCCCCTTATAAAGGGGTATCTATACCCGATGTGATCGATGAAATTGACAGGCTTAACATTTTACATCAATCAGGTATAATAGTGGCGGAACATAGCGGAAAACAGGTGTTGCCGAGTAATATAGGCCGATATGCAAAAGAAAAAGAAAGAGAATACGGAGTCAAAAAAATCACACTTTATACTTTAGATGAGGAGAACTAATCCATGAAAAAGGTACTTTATGCAGGCTCCTTTGATCCGATAACAAATGGACATTTGGATCTGATTGAACGGGCTTCCAAGCTAAGCGACAAGCTTATGATAGGCGTAATGGAGAACAAGTCCAAGAAGCCCTTTTTTTCTGCCGATGAAAGAAAAGAAATGATATTAAAATGTACAAAGCATCTTGAAAATGTGGAAGTGACAATCTGTGAAGGACTCATGGCGGATTATGTTAATTGCAATCAGATTGATGCGGTGATTCGCGGTTTGCGGGCAACGATGGATTTTGAATATGAAATTCAAATGGCGCAGATGAATGCCAGACTGTATAATAAGGATGTAGAAACGGTTTTTCTTATGACCGCCCCTCAGTATTCATTTGTCAGCTCAAGCATAGTTAAAGAGGTCTTCTCGTTAAAGGGCAATGTAAAAGGTTTGGTGCCCCCGCCTGTACTTCAGGGACTTAAAAGTAAAATGCGCAAGGGCTCCAAGGAGGATAATAAATGAAAGTTTTAGAGTTGTTGGATGAAATTGAAGAAATTGTTGAAACGGGTCCGAGCTTTCCTCTTACAGGGAAAATCCTTGTGGAAGCAGCTGAGATTCTTGAGGTTGTTCGGGAAATTAAGGCTCAGCTTCCCGACGAGATACAGCAGGCTCAGTGGATAAAAGAAGAACGGCAACGAATTTTAGATGAGGCAAAAAATGAACACGAAGTCATAATGAAGGATGCAAAATCCCAGGCGGAGGCATTGATAGAAAACGATGATATAACCGTTAAGGCAAAGATGAGAGCGGATGATATTCTTCGGGTAGCGGAAAGCAGTGTAAAAAATTTAAAACTTTCAACATTCGATTATATTGATAGCATACTGTATAACTTCCAGGATAAAATTGAACAAACGTATGCCGCTTATTTCAATGATATGTACAACAGCTTGCAGAAAACTTTTGATCAAATTAATGAAACCCTTACCGAAAACAGAAATGAGATCAAAGATATGATATATAAGGCTCAAATGGAAAGTGAAACGGAACAGTAATAATTGAATATTGCAGGGCTGATCTGAATACTTTTAAATATGAACAGTTCAAAACGCCCGCTGCTTTATTGGATTGCAGGCATGTCAGCGCTTGCCTGGTGCATATTCATGGTTTTATTTCCCTCATTGTCAGTAGAATCGGCGAAAAGGGGTATTGCCCTTTGGATCGATGTTGTTCTGCCTGCACTTTTGCCTTTCTTTATTTGCGCCAATTTTATGATACGATTAGGCATTCCCTCACTTATCGGAAGATATTTTGAATCATCATTTGAAAGACTTTTCGGAGCTCCTGGATCTTCTGCATTTGTCTTTATCATCAGTATAACTTCAGGCTATCCGATGGGGGCAAAGCTCATCGGCGATATGGGCCGACGCGGAGAGATATCCTTAAGCGAGGCGAAACGAATGCTCTGTTTTTGCAGCACTTCAGGGCCCTTATTTCTTCTTGGAACCATAGGGGCAGGCATGCTTCATTCGCAGGAGGCGGGGGCGCTGATAGCTGTATCACATTATCTTGGAGCTGTTACAAACGGTATTTTGTTTCGCATTTTTGATGAAAAAAATCGTCTCCGTTCTTCAATTGAAAGATTTTGTGAAAAAGATCAGCTTAGGCTTATGGATTATTTTACCGATTCTATCTTGTCCGCCATAAAAACAGTGGGCATTATATGCTGTTATCTTGTCATATTTACTATGATTACGGATCTCATGGAATATTTTAATATATTCGGCGGTGTGGGTCAGCTGCAGGCAGGGTTTTTAAAAGGGATTCTCGAAATGACGATAGGCTGCAGTGAAATTGCGGAGGCCGTTGGTATATCCTTGCAGTTTAAATGCATATTAATTTCTGCTTTGATATCCTTTGGCGGCATATCTGTCTTTGCCCAGTCTATCAGTTTTCTTTACGGGCTTTCTATACATCCCGGTTATTACCTGATCGTTAAATTTATACATGGAATACTGGCTATGGCATTCGCTTATGCGCTGGCTCCCGTATTTCTAAAGACAACCGTTGCCGTTGGAAATTTCGGAACGGATATCTGGTCATCTAAAACAGGATACTACGCTCAATTGCTATTTTCTTCAAAGATGATTATAATGATCATGGTCGCTTTCGCAGTTACAATTCTGATTGGTCGTATTTTTGAAAGAGGGAAAAAGCAAAGATAATGAACGTTGTAGGGATAGTGGCGGAATATAATCCTTTCCATAATGGGCATCTGTATCATTTAAGGGAATCTAAAATAAAGGCAAGCGCTGATTGTGCGGTCGCGGTAATGAGCGGTAATTTTACACAAAGAGGGGATCCCGCCTTACTGGATAAATGGACCCGTGCCTGTTTAGCCGTTAAAAATGGTGTGGATTTAGTTGTTGAACTCCCCTTTGTTTTCGCTTGCAACAATGCCGAATATTTCGCATACGGGGCGATTTCTTTGCTGGATGGGCTCGGCGCTGTTACACATCTTTCATTTGGAAGCGAGCACAACGAATTGTCCGATCTCATTCATACGGCCGGATTGCTTGCCTTTGAAACGCCTGAATTCAAAGAAGCATTGCACCTTCACCTTTCTAAAGGTGTTTCATTTCCAAAGGCAAGGCATGATGCGCTTTGCGACTGCGGACATATTATCGATGCTGACATATTGAGAACACCAAACAATATCCTTGCGGTAGAATACCTAAAACAGCTGGTTGTTCAAAAAAGTATTATTCGTCCCATATCGATAACACGGAAAGGGCCGGGCTACCACGATTTGCAGCTGTCGGATAATATGGCAAGCGCCTCGGCCATAAGGGAGGGCCTTATTTCTGAACGGGGTTTTGATCTGTTTAGGGCAGCTGTACCTCTTGAGACGCAAAAAGCTCTCAGTGACCTGTCTATGTCGGATATCATAACATTTGAGGATTTTTTCCCGCTGCTTTTGTACAGGATCAGAACCACATCTAAAGAAAGACTTGCGGAAATTATGTCGTCTGGAGAAGGCCTGGAAAACAGGCTTAAACAGGCTGTAAAAAAGGCGCGAACATCAAAGGATATCATAAAAGGTATAAAATCAAGACGATATACGGAAACCAGAATAAAGAGACTGCTGATTCACACTCTTATCGGACTTTACAGGGATGATTTTTACAAAATAATGGACAGCGGCATCATCTATGCGAGGGTACTGGCCTTTTCAGATATAGGGGCTGAATTTTTACGCCTGATAAAATCACGATTCATAAACGGTATTCCTGTACTGACTAATATCAATAAGGAGATTTGTGGAGATGATCCCATTTGGTCAGTTTTAGCCTATGATGTTTTAGCTGCCGATATATATAATGTTTTTAGGCATGGTGAGATGTATACCCATTCGGATCATGTTCACAAGATTTGCAGAATAATAAATAATGCTGGATTTCTAAAAGGTGTCGATGATATAATACGATAGATTTTATTTACGCGTGCGTTCAAACCGTGGAAGATCGAAAAAAGAAAAGGAGTAACAAAATGAAGGTATTGGTGGTGAATTGTGGGAGTTCCTCTCTCAAGTATCAGGTTTTGGATATGGAGAGTTCTGAGCTTCTGGCAAAGGGACTTGTGGAAAGAATCGCTATTGACGGTTCAGTGATAAACCATGAAAAAACAGGTATGGATAAATTTGTATTAGAAGCGCCGATGAACAATCATAAAGATGCAATCGGATATGTTCTTGATGCTTTGGTAAACAAAGACCATGGGGTGATAAATTCGATGGATGAAATAAGCGCCGTCGGCCACAGAGTCGTTCATGCAGGAGAAAAATATGCAAGTTCAGTTCTGATAACCCCGGATGTTATGAATGCTTTGGAGGAGTGCAGCGATTTGGCACCACTACATAATCCCCCCAATATTATGGGTATTCGCGCCTGTCAGGAGTTGATGCCCGATACCCCGATGGTTGCGGTATTTGATACTGCATTTCACCAGACAATGCCTGCTGAAGCATACATATATGCTATTCCGTATGAATACTATGAAAAATACAAGATTCGTAAATACGGATTTCATGGGACAAGCCATAAATATGTAGCGGAAAGAGCTGCGGAATTGCTTAAGAAGAATGTAAAACAGCTAAAAATAGTTACCTGTCATTTGGGTAACGGAGCAAGCTGTGCGGCGGTTAAAAACGGGATATGCATCGATACCAGCATGGGGTTTACGCCTTTGGACGGTCTTGTTATGGGTACACGTTCCGGTGCGGTTGATCCCGCTATCATTACATTTATAAAGGAAAAAGAAGAATTAAACGCAGATCAGGTGGTTTCTATATTGAATAAGAAATCAGGAATGTTGGGCGTATCAGGAGTAAGCAGTGATTTCAGAGATGTAGAGCAGCAGGCCGAAAAAGGCAACGAACGATGCTCGCTGGCAATTAAAATATTTGCACATCGAGTTAAATCCTATATTGGTTCATATATGGCACAGATGGACGGGGCCGATGTCATTGTATTTACGGCAGGAGTAGGAGAAAATGACATCATGATGCGTGAATTGATCTGCTCTAATATGGAGGCCATGGGAATTAAAATCGATCCCGAAAGAAATAATATAAGGGGTGAGGAAAGATTAATCAGCACAGATGACTCTAAAGTTACCGTTATGTTAATACCTACAAATGAAGAATTGGTCATAGCAAGGGATACTGCAGAAATTGCAGGTAAAAAACTGTAAAAAAGCGGATTGACAAGCAAAGGTAATCCGTGTATAATCGAAAACGTTCGTAACACAAAAGGAGGTGTAAAACATGGCAGTACCAAAAAGAAAAACTTCAAAAGCGCGAAGAGATAAAAGAAAATCGCAAAATATGAAAATGAGAGCACCCGCTTTGTCAACATGTCCAAAGTGTCACGAGCCCAAGCTTCCTCACAGAGTATGTCCAAATTGTAATTACTATGACGGCAGGGAAATAGTGGCTGAAGAAGCTTAATTAACGAAGATACAATCGCCGGTGTTATACCGGCGATTTTGTTGTATGACGGGCATGCCGTCAATCTGTGGTGGAAGTCCACAAGGGGCGTAGTTGCCGACGAACCCAGAGATCATAGTACTGATAAATCAGGAAGGGTCGAACAATTCAAGTCAAATGGA
>CAYRNC010000087.1:0-7332 GCA_964425645.1 uncultured Oscillospiraceae bacterium | reverse complement strand
ATTAACAAATTATTGGACGGTTATTCCATTTACACTAATGCGTGTTCAGAACCAAGCATCTTTATAATAGTCTCAACCGTTTCTTCTGCCTTCAGTTTTTCGGCATTTAATGTCATGCCGGCATATCGTTCATAAAGCGGAACTCTTTTTTCGTACAGATGTCTCAATGTCATCCCCGGAGCCATGGCAATTCCCCTGGTATGTATATCCTGAAGACGTTCCTCTATAATTTCAAAAGGCAATGCAATATATAAAACGATACCATTTGCTGCAAGATGCGACATGCCTTTTTCACTGTAAACCGCGCTGCCTCCGGTTGCAACCACAAAATTTCGTCCGGTAAACGATTCCATTGCCCTTTCTTCCATCGCAAGGAACCCCTCCATGCCATTTTCATCTATCAGGTTTTGTAAAAGATCCCCTTCACGTTCCTGAATAAGCAAATCCAAATCTATGAACGATTTCCCTAAAGCTTTGGCAAGTATAACGCCAATTGTACTTTTACCGCAACCCGGCATGCCTATCAATATAATATTATCCATATTAGAAATCCTCTGTCGTACAACAACCCAAAAGGACAGAAAAGGCTGCTGCAAGGATAAACATCCAAGCGACACAGCCTCTGACCGATTAATTAAATTCAAACAGCAACAATAATTGGCTTATCCTTCTTACGACTCCGGCTGTTCTTCCGCATCAATTGTCGTATCCTCAGATCCTTCTGAGGCATTCTCAGAAACATCTTCGCAAACATCTTCTTTTTCAACAGAAGCTGTATTTGTCGCGGAAACTTCTTCTTCGGTTTCTGCAGTTTCATCAACGCCAATATTATCAGGGATGGACTCCTCTTTTTCTTCATAGATAAAGGGATCAACTGTTGCCTTTATAGAAAGGCTAATACGCCTTCTATCCTTATCTATTTCAAGAATTTTAGTTTTTACTGTCTGTCCCGTTGAAAGTTCATCTGCAATATTACCCACTCTTTTGTGTGCTATTTCAGAAATATGAACAAGCCCGTCCAAGCCCGGGATAAGCTCTACAAATGCTCCATATTCTTTTATCTGAACAACTTTTCCTTCTACTATCTGGCCCTCTGTGTATTTTTCATCGATAATAGACCAGGGTTCAGGTTGATTTTGCTTAAGCCCCAATGAAATTTTACCTTTTTCGCTGTTCATTGAAAGTATCTTTACTATAATTTTTTCGCCGATATCCAACGCTTCCTGAGGATGTCTTAATTTCCCCCAAGAGATTTCAGAAATATGAAGAAGACCATCCAAGCCGCCGATATCAACGAAGGCCCCATAATCAGTGAATCGCATGACCGTACCTTCAACATCATCCCCGACCTTTAAAGATTCCCAAATTTCCTGAATTTTTTTCTGCTTTTCTTCGGCCAGATAAGCCTTATGTGAAAACACAGCCTTGTTCCTTCTTTGGTCTACACGGCTGACTTTTACGGGAAGGATTTTACCTATGAACTCGTCAGCTTTTTCGACATAACGGTCAGACAATTGAGACATAGGAATAAATCCCGATACTTCTTTATAAAGAGCAATGACGCCGCCTTTAACTTCCTTGATCACTTTCGCATTTACAACAGTTTTATTATCAAGGGCTTCGCTGATTTCGTCCCAGTGGCCATTGACCTCCAACCTTTTTTTTGAAAGCAGTATGTTTCCATCCCCGTCATCGGTCTTTATGACCTTGGCCTGAATCGTGTCACCCTCTTTAAAGAGCTCTGTCAATTCCTGTTCCCCTTCCAGGGTCAGTTCTTCTTTTGGAAGAATGCCATCTTTCTTATAGCCGAGATTTACGACAATCTCTTTATCCGTAACTTGCACAATCTCCCCATCGACAATTTCTCCACGGTTTGGCAGTTTAAGCGATTTGTCAATCTGATCCATAAAATCATGCATCAGATTCTTTTCCTCGCCAGGCGCCGTTTCTTCGACTGTCTCGGAGACCTGTGCTTCCTCCGCAGCCACAGTTTCTTCCTTTGGACTCTCCTGTGCCTCTGATGTCACAGCTTCTTCCTTCGGCTCCTCCTGTGCTTTCTCCATTACAGGCTCTTCCTGCAACACTTCCTGTGCTTTCTCCGTTACAGGCTCTTCCTGCAACACTTCCTGTGTTTCTGTCACTGCAGATTCTTCCTCTGGAGAATCCGTCATGCGTGTTTCCTGTGCTTCTGTTTCTTGCATTTCCTCATTCCCGGTGATCAATTCACTCATAGCAGCAATAACCTCCTTAATAATGCGTTCGGGAGTTGATGCACCTGCCGCGACTCCTATTCTATCGCATAATTCGATTTGTTTCAATGATATTTCTTCGGCTTTCTCAATAAATAAAACATTTGCACAATAATTTTCCGCTATTTCATATAGTTTTCGGGTATTTGCACTGTTTTTATCGCCTATAATAACCATTAGATCTGATTCCTGTGCAAGCTTTTTGCAGCTTTCCTGCCGTTCACTCGTCGCGTTGCATATAGTTTTAAGAATAAAGACATCTTCTTTATTGTTTTTAATCCAGGATTCAACACTATTCCATAGTTGACCATCGATAGTTGTCTGTGCTACGAGAGTAATTCTGTCAAATAAAATTTTTTTTGCTTGCTCAACGCTACCGATCACCTGGCATTTTCCCCCCGCCCATCCCTTTATGCCTTTCACTTCGGGGTGATTTGCATCCCCGACTACAACAACATTGCGCCCGTTGTTTGATGCCTCTTTTACTATCCCGTGTATTCTTGAAACGAAAGGACATGTAGTATCAACTACTTTCAGCCCCTTAGCATCCGCTTCCTTGTAGAAAGCCTCTGCCTCCCCATGAGAACGGACGATAATAACAGAACCCGTCTCGACCTGCGAAAGATCATTTATAACCTTAAGTCCCTTCCTCTCTAATTCTTCGGTTACAGCCCTGTTATGGATAAGAGGCCCATGGGAGTACAGTTTAATATTCTTGTTTTCATATTTTTTTATTGTTTCCTCGGCTTTTTCCAGTGCCTCTTTAACGCCGAAGCAAAACCCGGCATGTTCCGCCAATGTGATATTAACCATCTATGCTCCTTTTCAGGTTCTCCAAAAAGTTCTTGAAAACCCCCTCTTTACCATTCTTCGTAGGTTCATAGTAGTTTACACCCTCACGATATAGCCTGTCCGGTAAATACTGTTGTTTAATATATCCCCCAAAAGCATGAGGATACCTGTACTCTCCCTTGGAAGAATAACCATTTCTAAGGTGAGGGGGCACGTCGCCGGTTTCTTTTTTCTTCAGATCATCCATTGCTTTGTCTATTGCTTTTACAGAGGAGTTAGATTTGGGACAGGAAGCCATCAAAATTACTGCCTGTGAAAGCTGTATCCTCCCTTCCGGCAATCCGGTCATCATAGACGCCCGGACGCAAGAATATACTATGGATATGGCCTGGGGATACGCCATCCCTATATCCTCGCTGGCTATAACAAGCAATCTCCGACCGATCATTTGAATATCTGCACCTCCATCGATGAGCCGAGCCAGATAATGTATCGCTGCATCAGGATCGCTTCCTCTAATGGATTTTTGCATTGCCGAAAGAAGATTATATTCATCCTCTTTTCTATCGCAGAAAGTTATCTTTCTTTGCATTGCCTCCCCTATCAGATCAAGGCTTATTTTTTCCCCTTCGCCTCTATTATCTGCAATAAACTCCAGGGTATCCAAAGCTACCCTTGCATCGCCATGGCAAAAGTCGGCCAACGCTGACAGCGCATCCTCATCAACGATAAGCTCCTTCTCCCCCAAACCCTTTTCTTTATCTTTTAAAGCCGTCCTCATAATCAAACAAAGTTCATTCCGGCCTAGCCTTTTAAATTCATAGACTGATCGAATGCGGCTGAGTATCGCATTATTTACCGTATAATAAGGGTTTTCGGTCGTGCTTCCTATAAAACGCAATACGCCTTCTTCTAAAGCTTTAAGCAGGCTATCCTGCTGGAGTCTATTCCAGCGATGAAATTCATCAACATATAAATAAGTCTTTTCCTTTTGAAAACCGAAATATTTAACCTTGGCCTTTTCAAGGATTTCTTTCAGTTCCTTTACCCCTACGACGGTTGCGTTGATTTCAAAATAGTCCGAATCCATTTCCCGGGCTATCAACCTTGCCAAAGTAGTCTTTCCTGTACCGGAAGGCCCAAAAAAAATACCGGATCCGAAACTGCGCCTTTTTATTGCATTATAAAGCAGGGACCCTTTGTACATGAAGTGTTCTTGTCCCACAAAATCGTCCAGGTTTTTAGGTCTCATTCTCGTTGATAAAGAAATCATTTAATCCATACCTCCATCGGTACAAGAAAAATATCCTCACCGACAACGTCTTTCATCTTCATAAGAGCCTCCCTCGCCTTCTGCTCATCAATATACGGCGAGCCTATAACCTTATAAGCACCGTTTTTGGGTAAAATGTACGCCTCCACTTTATTGGAATCAAGCTCCTCCAGTGCAACCTCCGCCCTTTTTTTTTCGTTAAAACTTCCGTATTGAATGCCGTATAGGGTGACTGCTTCATTTTGATTGATTTCTTTGGGCATATCTCCTTCGCTGCCTAAGGGTTTTTCCTCTGTTACATCTAATTGGCCCGATATAATATCAGGGGATGATATTTGCCCCGGCATATTTTCATCTGCCTCTTTACCACCAAAAAGGTAGGGCATAATAATATGTTTTGCAGCAACATATCCTGCACCCATAGCTAATAAAATAACTGCGATAAATATTATAAAAATCCTGGCAAAGCTTTGCCTTCTCGGCGCATATCTGCTTTTCAATTGTACTCCCCCTGTTCTTTTTTGCCTACTTTATCTTTATGAGACAAGTAGGGACTTTATGACACAGGGGAATACGTTTATCCGATCTTCAAAAAACCGGATAGGCGTTTACGATAATAATTAAGAAGCAGCGTCAATAATTGATCATAGACTAAAAATATTACTAAAGCGGCTGTCATCGGTATCCATAATCGATCTCCTTGTATGGTTATAACACCCAGCAATGCTTCTTTAAAAAAACACAGACCTGATATAAGCACAATAGTTAAGAACGAAATCTTTAAAGCAAGTTCGAAAATCCTTTTTCTTATATGCTCAATATGGTATTTTACAGTCCCATAAAGACCAAAGAACCCTGCGTACGGAAATACTGCAAGCTTGTTGGGTACAATCAAAAAGGCCAGAAAACAAGATGAAACAAACAGAACCCAGCCGCTTTTTAACGATGTTTCCTCTACCATTATCATGATCATCAACGTAGAAAAGGCGTAAAGAGTTAGCTCGACACCTGGTACCGCTCCAGCTAAAAATAAGAATATTTGAATCAGAGCGAGCAATACGCCCCCATATATAATACTGTTCACACCGATTCTTCTTTTTTCGGACATTTCAACCTCTGTCTATATACAATCGCAGAGCAAATCCGCACAGCAATAACATTGCAGCATACGGCACAGTTCATCGTTTCCGCTGCTGTATCCCCTGCTGTAAGCATTAGTACGGTATCCACTTGATGCCTGCAGCAAATTATTCATGGCGGTTCGATATTCAAAATTGCCGGGATCCATATTGACAGCTGCTTGTACGCTGTTAATAGCTTCATTGTACCATCCCTTTTTAAGGGAAAGAATACCGTATAGAAAATGCCATTCCGCCCCACGGGTATCACTACGATTTAGTATAGCTTCAGCAGCCATAAGATTCCCATGATCTATGTATTTTCTAACCTCAATATAATCCTCCGTACCATTTGAATTCCCCTTACTTGCAGCCTTTTGGCCTTCACAACCTGCGTTTCTCATCAAATATTCATACGCTTCGTTAATTTCCTGTAATTTTTGTTCGGCCAATTCATAAAGAGGGTTATTCTGGTGCAAGTCGGGGTGGTATTTTTTAACCTGATCTCGATAAGCTGCTTTAATTTCCTCTTCTCCGGCCCCCTCCCGGATACCCAGTACTTCATAAGGATTTTGCATTATCTGTATTCCCTTTCGATAAAATTTCTTCTGTTTTCCTTAGCAGGCCAAAGTATATAATATTATCGATTATCCCTCGGTTCTTTTCTTTTCCAAGACATTCCCAGGCTTTAGCCAACTCAGCAAGATAGAACATCAAATTATATTCAACCGTTTTCTTTATCCTGTTTTTAAAATCACAAAAAGAGTCCTTCGCCGCATCGTAGGCAAATTGATATACTAAAGGATTATATGTTCCCCTTTTAAGGTTGTCCTCCAAGTCATCAAAGGCATCGATTAAAAAAATCCATTTGCCCGTATAATATCCAATAATTCGCAGCAAAGCTTCTTCTTCATTGGAACCAATTCCCTTCGGTACAAATATTTCTTCCATAAGCCTGGCAAAAGGTTCAGCGACACGGTCCAAAGACGAGCATTTTTCTTTCTCAAGACGATAAAGTTCTTTTAGCCTCGATTCCACAATATTGCACTTTTCTTTATAGTATTTCATAAGCCTTTTATAGCTTCTTCTTAAAAAAAACGCCCCTGCTTTTGCTTTTGCTTTTCCTTCATCCTGAACATCATCTAAAAATTTATAATATGCAAGCATTAGCATAATATCGGCTGCATAGTCGATAGCATCATTCTTACATACTATCAAACGCTTCTTTAAGGGGTGTATCGGACAGCGTTCCATTGTATAATATATTTCTTCAGAATTAAAATTCCCTATGATAAGGGCTAAAAAAACCGCATCGTAATTCAGCGTCATTCTTTGTATTTGTCCATAGCGGTTTTCAATTGATTTGCATATGCCACAATAATATCCGAAATACAGTTCAAATTCTTTTACTTTCAGCTCTGGTTTATCCGGTACAATATATCCTAACAAAATGATCCTCCGCCCGGTTTTAACTATTCTTTTATCTTGTTTTGCAAATACTTAAGCAGAACGACGCTGGCGGCAACATCTGTTATAAAACACGATAAAAGCAATGCGTTGAAGCATTTTTGCCTCCTAGGCATCTGTTCAACAATCTTTAAAGGCGACAATACCTTTTCATTTTCTGAACCTTTTTTTCCAAGCCAAGCATTTCCTATCATTGCAAAGCAGCCATAGGCCATAATTTCAGCAACGATTTGCTTTTTATAATTCCAGTTAAGAAGAAAGTTCTTCATCTTTTCGCACCTCCACAGCTTTTTCAAAGTCTTATCAGGCTACATATCACTACCGTTTATGCGTTATGCCTACCTGAATACACACGAGTGCAAGATACATTCAATGCACTTATTATATCATTTTTTGAATATCTTACAACTACAACCGCAGATAAGGTTTATAT
>CAYRNC010000086.1:0-7348 GCA_964425645.1 uncultured Oscillospiraceae bacterium | reverse complement strand
ATGCGATGAGGTAGGAAGTTACCGCGCTATCGGAGAATTTCTACTGAGAATTGCCCTCTCTTGAAGAGGACGAAGGGATTTGCAGTTTTTATTTTGTTCAAAAACAAATGGAACACACGGCAGTGTGTAATGGCTAAATTCCTCGTACATGCATAGCGAAAACGTACGGAATCGCCCGGGAAATCCGGGTAAACAAGGAGGAACGACAATGAGTACACAGAAAATAAGGATCAAACTAAAAGCATATGATCACAAGTCTCTTGATCAATCTGCAGCGAGGATCGTAGACACGGCCAAAAAGACAGGAGCCGAAGTGTCGGGTCCCATACCGCTTCCCACGGAGAAGCAGGTTATTACAATTCTGAGGGCAGTCCACAAATACAAGGACAGCAGGGAGCAGTTTGAACAAAGAACCCATAAAAGGCTTATCGACATTCTTTCTCCTACGCCCAAGACCATTGATTCCTTAATGAAGCTGGATATGCCGGCGGGAGTCGATATAGAAATAAAATTGTAATGCAAATCGTTATATAATCTTAGTATGATTGCCTCGTTTGTACGCTGCAATCCGCTGTAAGAAGGGAGCAAAAAATATGAAAACAATACTGGGAAGAAAAATAGGCATGACCCAGATATTCACCGAAGAAGGAATATCCGTTCCCGTAAGCGTTATAAAAGCCGGACCTGTAGTGGTTACACAGGTTAAGACTGTCGAAACCGACGGCTATAACGCTGTTCAGATCGGATTTGAAGATCAAAAAGAGCACAGGCTCAACAAGCCTGCAAAAGGTCACCTTGCCAGGTGGCAGGCCCCATTAAAGAAATATCTGCGGGAAATAAGGCTGGATGAAGGCGAAAGTTATGAACAAGGCCAAGTCATCACCGTAGATGATTTTGAAGAGGGAAGAAAGCTTGATATTACAGGGACGTCAAAGGGCAAAGGTACCCAGGGCATCATTAAAAGGTGGAATCAGGCCAGAGGACCGATGAGCCACGGCTCAAAGCATCACAGACTTGCAGGCGCATTGTCTGCAGGTTCAAATCCGGCCCGCGTATTTAAAGGCAACAAGGAATCGGGAAGGATGGGACGGGAAACCGTTACCGTGCAAAATGTCGAACTGGTTAAAATAATGTCTGACAGAGGCGTTATGCTGGTAAAGGGAGCCGTTCCCGGGCCAAAGGGCGGACTGCTTCGCATTCGATACGCGGTAAAAGGTCAGGGAAATTAAGCAGGAAAAATCGCGCTTTAGGTCCCGCAGAGGGAGCTTAGCGAGAAGGAGGAATACAAATGGCTCAGGTAACAATGTTAAAAATGGACGGTTCGGAAGCCGGAAGCATCGAATTGAAGGATGAGATTTTTGGAATAGAAGTGAATGCCCATGCGGTGCATGCGGCGGTTGTAAATTACCTGGCAAACCGGAGACAGGGCACTCAGTGCGTCAAAAGCAGAAGCGAAGTCAGGGGCGGCGGAAGAAAGCCCTTCAGACAAAAAGGTACCGGCCGTGCCAGGCAGGGGAGCACCAGGGCTCCTGAAAATATCGGGGGCGGTGTCGTCTTTGCTCCAAAACCCAGAGATTACGGCTATACACTTCCGAAAAAACTTAAGAGGCTGGCGATGAAATCGGCGCTGTCCTCCAAGGTGGGGGAAAAAGAGATTATCGTTTTGGACTATCTCGGCCTTGAGGAACCTAAAACAAAGGAAATGCTGAAGGTGCTTTCTAACATAAAGGCAGCTAAAAAGGCATTGATAATTACCGACATTAAGGATGATATTGTCATAAAGTCAACATCCAATATCCCGGGAATAAAGACTACAATGGTCGGTGAATTAAACGTATATGACATAGTAAATCATACCAGTTTGATCGTCACGAAGGATGCAGTAAACCGTATTGAGGAGGTGTATTCATAATGAAAACCCCTTACGATATTATAATTAAACCTGTGATCACCGAAAGAAGCATGGATGATGCCGCATTGAGGCGCTATACGTTTAAGGTGGCCACCGGTGCCAACAAGACACAGGTTAAGCATGCAGTGGAAGAGATATTCGGTGTGGATGTAGACCGGGTAAACATCATGAATTACAGTGGTAAACTGAAAAGAATGGGCAGAAATGTGGGAAGAACAGCCGCTTTCAAAAAGGCCATCGTCATCCTTACCGATAAAAGTAAGGAAATCGAATTCTTCCAAGGTCTATAAGGAGGGAAAGAGAATATGGCAATCAAGCATTATAAACCGACCTCTCCCGGCTTAAGGGGAATGACGGGTTCAGCCTTTGAAGATATAACAGCTAAGGATCCCGAAAAATCCCTTACGGTAACGCTTAAAAAGCACTCCGGAAGGAATTCTTCAGGCAGGATTACTGTGAGGCACAGAGGCGGCGGATATCGGCCAAAATACAGGATTATCGACTTCAAAAGGGATAAAGACGGCGTCCCTGCCAAGGTGGCGTCCATAGAATACGATCCCAACCGTAGCGCAAACATTGCACTGCTTTTTTATGCGGACGGTGAAAAAAGATACATTATAGCTCCCAATAAGCTTAAGGCGGGGGATGTGCTGATGTCGGGAGAAACTGCGGATATTCAAATAGGGAACGCTCTTCCGATGAAAAACATACCCGTAGGTACCGTCATACACAATGTCGAATTAAAGGCGGGAAAAGGAGCCCAGATGGTGAGATCTGCAGGAAACGGGGCTCAGCTCATGGCCAAGGAAGGCAACTATGTCACTTTGCGGCTGCCTTCAGGCGAAGTCAGAAAGGTCCGGATTGAATGCAGGGCAACAGTCGGGGAAGTCGGCAATATAGAACATGAGAACATAGATGTCGGCAAGGCGGGGAAAAAGAGGCATATGGGAATCCGCCCCACCGTAAGAGGATCGGCCATGAACCCCAATGACCACCCGCACGGCGGCGGTGAGGGGAAGACGGGCATCGGTCGGGAAAGTCCTCTCACTCCCTGGGGAAAGCCTACGCTAGGCTATAAGACAAGGAGAAAACACAAACATTCAAATAAATATATAGTTAAGAAGCGCAAGGAAAAATAGCGGGAAGGGGGATGTATAAACAATGAGCAGATCGCTAAAAAAGGGGCCTTTCGTAAATAAGAAATTGCTTGCCCAAATTGATGCCTTGAACGAAGCTAATAATAAAAAGGTTATCAGGACCTGGTCAAGACCGTCCACGATCTTTCCGCAGATGGTGGGGCATACGATCGCTGTCCATGACGGCAGGAAACATGTTCCGGTCTATATTACAGAAGATATGGTGGGTCACAGACTCGGGGAGTTCGCACCTACCAGAACCTACAGAGGACACGCAGCGGACAAATCCTCAAAAGTGAGGAAAAAGTAAATGAGAAGGAGGATGCTGTAACATGGAAGCTAAAGCAGTTGCCAAATACGTAAGGATGTCTCCGATCAAGCTTAAACCCGTTGCCGACCTGGTAAGAGGGAAGAACTTAAATGAGGCGCTTACCATATTAAAATTCACTCCCGGAAAAGGATCCGTGCTGGTGGAAAAGGTAGTTAAATCTGCGGCTGCAAATGCCGAAAATAATCACAATATGAATCCCGATAAGCTTTATGTTGCTGAAGTGTACGCTCACCAGGGGCCGACCATGAAAAGATGGAGGGCGGCAGCCAAGGGACGTGCATCAGTAATTCTCAAGAGAAGCAGCCACATAGGTGTGATGCTTAAGGAAAGAGACTAGGAGGTTTATCGAATGGGTCAGAAAGTTAACCCCCATGGGTTGAGAGTAGGAATTATAAAGGACTGGAACTCAAAATGGTATGCCGATAAAAAGGAATTTGCCGATTATCTTATAGAGGACAAAAGGGTAAGGAATTTCGTCAAAAAAAGACTTTATGCAGCCGGAATATCCAAGATTCTCATTGAAAGGGCGGCCAACAATCAAGTCAGAGTCACCGTACTCACCGCTAAGCCGGGGATGGTCATCGGGAGATCAGGGGCAGGCATAGATGAACTCAAATCAGAAATTGAGAAGCTGACCGGAAAAACTGCCTCTATTAATATAGTCGAACTTAGAAAAGTGGAGCTGGATGCTCAATTAACCGCTGAAAACATCGCTCAGGCTTTAGAAAAAAGAATTTCCTTTCGAAGGGCGATGAAGCAGGCTATCGGCAGAACGATGAAAGCCGGGGCAAAAGGAATTAAGGTCGTTGTTTCCGGAAGGTTAGGCGGAGCGGAAATCGCAAGAAGCGAGAAATATAACGAGGGAAATGTTCCCCTTCATACATTAAGGGCTGATATCAATTACGGATTTACCGAAGCGGATACTCAATACGGAAAGATCGGCGTAAAGGTTTGGATCAACGTAGGGGAGATACTTTCCAAGGATCTGCAAAATCCTCTGCCTGACGAAGGCAAGGCTGAAGATGACAGGAGGAGAAGATCCTCCGACAGGCGAAGAAGGGACGGAGACAGGGGAGACAGACGGGGTCCGAGACGTGACAGCAGGCCCGAAGTTCAAAGGGCGGTCAATCCTAGAAAGCGCATAAAACCCCAGGCCGCACCCGCAGCCAAGGAGGCTCCTGAAAAAGAAGAGGGCGATAAAGGGGTCCCGAAAACTGCAGAATAATCAATCTAGTACATGAAAGGAGGAACAAGCGATGTTAATGCCAAAACGCGTAAAACGTCGTCGTGTCCATAGAGGAAGAATGAAAGGTGTGGCAACCAAGGGTAACACCATTACCTACGGGACCTATGGATTGGTTACCAGGGAGTGCGGTTGGATCACCTCGAATCAGATAGAGGCAGCGAGAATAGCAATGACCAGATCTATAAAAAGAGGCGGCAAGGTCTTTATCAAGATCTTTCCGCATAAACCCGTGACAAAAAAGCCGGCCGAGGTCCGCATGGGATCCGGAAAAGGTGCTCCCGAATATTGGGTTGCGGTGGTTAAGCCGGGCAGAGTCATGTTCGAGATTGAAGGAGTGTCAGAAGAAAAGGCCAGAGAGGCCATGCGACTGGCTTCCCATAAACTCCCCGTAAAATGCAAGTTTGCCGTCAAAGGCCGGGAATTCGCAGAGGGTGGTGAAGCATGATGAAACTTGAAAAAATAAGGGAGATGAGCGAGATCGAACTAAATGCCGAGGTGAGAAAGCTCAAGACGGAATTGTTTAATCTTCGATTTCAGCAAGTCACCGGACAGCTGGAAAACCCCATTAAGATGCGAGATGTAAGAAAAAATATAGCAAGGGTTAAAACCATATTAAGAGAAAAAGAGCTTAACAAAGTTCAGGTTTAAGGAAGGAGGATGTGATTATGGAAGGCAGAAACGGGAGAAAGACCAAAGTCGGTTTCGTTGTGAGCGACAAAATGGATAAGACCATCGTAGTCGCTGTGGAAGATTTTGTAAGGCATTCTCTTTACGGTAAATCAGTCAAGAGGACGAAGAAATTTAAGGCTCACGATGAAGGTAACGAATGCAATATCGGCGATAAAGTCAGAATTATGGAAACAAGGCCCCTGTCCAAGGACAAAAGATGGAGGCTTGTAAATGTGATAGAAAAAGTTAAATAGAAAGGGGGCGCCCATCAATGATTCAGGTAGAAACCAGAGTAAAGGTTGCCGATAATTCCGGCGCAAAAGAACTGCTGTGCATCCGCGTTCTGGGCGGAACCCGCCGCAAATATGCGGGTATAGGAGACATCATAGTTTGTGCAGTTAAAGAGGCTACGCCCGGCGGGATAGTCAAAAAGGGCGAAATTGTAAGGGCTGTGGTCGTAAGGACCAAGCAGGGTGCAAGACGCGTGGACGGAAGCTATGTAAAATTCGATCAGAATGCGGCTGTGATAATAAAAGAAGATAAGAATCCTGTGGGCACCCGTATTTTCGGGCCTGTGGCAAGGGAACTAAGGGACAGATCCTTTATGAAGATAGTGTCCTTGGCGCCGGAAGTACTGTAGGAGGTGTAAGGGATGCGGATCAAAAAAGACGATACGGTGGCTGTTATCACCGGCAAGGATAAGGGTAAAAGAGGTAAGGTGCTTAAGGTTATTCCTAAGCAGAATAAGGTCATAGTCGAGGGTGTCAACATCCAGACAAAGCATCAAAAACAGACGAGAAAGGCTGCTTCTGAAATAAAGCACCAAGAGGGTCCTATCGACGTTTCAAATGTCATGTTCTGGGACAATAAACAAAAAGCCGCTACAAGAATCGGCTATGTTGTGGAAGACGGCATCAAAAAAAGGATATCGAAAAAAACAGGCCAGATTTTGGACTGAGGAAAGGAGGGAACAAACTTGGCGGCCAGACTGAAAGAGTATTATAAAAACGAAGTATTCAAGGGATTAATGGAGAAATTTAAATACAAGAATGTTATGGAAGTACCAAAGCTTAAGAAGATTACCGTTAATATGGGTCTCGGCGAGGCAAAAGACAATGCAAAGCTGCTTGAAACCGCAATGGGTGAAATAGCTTTGATCACGGGTCAAAAGCCTGTGGTTACAAAAGCTAAAAAATCGATCGCCAATTTCAAGGTCAGAGAGGGAATGACGGTCGGTGCAAAGGCAACGCTCAGAGGGGAGAATATGTACGAATTTGCTGACAAATTGTTTAACATAGCCCTCCCGAGAGTGCGAGATTTTAAAGGTGTCAGCAGAAATTCTTTTGACGGCAGAGGTAATTTTGCGATGGGTGTAAAGGAACAGCTCATTTTTCCGGAGATCATCTACGATGACGTAGATATGATTAAGGGTATGGATATCGTATTTACAACAACGGCTAAAACCGATGAAGAAGCCCAGGCTCTTCTTGAGCTGATGGGTATGCCGTTTGCAAAATAGCTAAGGAGGAAACAAAGTGGCTAAGACATCTCTTAGAGTAAAACAGAAAAGAAAACCTAAGTATGCTACACGGGCTTACTCCAGATGTAAAATTTGCGGCAGGCCCCACGGATATCTGAGAAAATACGGCATCTGCCGTATCTGCTTCAGAGAACTGGTCTACAAAGGTGAGATTCCCGGCGTCAGAAAAGCCAGTTGGTAAAACGATAAGAAGGAGGTACAGCAATATGACTATGACGGATCCTGTGGCGGATATGCTGACAAGAATCAGGAATGCCAATAATGTAGGACATGCAACCGTCGATATACCTGCCTCAAGGATGAAGAAATCCATAGCGGATATCCTGATAGAGGAAGGTTATATCAAAGGTTATGATATCATAGAAGGAGATAGCCAAGATACCATCAGGGTGCGAATGAAATACGGAACGGACAGGGAAAAGGTGATTACGGGCATCAAGAAGATTTCAAAGCCCGGTCTCAAGGTATATGCAAAAAAGGATGAGGTCCCAAGAGTGTTAGGGGGTCTCGGTGG
>CAYRNC010000085.1:1768-7514 GCA_964425645.1 uncultured Oscillospiraceae bacterium | reverse complement strand
TAAAATTATTATACCCTAACGGCATTGGATTTTCAAATTTTTTCGTTGTACGAATTCAAAAGCGGCTGCTACAGCAAGGTCAGGTAGCGTTCAAAAATCTCCGGATCAATGCATCTTGAATGGGCATCCGGATAGGCGACGGTTTTTGATCTCACCAATTGAGCCAAACTGTAATCCATGGGCATCATTCCGTTTTTAATGTTCGTCTGCAGCACTGTATCGATCTGATGATTTTTACCCTCGCGGATTAAGTTGCGAATGGCATCGTTCATAATCAAGACCTCCATCGCCGGCACGATGCGTTTTCCGTCGGCTGTTTTAAGAAGCTGCTGACACACTATGCCTTGCAGCGTCGTGGAGAGCTGAGTGCGTATCTGCTGCTGCTGATGGGGCGGAAAAGTGTCTATGATCCGATCTATCGTAAATGCGGCTGTGTTGGTGTGAAGCGTTGAAAGTACGTAGTGACCTGTTTCGGCCGCGGATAAGGCGGTGGAGATAGTCTCCAAATCCCTCATCTCTCCTACCAAAATAACATCGGGATCCTCCCGCAGAGCCGACCTTAAAGCGTTGGCAAACGTCATCGTATCAGAACCCACCTCCCTTTGATTTATCATGCACTGATTATGGGTATGCATGTACTCTATGGGATCTTCAATAGTAAGTATGTGACACTGTCTGTTGCTGTTTATATGGCCTACCATAGCAGCCAGGGTGGTCGATTTTCCCGAACCCGTTGGTCCTGTTACCAAGAAAAGTCCTCTGGGTTTAAGGGCCATCGCATTCAATATCGCAGGCAGGTTTAAATCTTCCACCGTAGGTATCCTCGTGTTTATCATGCGCATAGCGGCGGCACAGCTCCCCCTTTGTTTATAAACATTCACCCTGTACCTGTTTGTCTGGGGAAGCGACCATGTAAAATCCACCTCGCCTTTTTCCTCGAACACCGCCTTTTTATTATCGGTCAATAGACTGTAGCAGATTTTTTCGGTATCCTCCGGCCGCAGAATTTCTTCACCGCAGGGTACAAGCTCTCCCTTGACTCTCAATGTAGGGGGTCTGTTGACCGTTAAATGAAGATCGGAAGCCTCAAGCTCAGAAGCCTTTAACAGAACATCCATCAAGTTAAACATGTGCATCACTATCCTTTCAAAATCCGTTCATATTAAAATCAGTCCACGCTATAGGTTACTTTTATCATCTCATCCACTGTCGTCACTCCGCTTAAGACGAGATCCGTACAGCTTTCCTGCAGGCTTGTGGTACCCTGCCTCGCCGCCATCTGTGAAACCTGATCCAAGGAGGACCTTCTGTTGACAAGCTCCCTTATTTCCCGGGTAATGACCAAAACCTCATGTATGCCGGTCCTTCCTTTATATCCGGTGAAATTGCATGCGGGACAGCCTGTCCCTTTATAAAGGGGAGTAGGGTCTTTCATCTTAAGCATCAGCATCTCATCGTGGCTCGGCCTGTAAGATGCCCGACACCTGGGACATATATTTCTTACAAGGCGCTGGGCGATGACTCCCACGACCGAAGAGGAAACCAAATAAGGTTCTATTCCCATATCCACAAGGCGGATGACGGAGGAGACGGCGTCGTTTGTATGTATTGTGCTAAGCACCAAATGGCCCGTTATGGACGCCCTTATCGCAATCTCCGCAGTTTCAGAATCTCTGATTTCTCCCACCATTATTATATCGGGATCCTGTCTCAGTATCGATCTCAGGCCGTTTGCAAAGGTCAAACCTGCCTTCGTATTTACCTGAACCTGATTTATCCCCGCCAGACGATATTCCACAGGATCCTCAACGGTAATAATGTTAACCTCGGGTTTATTCAGCTCTTTCAACAGCGTATAAAGCGTCGTTGTTTTTCCTGAACCGGTAGGTCCGGACACGAGGACGATGCCGTTGGGGCTTTTAGTTATCTTATCAAAAAGCAGCATATTAGCATCCGATATCCCAAGCTGTTTTCTTTCAAGCACAACAGTCTGCCCGCCGAGAATACGTATAACTGTTTTTTCACCGTATACGGTGGGAAGCAATGAAACCCGAAGATCCACCGATTTACCGTCCACCTTTGTCTCTACCCGTCCGTCCTGGGGTACCCTCTTTTCCGCTATATCCATTCCGCTCATTATCTTTATGCGGGTTGTAATTGCAGGATGGGCGGACATGGAGGATGTCATGACCTCCTGCAGCTGTCCGTCTATGCGGAATCTCACCTTTAGATCTGTTTCGGTAGGTTCAATATGTATATCGCTGGCATTCGATTTTATCGCATGCTGAAGCAAGGAGTTTATTAAACGTACCACCGGGGCATTTGCCACTTCGCTTTCTGAAATCTCGCTTAGGCCGGACATGGAAAGCTTGCTGTATTCTTTTTTAAGATCCTCAAAAGCTTTCTCGGCAATCTCACTTCCGTAGTAGCGATCGATAGCTCCCGATATATCCTTTCTAGGCGATATCGATACCTCAACATCCATGCCGGTGACGTTCTTTACATCGTCGATGGCGTAAAAATTCAAGGGGTCCGGCATCACCACAGTAAGGGTATTGCCTTCCTTTTTTATGGGTATCATGTTGTATTTCTTTGCCAGAGCCTCGGTTATAGTGCCTACCGCCTCTTTATCGATCACAGTAGAGGACAGCTCCACGTAGGGGACGCGAAATAGATATTCAAGTCCCTTGTATAGGGTCTTTTCATCGATATATCCCATTTCAAGCAGCGTCTCCCCAAGAACATTGCCGCTTTCTCCCGATACTATTAGTGCCTCATCGCACTGGGCCTGAGTTATAAATCCGGATTCCACCAATATTTCCCCGAGCCTTTTTTGTTTCCTTTCCATATTTCCGTCTCCGTCTTTGAACTATTAAATTCTATGTGATAATATATAGTGTATTAATAAAGCGAAAGGAGAAAGGCACAGTGCCAAAGGAACTTCCTTTCTTTATCCCCGCCATAGTATTCCTGTTCGGTCTGCTTACAGGCAGTTTCCTTAACGTATGCATCTACAGGATACCCAAGAACATATCCTTCGTGACGGGCCGCTCCCGCTGCCCTTCATGTAACTCCCTCATTCCCTGGTACTGCAACATTCCTCTTTTAAGCTTTATGTTTTTGAAGGGCCGCTGCAAGGATTGCAAGGCTAAAATCTCCCCGATCTACCCCATAGTAGAGCTTTTAAACGGGCTGCTGTTCGTTCTGGTCTTTTTTACTTTTAATCTTTCGATACATTCCCTTTTGACAGCCGCCCTCTTTTCCACCCTTTTGATCATATCGTTTATAGATGTTCGCCACCGGATTATTCCGAACGGACTCGTTGTCGCCATCCTGATCATAGCTGTCATAAAGGGCCTTTATGAAAGCCTGATCCTTGATGCCCCATGGCATACATGGATAATCGGCTTCTTTGCCGCATCAGTCCCGCTTCTGATATTGGGGCTCATATTCAAAAACGGAATAGGCGGCGGAGATATAAAGCTGATGGCAGCGGCAGGCCTTTTCTTAGGCTGGAAGCTGATACTTCTATCCCTCTTCATAGCCTCTCTTTACGGAGGGGCGATATCAGTTCCGCTTATGGTTTCAGGGAAGGCCACGATGAAATCCGCTTTGCCTTTCGGGCCTTTTTTATCCTTAGGCATACTTACGTCCGCCCTTGCAGGAGAAAGAATTCTTCTTTGGTATTTTACTCTTTTCTTTTAGCGTCATACCTTTCTGCCCAGGAGTTTTGCGAGCTGCCTTCTTCTCATATCCGGCTCCAAACCCATCTTAATATCCAGCATCTCCCTAATGTATAAGGCGTCAATACCCTCATAGCTCAGCATTATGCAAACATCTTCTTTTTCTTCAATGATGAAATCCCTTGCAGACAGCGATTTCCTGTCGTGTGTCAGAAATATCGGCCTGTATTCCTCCTCTTCCGATTCCTTTTTCCACGCCTCCATCTCCTCCTCAAAGATTCTTTTTTCACAGAAATGGGAGAAGGGATCCGTGGATACGTCTGCTATAACCAAATCGCCGAAATCCATTATCATCAGATCCTCTAAAGCTATTTTACGGCTGTCAAGCAGCCTGTGCCGATACTTCGACAAAATCTCATATTTTTTAGGAAAAGGCAAGGAATGGATCTTAAGCTCATGAAGATACACCCAACGGGCGAATCTTTTTTTAGGTTCGGCATCATACTGCTGCCATTCAGCCGATTCAAAATCCCGTCCAAACTTATGCAGTATGGTCAGATTGATGCCGTCGTCAAAATCATCCACATTAAAGCGTAACAAATAGTTGTTTACTATCTTCCGCATATCTTTTGCGCTGAGGCTTTCTATCGCTTTCACTATGTGGAGCCGATTTTTTTCTATGCCTTCCTTCGGCGCATCGCCTAAAAACATGTAAACGACCTGTTTTGCAAAGGGGGTCCCCGCCGTTATTTTAAGATCAGCAAAGCATCGGTCTACATACATATCGTAGTCATATATGGCCAAACAAGCAGCGTTGATCTTATCCTCCTTATTCCCAAACCCCCTTATAAATGCGTTTTCGGCCCTGTCTCCTTTTTCCATCCCTTGGGCCATCGATAAAGATAATTCGTGCAAGGCCCTGTTTAACCCGAAGGAGTCGTAATTGTGCTGGTAAAGTACGGTCATAAGCTTGGCAAGTCTCTTTGACCATCTGTTCAAAAGAATAGACGCCACCCATTTGACTTCCCTCTCATCTGACGCATCTTTAAGCTCAAGCATGAGCGCATCAAGATCCTTTCCCCTCAGCCGGCAGCTGTAGGCCGAAAGTCTGTCTCTTGGAATTCTCACGGCTTCCCTGAGCACGCCTAAGGAAAATGAATCCGATGATAAAGAGGGGAATTCCTCTTTGGTGTAAAATCTGTTTCGGAGGTTTAAAAGCTCCTTTTTAAAACCTCCGACGTCCTTAGAAAATATGTTCACCGCATTCTCATTGGTCATCTTTGATCCAATACCTCCGGCAGTGCCTCTACAGCATCGCTTATGCTTTCCACCGTATTGGCAATTCTGTATGTGAGTTCGGCAAGTCCGCTGTCAAACTCGCCTAAAGTGAATTTAACGCCTTCCTGGATTCGGTCGGTAAACTCGCCAACCGATTCCTTAAGGCTTTCCGTAAGGTCAGTTATATCCAGGTTTATCTCTTTCGCATACAGCCCTATACTCCTTGCCTGTTCATCGAACGATTGAAGAAGATCCACGGTATTATCCTTATAGCCTTCAAGTATCTCGGCATTAGCCATCGTATTTTCCTTAAGCATTGAACCGATATCCTCAGACATCCTTTGAATAATGGTTTTAATCTCATAATCCATATCATCGATCGCCTTCTCGGCAAAACCTTCTATGCCGGAGAAAAGGGTCGAGTAATCGGATCTCAGTTTCTCCGCCTCATCTGCAAGATTGCCTATAGCCTCCGCATTATCTGCGGTAACCTCTTTTATACCATAGGCGATTTCCTTTCCCGCATTTATCATGGCCTCGTTCATCCTGCCCGTAATCTGATCCATCATACCCGAAAGCATATCGTTCATTTTAGAGTATTGACTTATGGTCTCATTTACGGCAGCTTCTAATTTGCTTTGGGAAAGCTGAACACCCAAGGACAGCCTCTCCTGAGTTTCGTTCGTTTCCTTTATAAATTGAAAAGCATCCTTAGTAAATACATCGGTCTGCCTAGTAAAATCATCGACTACACTTGCCATTGACTGCATGTGCAAAACCAAAGC
>CAYRNC010000085.1:0-1758 GCA_964425645.1 uncultured Oscillospiraceae bacterium | reverse complement strand
TCAAGATACTTTTCTTGTATATATCGAGTTTCCTCGATCGCAGTCATTTGATAGTCTTTGGAATCGTTTAGCATTTCCGAAGACTGATTGAGCACCCTATGCTGCTCATCGAGCATATCAGAAAGTCTTGATAGGTTATCGGACAACCTGCCACTCATTTCGCCCATTAAATTCTGCACATTTGCAAGCTCATCATTTAGTCCTTTCACACCTTCATTAAGCGCAAAAGACAAAGAATCGGTAAAAGATACAGCTACAGCCGCCATCTGTTCAGACTGCTGTTTAACCAAAAGACTGTTTCTTTCATCCTGAAGGATTATGGATTTTTCAGCCTGCTCACTTTGCAGGCTCAAAGAAGTCCTAACGGCATCCATTAAATTATTCGTGCTGTTTCTCAAACCATGACCGAGATTCTCAAGCTGTCCCCCAAGATCACCTATAGTCATGGACATATCCGTCATCCTGGCCTCCAGCGTATTTGTAAGGGTGTTTGTGAAAGAACCCCCAATCCTCTCCATCTCCTCTTCCTGAGTTTTCAGACTCTGCAGCGCCGTTTCAGACAAGAGTTTCACGTGATCCCTAAGATTGTCGTTTAACCCCTCCACGCTTTCCTTTACCTCATTCACAGAAGCGGCAAGCTCATCTATCCTCACCTTAACAGCCTGTCCAAGCAGCCTGGAAAAGTCGGACGTCATCCTCTCCATTCCCTCTTCCTGTACCTCCAGCGTCTTCGTAAGCCCTGCATCCAAAGCCTCACCTATTCCCAAAACAGCAGGAGTGAGGTTATCCCTTAACACGGTCTCAACAAAATCACTGAGCATAGGAAGCATAGCACCATCGACTATACGATCGAGCTGATTCGTGACACTTAAGGCCAACGCCTCCTGAGCCTTCATGTTTTTTGCCGCAGAATCGGAAAACAGAGCCACATCGCCCCTTGCCACAGGCAAAATGCGATCAAACATAGAGATAAAATGTGAAAATGCGTTAAAAGCTTTTGCACACGCCCTTTTATCCAGCAGAGTAAAGAGAAGAAAAGCAAAACCGAGCAAAAGAAAAAGCCCGAATCCCAAATACAAGGCAAATATGATAGCCATAGGCACAGCGATAAAAGCGATACCAAAAGGCAAAAGCACAGAGAAAAAGCCTAGAATCAAAAAAACCTTCCACATCGTATTGATATTTTCCCTGTGTCCATCCGCACCTACAAGCGCATCATAATCATAAAAGAATCTGCCGTCAGGAATAAAGTCACCCTCGAAGCCCCAATCAAGCTGACGTTTCATCCTTTCCCAGGCCTCACACAGATGGTCCGCACCAGTCTTTGCAGCTTCATCAAGAAGCAAAATATTTTCCCTGCTGCAACCCTCTATCCCATCACCTGCCTTTGCCAAAGATTCAAAATAGAGCCAAGCCTGCTCCAATACCCCTTTATCATATTTAACATAAGAAACGACCCACATTATGATACCGACAAACAAAGGAATAAAGGCAGGTACATACACAACAGGGCCAAGAACCACAAAGATAGAATAAAGACTAAGATTCATCCGCCAACCCTCCTAAACACAGCCTGTGACAGCACCGTCACTAGGGGTTATTATAGCATGAAATTAAAAAATAGAATACAATTATAAGCAGTATTTGACCCATTTCCAACAATTCAATGCACACACAACCAAATAGTGTTTATTTCATACAAATAATGCTATGCAATCTAAAAACCCTATGCTATAATCATGGGACAGAAATACTTAC
>CAYRNC010000084.1:6395-7569 GCA_964425645.1 uncultured Oscillospiraceae bacterium | reverse complement strand
TATTCAGCTATCAAGGTTCTTGCTATGTTTTTTCATAGCCTAGTAGACACTACCTCATATTCCGGCGGATCAGGCAGCCAGGATTTGAAATTTTCGGGCTTTATCCAAATACCCTCAGGAGGACCATCTGCCTTTTTGACGCTTACAAGGAATCCACGCAGTACGGTTGTTCCGCAAACATCATCAAAGGGAGGATCATTTTTTGAAAGTATATTCACGTTCATTTCACGCCACCCGTGTGTTTCAGTATCCAGAGTCTCCGGATTCCAAAAACGCTCCATGTAAACCGTACCCGGGTTAATTCCCGGCGTTACACGGGCCTTGGCCCTTATTTTTCCCCTGAGAGACTCTACCCATACCCAATCTCCATGGGCAACTTCGCATTTAACTGCGGCATCGGGATGAATCCATATCTCTGCAACAGGATAGATTTCTCGAAGCCAGGGTGAATTTCTCAAAGTGGAATGATGGTTGACAGGCAGCCTTCCTCCGGTCATAATCAGCGGAAACCGCTTTGCAAGGTCGGGATTTACAAAAGGACTTTCGCTCGGTTCCACATAATAGGGGAGGGGTTCATAATCTTTTGGGGCCGGAGGAAGCGGATAAACAGCATAAGGCGCACCGGTACGTCCAAGCGTTACAAACGCCTCTCCGTATATCTCTATCTTTTTACTCGGCGTGCTGAAACCGTAAGGCTTTCCCGTACGCGGATCTGTTTTTTTATAATTATAATACTGTCTGTATTCATCCATCGAACAGATTTCCACGGGTGACCTGTCTGCAAATTCCTTAAAAGACATACCCAAACCTGTTTCACAATTAGTTTCCACCATTTTTTTCTGGCTTTCTTCGTATGCCTGCTCCGGGTATGTTTCTAAAGGATCAAAGGCCCTTTTAAATGTTTTATCCCCGTCATCTGCAAACCGCTTTGCAAGGCGTATCCAGAAATCTGCCTCGTTCAATGTTTCCCATGTATGCGTTACCGCCTGCCGTACAACAGCCTTGTTCAGTACAGTAAATATTCCGTCGGTCTCCAGCCATTCAGTTGCGGGAAGCAGCAAATCTGCATATGCAGAAAATGAAGTGGGATATAAAAACATGTGCACTATGAAATCAAGTTCCTTCATCGCATCAGCCCATTCTTTGGCGTTTGCCAAATTTACAAGCTTATTAC
>CAYRNC010000084.1:0-6385 GCA_964425645.1 uncultured Oscillospiraceae bacterium | reverse complement strand
TTTTGCAATATCAGTCTGATGAGCATACTCCATACCGTGAGGATAACGCTCAATCCATATCCTGGGCTTATATGGTTTTCCTGTCTTAATAGCTGCAAGAATACTGGGGTTATGGGCTACCTGCCATGTAAGCATACCTTTGAATTCTATGCCGCCAAGCCTTTTTTTAAGTTGTTCCTCCGGCAAAAAACGATGCAGCCCGCTCATTATGTTCTCTCTTACTTGGGGTGTTGTAAACTTCTGAAGAAGAGCACCCGGCCTTTGAACATTACCTAAAATCAGATCTAAAGTGGCGGCACCCATAGCTGCAGCTGTCGCATTGGCGGTGTGATCGGTGGCGACACCGAGACTGATCCCCGAAGGTGTGTTATCCGCATACATTCTTATCGCCTTTTCAATCGTTTCAGGCGTTAAACAACATATTTCTCCAGTTTTTTCGAGGGTATAGGGTCGTGACCGATCTTTCAATAACTGAAAGCCGGGTTTACACAAAGTTCCGTCGATCATATATTCGCCTGTAAGTGCAGGATCAATATTATCATCCCAAGGATAGGGCAGCGGTTTAGCTTTACCGCTGTTTTTATCCCAAACCACGTATGTATCCGTATCTCCTCCCGGTATAATATCCCCTTCCCGCAGACACATTTTTGTCTTTGTATTGACAAGGAACGGCAAGTTTGACCATTTCAAAACGATTTCTTCATCGTATAATTCGTGCTCCAATATGTATCGCAGCCAACAAAGCATAAGTGCAACGTCGGTCCCCGGTCTGACAGGCAGCCAGATGTCCGCTTTGGCCGCATCAGCCGTAAGGCGGGGGTCTATGACAACCGTGTTAACACCCCTGGCTCTCAGTTCGTTTACCGCCCTGCCTCCCATGGAAGGGCTGCTGTATCCGGGTGCCGTACCCCACAGCACCAAAGTCTTTATATTCGTATCGGGAAAATAGATCTCGCTGCATTCCACATCCGTGATACTGGTGGTAGCACGCACACTTTTTCGATCATGCATCAGCGCATAACTCATCATTCTGGGCATATAACACTGTGTGCTGCCCGGTTCAAACCAATTTGGAGAACCGAAAAGATTACAAAACCGACCGGGGCTCCAGAATTCCGGGTTCCCGCCTCCTCCTGTGGAACATATAAGACTTTCAGCCCCGTGTTCCTCTCGCGCCTTCCTCAATTTCTGATAAACGAGCTCAATTGCTTCATCCCATGAAATGCGTTTCCATTTGTTCTCTCCCCGCTCGCCGACCCGAAGTAAGGGATATTTTATTCTGTTTGGATGATACAGCGCCTGTATACCGGCTAGGCCCTTAGCACAAAGTGTCCCTTTACTCATGGGATGCTCGGGATCACCCTCAAGCTTAATAACTCTGCCATTTCGTACATGCGCTAAAACACCGCACTTGCCGCTGCAGGCCCTGCAGGCCGTTTTGTAAACTTTTATTTCGGCATCGTCTGTCGTTTGACATTTTGATCCTTTAACCAATCCCGCGGTGCTGTTTTTAGCTATGCTTTCTAACCCCGGTATCGCAGTCCCTTTCAGAAAATCTTCTTGGTTCATTGCCTTGTCCTTTTACGTTTTAGTTATATGTTATGCTCTTTTAACCGTATAACGCCCGGCTCCCAACCCTCCGTCCACATGGATAACGTCCCCGTTAATGTAGTTCGCCTCATCCGAAGCGAGGAAAAGAACCGCGCAGGCGATATCTTCAGGAAGGGCCAAACGTCCGTTGGGAATTTGCTTGCAAAATGCATCCTTATAGGCCTGAGGCATTGCTTCCTCACTTGCCCCCACATCCACTAATCCCGGTGAAACACTGTTTACCGTGATGCCCAATCGTGCTACTTCCAAGGCGAGCACCTTAGTTAGCATTACCTGGGCGGCTTTAGAAGCGCAATAGGCGCCGAACCCCACCATTGCGGTTTTGTAATTACCGGAAGAGATATTGATAATGCGTCCCTTAATTCCCTTTTCGATCATATGATTTAGCATTAATATCCATAACGCGATCCCACTCGTCTGCGCTTAAATCTTTTAGTTCCTTTCCGGGATACACACCTACATTGTTTACTAAAATATCGATTCGCCCAAATTCCTTAATCGCTAAAGCCACTACTGCTTTAGCGTTGTCTTCGATTTGGACTTTGCCAAGTGCCCCCAATACCTCTGCCCCTGTTTCTTCTTTTAGACGTTTGCATGCAGCATCAAGTCTTTCCCGATTGCTTCCATTGATCACAATTTTGGCGCCAAGCCTTGCAAATCGCAGAGCTATCGTATAGCCGATACCCTTTGTTGAACCGGTCACAAGCACTACGCGGTTTTTAAAATCTGACATTTAATCCTCCTCCTCTGTAAGGGGTTTGATACCCATATATTTATCCCTGATGCTGGGATCGCGGAGCAGTTCTTTTCCATCACCCTCTGCAACAATCTTCCCGTTTTCGATAACGTAAGCGCGATCCACAAAATTTAAACAGAGGTTTATATTCTGTTCAACGACGATTAAAGACATACCGGTTTTTTTAATCTTTTCCAGCATTCCATAGATGGTCTCCACTACGCGGGGGGCCAGACCCAGACTGACTTCATCGATCATCAGCAGCCTCGGGCATGCCATCAGGCTTCGCCCGATCGCAAGCATCTGCTGTTCTCCGCCGCTTAACGATCCTGCCCTCTGGTTCCTTCTTTCCTTCAATACAGGGAAGACTTCAAACACCTCGGCCATTTTGTCCTGGCGGAAACCCCTGGTCTTTTTAGAACTGCCTCCCACCATGAGATTATCGAATACAGTCATGCTGGTAAACAGTCTGCGCCCTTCAAAAGATAAACCCAACCCCTTCTCAGATATTTTGAAGGTGGGCAGACCCGAAATATTTTCCTCGTAAAATATTATGTCCCCCGATGTAGGCCAAATGAGTCCCATAATCGTTTTCAAAAGGGTCGTTTTACCTGCTCCGTTGGAACCTACAACACCGATAATTTCCCCTTCCTTCGCCTGCAGCGATATATCGCGCAGTACAGGAACATCCTTATAACCGGAATGCAGCTTTTCAATTTTGAGCATGGTAACCCTCCCCCAGATAGGCCTCTAATACCTTCTGATTATTTATAATTTCTTGCGGGGTTCCTATCGTGAGCACCTGTCCGAAATTGAGGACCAAAACACGATCGCACAGCGCAAGTATAGCTGGCATCACATGCTCCACCATAATTATTGTGACCCCGTTTTTCGAAACAGATCTTATAATATCAGTAAAATCAAGCATTTCCCGTGTGTTTAATCCTGCCATCACTTCATCCAGCAACAGAAGCTTCGGTTCGCTGATAAGCGCCCTGGCCACTTCAATCCTTTTTTTATCGGAAAGGGTCAGTTCACCCGGGTATCTTTCTGCTTTATCCTTTATCCCCAGCATGGAAATAACCTCACCCGCTTTTTCAAGTGCCTCGCTCTTCCCTTTTCCTATCGCCATAGCACTAACTGCTATATTTTCACGAACCGTCATAGTTGAAAAAGGCTTAACCACTTGAAAGGTCCTGCCGATCCCGATGCGGCATCTTCTAAACGGCGCCATCCGGGGTATAGATTTTCCTTGATATATTATTTCGCCTGCTGTCTGCTTCAGCAAACCTGAAATAATGTTAAAAAGGGTTGTTTTCCCTGCACCGTTAGGCCCGATAAGCCCAAAGACCTCTCCCTGTTCCAGTTCGAAACTGACATCTTTTAACGCCACCATGCCACCGAATTTTTTTGTAATATTATTTACTTTCAAGGTTTGATTCACGGAATCCGCCTCCTTTCCTTTTGTGCCAGTTCTTCGGGTCAAACAGGCTGATGATTCCTTTAGGAAGGAATAACATTACAACGACGATGACCACTCCATAGACGAAAAGATGCAATCCAGCCAAATCACCGCCCAAATAGATTCTTGTAACCTCTCCAAGCGGCACTAAAAGGACGGCCCCGAGTAAGGGACCAAAAAGAGTGCCTATGCCGCCGATGATTGCAACGGCCAGCGTCTCAACAGTCCAATTAAGGTTGAACACGGCAGGATCTATATAGTGCAGAAGCTGAGCATAAAAGGTCCCTCCAAGGGCCATAAAGAAGGCGCTGATTGCACCGACAGCCACCTTTGCACTGGTTGTATCGATGCCCGCACATTGGGCCGCCACTTCTTCGTCCTTTGTCGCTTTTAAATAGTAACCGAGACGGGATTGCATAACGGCTCTCGTAACGATAAGAATTATTACCAGAAGGATTACGATGTAATAATAAAAGCCTGTTTTTGATATAAACTGCAGCATGAACGGCGAATCACCAAAAAGCGGCAACAGCAGACCGCGGGCCCCATTGATCTTAAGCCCGAATACTTCCTGCAGATTAATAAATGAAACTCGAACCACCTGTGAAAAAGCAAGGGTGGCGAGTGCAAAATAATGGCCCTTCAGACGCAGTGATGCGTACCCCACGAAGAGGCTTGCCAAAGCGGCCACCAACCCCCCGGCAATCATCCCAATAATAGGTGTCAGATTTAAGTCACATAACAGCACAGTGGAAGTATAGGCTCCGAGTCCAAAAAATGCGCAGTGTCCAAGCGAAAACTGTCCGGCTAACCCGGCCATCAGATTCCAGCTCATTCCCAGATAGCCCATAAAAAGCACCATGATAATGCTGTGGATTATAAAGGGATCGCGAATGAACACCGGAAGCAGTATCACGGCGATTGCAGCGATTACCAATAACAAATGCTGTCTTATCATACTTTTGATTCTCATCTCAGGCCTCCTTCTTTCCCATCAATCCGGAAGGCCTAAACAGCAGGATTGCGATAAACATAACAAAAACCACCAGGTCCGCCATCGTATTTTTATAATAAAGCGTTACAAACGATTCAATCAGTCCAACAATGATCCCGCCCAGCATCACTCCGTTTAAACTTCCTAAGCCCCCAAGAACTACGATGATAAAGGCCTTGATATTGAAAACGTTTCCTACGGTGGGCTGAACATAAAATATCGGGATCAAAAGTCCTCCCGCAACGCCTGCAAGCGCACAGCCAAGACCAAAAGCAAAACTGAATACAGTCCGCGTGTTGATGCCTACGGCCTGGGCCGCCTCCTTATCATCCGCCGTCGCCCGAATAGCTCTGCCTAAATCGGTAGATTTTAAAAACCATGCAAGAAACATTGCTATAACGAGCGCGATAATAAATCCATACAACCTTGATTGATTGATGATTATGCTTCCCAGCTTTATGGTTAACCCGCTAACAGAGGTTTCCGCTACACGATAGTCAGATCCAAAGAGCATCAATGCCAAATTTTCAAATACCATCATCATTCCTGTCGTGATGAAAATGATATTGATGTGCTGTTCTTCATCTCTTTCCAACACGGGATTGATGATTGAACGCTCCATCAGCACCCCTATAAGGAATAGTCCTAAGAAAATAGGCACCAACAGAAGATAAATATGTAAATGAGTAAACACCCAAAGCCAATAGCCCAAAAACATACCTGCCATGACCAACCCACCGTGTGCAAAATTTACAACGTTGAGTACGCCATAGATCAAGCTGAGCCCCAATGCAGCGATCCCGTAAATACCTCCGATCAGTATACCGTTCGCCAGTCCCTGTGCTAGCATAACATTTTCTCCTCCTCCAAATGTCCCGTTTCAAACCGGGCCTCTATTCGGAAGTCAAATTCCGAATAGAGGCCTTCAGGCGATCGAAACGCCTGCAATAACAGTGCTATACTCCTCCTATTTCACCTATAGGCCATTTAATTGTATAGTCAGGATTTACAAGTTCTGAAGGATAAACTATTTTCCACTTATCGTCTGACAGCTGAACCATAATTGAGAAACTTTCCTTATTATGGCCGTCCTCGCCAAAGACGATGCGCTTCATAACCATCCCGCTTGTAGCCTTACCGCCTTGAATATCGGTATTAACAAAAGCGTCGCGAATTGTTTCGGAATCAATTGATGCCGCCCTCTCAAATACGTCTAGCAAAGCATATCCGTTGCAGTAAGCGATTGCGGCGCCGTTACTGATAGTTGCTGTTCCGCCATATCTTGCAAGGTAGGTATCGTTTAGCTCCTTAAAGGAGGGATCGGTTTCAAGCATATCTTCACTTATCCCTATCGGTGTACAAATTCCTTCGGCAATAGCACCGACTGACGGCAAGAAAGCTGTGTCAAGTTCGCCGCTGCCGCCGCCAAACCATCCCATCAGATTGACATTCATCTGATCCATGGTCTGTGTAAGCAGAATTCCGTCTGCAATAAGCATGGCCGAAAACAGGATATCCGGTTTTGCGTTCTTAATCTTTGTCACAAGAGGCATTAAATCCGTAGTTGTGGCAGGGTAGCTTT
>CAYRNC010000083.1:0-7684 GCA_964425645.1 uncultured Oscillospiraceae bacterium | reverse complement strand
AATGAAAATATTATATGTTTCCACAATATCAAATACAGTAAATGCATTTTTAATACCCCAGATAAGAATGTTAGTCGAACAGGGCCACAATGTGGATGTGGCATTTAGAATTGAAAAGGATGTGGATCCGGAGATTATAAGAATGGGATGCAGGGTTCATCCATTACAGTTTCAAAGAACCCCATTATCTATAAGGAATTTTGGTGCATATATAGAATTAAAAAGGCTTATAAAAGAAGAGAATTATGAATTAGTACATACCCATACCCCGGTAGCTTCTGCATTCGTTAGGTTGGCATGTAAAGGTTTAAAAAATGTAAAAGTATTTTATACTGCTCATGGTTTTCATTTTTATAAAGGGGCTCCGCTTAAAAATTGGCTAACGTATTATCCCATAGAAAAATGGTTATCAAGATATACTGATTGTTTGATTACGATAAATGATGAGGATTATAACGCTGCTTTGGATTATAAATTCAAGGCAAAATATGTTGAACTTATCAATGGAGTTGGGATAGACCTTGATAAATTCAGCCCTCAGGATGAAAACAAAATGAAGAAGTTAAGAAAAGAGTATGGGTTTAGCAATCAGGATTTTATCTTGATATATGTGGGTGAATTAAGCTACCGGAAGCATCAGGATCTGCTTATATCTGTCGTGCAAAACTTAAAAGATAAAATGCCCAATATTAAATTACTATTAGTTGGGGATGGGGATCTGTATGAACAGTATAAAGAACAAATCAAAAACTTGAAGGTAGTAAATCAGGTTAAATTGCTAGGTTATAGAAATGATATCCCCAACTTAATGGCCTTGTCGGATCTGGCTGTTTCATCATCCAGGCAGGAAGGGCTTCCGGTAAATATTATGGAGGCTATGGCCGTAGGGCTTCCTTTAGTTGTTTCAGACTGCAGAGGAAACAGGGATTTAATTAAGGATGATGAAAATGGTTCTGTGGTACCTTTGGATGATATAAATGCTTTTGCCAAGGCTATAGTCGAGGTTTACGAATCCATCACGTTGAAGAATAAGTATAGAAATAGAAACCTGGAAAAGATAAAGGAATATTCACAATCCAGTGTAATGAAAAGGTTTGCAGATATATGGCAGAACTATGATATAACCGGAGAATATGATGATACCTAAAATAATACACTACTGCTGGTTTGGGGGCAATAAAATGCCAAGGCTGGCATTAAAATGTATAGAAAGTTGGAAGAAACACTTGCCCGAATATGAATTAAAATTATGGAACGAAAGCAATTTTGATATTAATTGTAATACATATGTGAAGCAGGCATACATACATAAAAAATATGCTTTTGTTAGCGACTATGTTCGTCTGTATGCCTTATATAATTACGGTGGTATTTATATGGATACCGATGTTGAAGTATTAAAACCCCTAGATGGATTTTTACATCATAAGGCATTTTCGGGTTTTGAGAATGAAGTTAATATACCTACTGGTATAATGGGAGCAAAAAAAAAGAATGCCTGGATTAAGACTCTTTTTGACAATTATAATAATAGACATTTCATAGATAAAAATGGGGAGATGGATATTACAACAAATGTATCGATTATTACGAAACTGTCTAAACAATATGGATTAATTCAAAATAATATGCGACAGGTGTTAAAGATAGGCGAAGTGAATATATATCCAGATTATTATTTTTGCCCATACAACGCTATAACAGGTGTTAATCATATAAATTCAAAAAGTCATGTAATACATCATTATTTAGGCAGCTGGCAATCTCCATGCAAACGGTTAAGAAATAAAATAATTATTATTGTGGGGAAAGTTTTTGGTTTAAGAATAATTAGAAAACTAAGGCGGATAATAACTTATTTAAATAACTAGAGTGGGTGTCAAAGTATAATGTTTAATAGAACAAGATAAAATTTGCGAATCTTAATGAACCTAATCTAATAAATGACAGAGGAGGCTCGCAAGGGACTACCCATGGATAGGGTTGTTAACGAATATAGCATAAACTCAAGCTAGTCAAGGAACTAATTTGAACATGTATTCGTAAAAGGGCTGTCCCATTTTTTAAGTATATTATTAAACTAGTTTGGTTAATCCAAAATATTTTTTAAGTGATGGGTACACTGTATATATAAATGCAAATTTGGGGAAAAAAAGATGATTTCAATTATAATTCCCGCATATAATGCTGGGAGTACCTTAGAAAGAACATTAAGATCAATTGCAAATCAAACCATTAAAGATTTTGAGGCAATTATTATAGATGACGGAAGCATAGACTCTACTTCCTCTATTGCTAAAACTTTTTCGAAGTATGATAGCAGATTTATCTATTATTATCAAAAAAACTCTGGTGTTGCCATAGCTAGAAATAAAGGTATCGAATTAAGTAATGGTGAATATATTTCTTTTCTAGATGCGGATGATTATTTTGAAAAGGATTGTTTGGAGAAAATGTATAAAAAGATAATAAAATGTCAGTGTGATATATGTTATTGTGGCTATAATATTGTAAAAAACAACTTAAAAAAGATAAAAATCTCAAGATTTAAATCAAATAATATTTTAATCGATTTTATATTGGGAAGAACCTCAATACATACAAATTGCTGGCTAATAAAAAAAGACGTTCTTAATAAGCATAATATTATTTTTACGCCCGGGGTTTCTTGGGGTGAAGATTTTGAATTCTTTTGTGGGTTATTAGCTAATGTGGATAATATTTGTTATGTGGCAGAACATTTATCCAATTATATTATATATCATGATAAGAATCAGCTATCATCATTTTCCTTAGATAAAATAAATAAGGATTATGAATCCATTATGAGAATTGTCAATAACCCTTTGATTAATAAAAATAAAGCAATAGAAAAAGCCTTGCTTGATTACAGGTTACAGGCATTAATAATATATAGGTTGATATCGGCATTAAAAAAAGAAAATGACTTAAAAGAAATAAAAATGTATTATGAGAAATATAGAAATTATATTAAGAAATTTACATTTAACAATGGCCTTAGAAGTGTTAAATTGAACTTAAATAAGGTTAAATTGATTAAAAATATCAGAACAGTGAGTTTCCAAATAAGCCAATAAGAAAGATCATGAATGAGTGAAGATATATTAATAATTGCACATTATTGTGATGATTTTGACTGCAATGGAAATAACAGATTCAACTATTTAGCTGAACTTTTAAATAATGATTTTAATGTTGAATTAGTCACATCTGATTATTCTCACAACAAAAAAAGAAAAAGGTCGCTAAATGAAAGCCAAGTACATTATAAGGTTACCTATATAGAAGAACCTACATATAAAAAAAATGTATCGCTTAAACGGCTCTATAGCAATTTTATAATTGGTAGGAATTTGAGAAAGTATCTTGAAAAGCGTAGTAGGCCGGATGTTATTTACTGTGCTGTGCCGTCGCTTGATTTTGCAAAGGCTGCAGCG
This sequence comes from uncultured Oscillospiraceae bacterium, assembly GCA_964425645.1. Lineage (GTDB taxonomy): Bacteria > Bacillota > Clostridia > Peptostreptococcales > Anaerovoracaceae > CAYRNC01. Next base: position 4,226 of record CAYRNC010000083.1, on the reverse strand, counting down.
GATTACGCAAAAAAAAATGGTATACGCTTTGTTATCGACGTGCAGGATTTATGGCCTGAAGCGTTTAAAATGGTATTCAAGGTCCCCTTTATTTGTGATCTGTTGCTCTATCCAATGAAGCAAAATGCCGATTATATATATAAAACGGCAGATGAAATAATTGCGGTTTCAGATACATATGCAAGTAGAGCCCTGAAAGTCAATAACAAATGCAAGGATCCTAACATTGTATATTTAGGAACAGATTTGGCTGATTTCGACAGACTGGCAGAAGAAAACAAATGGAGGGGAGATCATGCAAATGAAATCTGGATTGCCTATGTCGGCACTTTGGGGCATAGTTACGATCTTATTAATGTAATCGATGCACTGAAATTATTGAAAGAAAAGGGTATTAATGATACCAGATTTATTGTAATGGGGGATGGGCCTTTAAGGACAAAGTTTGAGGACCATGCAAGAAATCAAGGTATCAATGTATGGTTCACCGGAAGATTGGATTATAGCAAGATGGTGGGTATTTTAAAAAGATGTGATATTGCGGTAAACCCTATTTCTAAAGGTGCAGCAGCTAGTATTATAAACAAACATGCGGATTATGCGGCGGCAGGATTGCCGGTTATCAATTCCCAAGAATCCATTGAGTATAAAAAGTTGGTCGACAAATATCGGATGGGATTAAATTGTAATAACAATAGTGCAAAGGACATGGCAGATAAAATACTTACCTTATATGAAGATATTCATTTAAGAAATAAAATGGGAGACAACAGTAGAATGCTTGCAGAAGAAAAGTTTGATAGATCCAAAACGTATCTTTCAATTTATAATGCTATCATAGGAATTAGTTGATATGATTCAAAAAGTATTTATGGCTGTTGGACAATTTACAATTTTATAGTTATATCAATCCTTAACAAATTTATAATAAGGATCTGACACATGAAACACATGAAAATAGCAATAACTGGGGTAGGCTATGTAGGTTTTGCCAATGCAGTTTTATTGGCCAGGCATAATGAGGTGGTAGCCTATGATATCGATGCAGTAAAGGTAGACAGTATTAATGATCGATCCGACTATATTAACATTAAGGATATAGATCAATATATTGATATAAAAAAGTTAAAATTAAGTGCTACCGTTGATAAATATGAAGCGTACAAGAGAGTTGATATTATCATGTTATCGCTTCCTACAAATTATCTGTCTGGGCTTCAATCATTTGATACAAGTGCTTTGGAAGAAGAGATATCTGATATTCTTTTAATTAATCCGAAGGCGTTGATTGTCATTAAATCTACAGTTCCGATAGGATTTACAAAGCGAGTTCGAAAAAAATTGAATACAGACAACATACTTTTCTCTCCGGAATTTCTAAGAGAAGGAAATGAGATTTATGATATTTTACATCCTTCCCGTATAATAATTGGAGAGAAATCGAAGCGGGCAAAAGAATTAGCCAATCTTATTCTACAAGGCACATTAAAAAAGGATGCCCCTATTTTATTTACCGGATCGGCGGAGGCCGAGGCTATTAAACTATTTTCCAACACTTACTTGGCGATGCGTGTCGCATTTTTTAATGAGCTGGATACTTACGCAGAACTGAAAGGGTTAAATACAAAGTCAATAATTGATGGCCTAGGTATGGATTCCAGGATCGGCGATCATTACAATAATCCCTCTTTCGGCTACGGGGGATACTGTTTGCCAAAGGATTCTTTGCAGCTTACGGTGGATTATGGGCTTGTACCAAGCGATTTAATGTCGGCGATTGTAGAATCAAATAGAACTAGAAAAGAGCATATTGTCACCAGAATATTGGGCTTTAGACCCAACGTTGTAGGTATATATGGAACGGCTATGAAAAAAGATGCGTCCAATTCCAGGGGATCCGCTGTTTGGGATATTATTAAGCAAATATCTAAGCATGGTATCAAAGTTCTTGTTTACGAACCACTGCTTACATCCGATAGAAGGTGTGAATTTGAAATAACCGATAATATAAGATATTTTAAGAAAAATTGCGATATTATTTTGGCGAACCGAATGTCTCCGAATCTTGAGGACGTGAAATATAAGGTGTACACCAGGGATATATATCATTTGGGTTAAGAAGGAGCCGAATATTTGAAAACTGTTTTGGTAACCGGAGGTGCCGGTTTTTTAGGATCAAATTTGTGTAATATGCTGTATTTGAATGGGCATAGGGTTATTTGTGTTGATAATTTTACTACCGGCGAATATAGGAATATCAGCCACCTATTGGATAAACCTAATTTTATAACGGTTAAACATGATGTTACTGATAAACTGAAGATTGATGAAGATATAAATGAAATCTATAACATGGCCTGTCCTGCAAGCCCTTTTGTATATCAAAAAAACCCTGTGACCACGATCAAAATTAATGTTTTAGGGATGCTTAATATGCTTGATCTGGCCAATATTAAGGGCGCAAAGATATTGCAGGCAAGTACAAGTGAAGTATATGGGGATCCATTGGAACATCCCCAAAATGAAGGTTATCGTGGAAACGTGAATTTTGTGGGGAAAAGGGCATGCTATGATGAGGGAAAACGGTGTGCAGAGGCTATGTGTTTTGATTATCATCGGGAATTCGATACTAAAATAAAAGTTGTCAGGATATTCAATACCTATGGTCCGAATATGGACACGGAGGATGGACGTGCTATCCCCAATTTCATTATGCAGGCATTGAGGAATAAGCCTGTTACAATTTACGGAGACGGGAACCAAACGAGATCTTTTTGTTACGTGGAGGATTTGATAAAGGGTATTGTTAAGATGATGGAACGTGATGATTTCCCGGGGCCTGTAAACATAGGGAATCCGGAAGAAATATCAATATTGGATCTCGCTAAAAAAATAATTTACATGACCGGTTCCGAATCTAGTATTGTTTTTACACCGCTTCCGCCAGATGATCCTGTATCAAGGAGGCCCTCCGTCAATTTGGCAAACATCAAGCTGAGATGGGAACCCAATACAGCTTTAAATGAGGGCCTGGAAAAAACGATTTTGTATTTTAAGGAAAGGACCAATAAATGAGTAGCTTAAAGGACCCGCTTATAAGCATAATCGTCCCAATTTTCAACTCGGAAAAATATTTGAAAGACTGTATTGAATCAATCTTAAGTCAAACATTCAGTGAATTTGAACTTATATTAGTGAACGACGGTTCGACTGACGAAAGCAAATCAATTTGCGATGGATATGCAGAAAAAGACAATAGAATTAAAACGATACATAAACAAAACAGCGGAATGTCTGATGCCAGAGCTGAAGGATTTAAGATATCAAAGGGCCTTTATATAGGGTTTGTCGACAGCGACGATTATATCTCGCCCGTAATGTATGAAAAGCTGCTTTATATGCTCAAAGAATTTGACGCGGATATCGCCTGCTGCGGATATCAGATCATTGGGGAAAATGAAGTCCGTAAAGAGGCTTCTACCCCGCCCCTAAGATTGAATGATAAAATTATATCTTTGTGGGCCCATTCGGATATTACAAGAAGTAATTTGGATTCCAAAATACATATTGTGATGTGGAATAAGCTTTTCAAAAGAAAAATACTTGAGCAAACAGGATATGAAAGGAACAAGATTCGACTTCCATTTCAATACTTTAATGATGTGTTAGTGACCCCTATATGTATTTTACTTTCTAAAAAAATTGTTTTTACCGAAGATCTATTATATTATTATCGAAAGCGAAGGGATAGTCTGAGCAGAATACATTTTTCCCGATATAAAATGGAACTGTATAAAGCAAAGAAATATGTGCTCTCCCTTTATTCTGAGTCCGGAACTGAAGCCTTGTACAAATTTATACTTAAGGGTTACGGGAATCAGCTAATCAAAACTTGGATCGTAGCAAAAAGTAGGATTGATGATCCAGGAATGCAAAACATTATATCGGATGTGTGGAAGGAATATAAAATTGTTTTTCCCAAATTAATTTTTAAAGCTGATTGCAAGATGGTCTATAAGATATCATTTATTCTGTTTCGCTTTAGCCCTGCAGTATGGAGGTTATTTGCAAAACTGTATCCGATGACTCATATAGAAGGTGAAGGATTTTAGTAATCGGAGTAAGATCAATTATATCATAATACGGCGATCAATTACTATAGTGATTAATGACCTTTCGTTTTGAACATTAACGGGTCAATGCTTTAACGAGGGGTGTAAACATTT